>NZ_RAVZ01000184.1 GCF_003611635.1 Corallococcus terminator | reverse complement strand
CCCGTCGTGCAGGCGCGGCTGCGGTCGGTGCGGAAGAAGGGCGTACCCACCCGCGCCAGGTCCTCCGCGTCGATGCCGATGCCCTGGTCGCGAATCTCCACCTGGACGCCGTCGCCCTCCGTCCGGGCGAGCAGTTGCACGGTGGTGCCGGCCTCCGAATATTTCCCCGCGTTGTCGAGCAGGTTGTCCAGCACGCGCCGCAACAGGACGGGGTCCGCCTCCAGCCCCGGGAGCGCCCCGTCCACCTGGACCTCCAGGCGGTGCTGGGGCCGCGAGGTCCGGAAGCGGGCGGCGGCCTTGTCCAGCAGCGCGTTCGCGTCCACGTGCTCCAGGCGCAGGGGGGGCGCGGCGCCGCTGGCGCCCTCCGTCACCAGCTCCAGGCGTGACGTGGTGAGCACGTCCTGCACCAGGCGCTCCAGCTCCGCCAGGTCCTCGGTGATGTCGGGGAGCAGCTCGCGAGCGGTCTGCGCGTCGCCTTCCGCGGCCAGGTCCAGCGCCACGCGGATGCGGGACAGCGGTGTGCGCAGCTCATGCGACACGTTGGCGAGCAGCTCCTTCTGCGAGCGCAGGAGCTGGGTGATGCGGCCGGCCATCTCGTCGAAGGCCTCCGACACGAGCCCCAGCTCATCGTTGCGGCGCAGGCCCGCGCGCACATCCAGCCGTCCCGCGCCAAAGGCCCGGGCGGCCGAGGCCAGCTTCTTCAGCGGCCCCGCGAGCGTGCGCGCGAAGGCGACGGAGGTGATGGCGGTGCACGCCAGGACCAAGCCCACGATGATGGCCGTCTGGCGGTCGTTGTCGGGAGGCGGAGGCGGAGGCGGCAACGACACGGAGGCGTACACCTGAATGGGCCCCGGAAAGGGGCTCACCACCAGGAGGCCCCTGCCCGGCCCGCTGGGACCGGGAAAGGGCCCGGGCGGCCCCTTTCGGGTGACGCGCGAGGTGACGTGCAGCTCGTCGGCGCTGAGCGCGGGCGCGGGCTCCGGCCGGGTGTTGCCGAGCAACTGGCCATTCACGTCGCGCAGGGTGACGCGCATGCCCATGCGCTGCTGCGCGCGGTCGAGCGAGGCCTGGAGCGCGGCGGGGTTGTCGCGCAGGGCGGTCCACTCGTCGACGAAGTAGGACAGCTCGTCGTCGAAGCGGTTGCGCCAGGACTCGTTGCGCAGGAAGTCCCGCGCGAGCATGAGCGAGAGGGCCACCAGGATGATCTGGATGACGCCCACCAGGTAGATGCGGGCGAGCAGGCCGGTGGGGAGGCGGAAGAAGTGACGGGCCTTCTTCACGGCTCTGCCTCGGTCTCGGTGGCCAGCATGTAGCCGGCACCGCGGACCGTCTTGAGCAGGCGCGGGTTTCTGGGGTCCACCTCCAGCTTCTGGCGCAGGCGGAAGATGTGCACGTCCACGGAGCGGTCGAACACCTCGTCCGCGCTGCCCTTCACCAGGTCGAGCAGTTGCTCACGGCTGAGGACGCGGCCGGCGCGTTCGGCCAGCACGCGCAGCAGGCTGAACTCGTAGGTGGTGAGGGTCAGCGGCTTGCCGTCCAGGGACGCGCTCAGGCTGCGAGGGTCCAGCACCAGCCGGCCCGCATGCACGGGGTGGCTGGTGGGGCCCACCTTGCCCCGGGCGCGGCGCACCTGGGCGCGGATGCGGGCCAGCAGCTCGCGCGACGAGTAGGGCTTGGGCAGGTAGTCGTCCGCGCCGGACTCCAGGCCCAGGACGCGGTCGGCCTCCTCGCCGCGCGCGGTGAGCATGATGATGGGCACGTCGGTGCGGGTGCGCAGCTCGCGGCACACTTCCAGGCCGTCGCGGCCGGGGAGCATCAGGTCCAGCAGGATGACGTCATAGGTGTGGCGGGACGTCTGCGCGAGCGCGTCGGTGCCGGAGGCGGAGACGGTGACGATGATGCCGTGCTCCTGCAGGTAGCGGGCGGTGAGCCGGGCCAGGCGTTCGTCGTCCTCGACGAGCAGCACCTGGATGGTGGCTTCCTCCGAGGTCGTGGGGCGAGGGGTCATCTCCATGCGTCGGTCTCCCGGGATGCGGACCAGAGGCGGAAGTGGGGACCCGGGCTTCTCTCCAAAAGACCGGAGCCCCACCGTCCGCCTCCAGAACGCACACCCAACCTGACACCCCCATATTTCCTGGGGGCTTCCGCTTCATGACCAAATATTACGGATTCATGTCCGGCCGGACATGCAGGGGTCCCCCGGCCCGTCCCGGAGGCGCCATCCCGCGCCCTGGGAGGACGGCCGTCACGGACCGAAATTCACCCCAGGCCGTGCGACAGGCCGAGCGCCCGCCGGTCCACCTTGCCCGCCGGGGTGCGCGGCAGGGCTTGGAGGAGGCGCAGCGTGCGGGGCAGCTTGTAGCGGGCGAGGCGGCCCTCACAGAAGGCCTGGAGCGCCGCGAGGGTAGGAGTGGCGCCGGGCCGGGGGACGACGAGGGCGCGGGGGACTTCCCCCCACTTCGGGTCGGGGACGCCGATGACGGCGACCTCCGCGATATCGGGATGGCCCGCGAGGACGCTCTCCACCTCCGAGGGGTGGATGTTCTCACCGCCGGAGATGATCAGGTCCTTGCGCCGGCCCTCGATGCGGAAGAAGCCCGCCGCGTCACGGGAGGCCAGGTCGCCGGTGTGCAGCCAACCGTGCACGAAGACGCGAGCGGTCTCCTCCGGGTTGCGCCAGTAGCCCGAGCACAGGTGGGGGCCGCGCAGCAGCAGCTCGCCCACGTCCCCGGGGTTCGCCTCACCTTCGATGCGCGCCTCGACATGGAACAGGGGAACGCCGACGAAGCCCGGGTGGGAACGCACGGCGTGCGCAGGCAGGAAGAAGTTGTTGGGTCCCGCTTCGGTGAGGCCGTAGCCGGTGCGGAAGGGGATGTCGCGGGCGAAGAAGCGCTCGAAGACGGGGGCGGGGCAGGGTGCGCCACCGCTGATCAGCAGCTTGAGTCGGGAGAAGTCCACCGCGTCGAAGCGAGGGTGGCGCTGCATCTCGATGAACATGGTGGGCACGCCGAAGACGACGCTGACGGTGCCCGAGTGGATGAGGTCGAAGGTCTGCTCCACGTCGAAGCCCCGGCACACGACGGAAGCGCCGCCCACGTACACGAGGGGCAGCGTGAACACGTTGAGGCCGCCGGTGTGGAACAAGGGCGCGTTGAGCAGGGCCACGTCGTCCTGGGTGAGGCCCCAGCTGACGACGGTGTTCGCGGCGTTCGCGGTGAGCGAGCCATGGGTGAGCACCGCGGACTTCGGCAGGCCGGTGCTGCCTCCGGTGGAGCACAGCACCCACGGAGAATCGGGATCCACATGGATGACGGGCAGAGCACGGGACGAGGACAGGTCGTCGCGTGAGGCGAAGGAGCGTTCACCCGGAAGCGGATCCGCCAGGGGAATCCAATGCCGGATCTGGGGCAGCAAGGAGCGCAGCGCCTCCACCTGTGCGCGGAACTCAGGCCCGAAGAGGACGGCCTGGGGCGCGACATCCGCGAGCAGCCCCCGCAGCTCCGTCACGCCCAGGCGCCAGTTGAGCGGCTGGAGCGCGGCGCCCAGCTTCGCGCAGGTGAACAGCAGGTCCAGCGTCTCCACGCCGTTGTAGGCGAGCACGGAGACCCGGTCCCCGGAAGTCACACCCAGGTCGAGCAGCAGCAGCGCCGTCCGGTGCGCCGCCGCGTTCCACTCGCGCCACGAGATGCGCTGACCACCCCGAAGCGGGTCGATGAGCGCCGTGCGCTCCGGGGCGAGCGATGCCCGCCGGGCCAGCCAGTCATGGACGATGGGCATACGCCAGATGCTAGAGCGAAGCGGGTGGACCTGTTGGATTCAGGATGCGGACGCTGCGTGTTCACGCAACGCTACCGCTCTCCTGGGCCTGCTGGCACGATGGGCGGCCCGGAGCAGTGGTCGTGTCCGTGGAGAGAGCCTGATGCCTTCCGCCGAAAACTCCGGGCAGCCCGCCGTCCACCGACCCGGAAGCCGGGCACCCTTCATCACCCGCGTGGCACTGCGCGACTACCGCAGCATCGAGGTCTGCGATGTCGCTCTGGGTCCGTTGACGTTCCTCGTGGGTCCCAACGGTTCGGGCAAGAGCAACTTCCTGGACGCCCTGCGGCTTATTACGGACGCATTGCGGACATCCCTTGCGCACGCGCTCAGGAACCGAGGAGGGGCCGAGGAGATCGTGCGCCGCTCGCGCAAACCGTTGGGACTTTTTGAAATCCGTCTCGATTTTCAGTTCCCCAATGGGTCCACCGGGCACTTCTCTGTCGGCATCGGAACCAGCGCGGATGGAGACTACGTAGTCCAAGAAGAGGAGTGCGCAATCGGCGAAGCGAGGTACCACGTCCGAGAAGGTGCCCTCGTCGTCAAGCCTGCTCCAGTTGCTCCACCTGCCTCGGAGGACCGCCTTTATCTAGTCAATGCAGCAGGTCTTCCGGAGTTCCGCCCTGTCTTCGACGCGCTGTCGACCATGGGGTTCTACAACCTCAATCCGGACCAACTCCGCGCTCTTCAATCACCTGACAAGGGAGAACTCTTGGCCCGTGACGGCTCCAACCTTCCCAGCATCCTAGAGCGCCTGGAAAAACCGGATGGATACTCCACGAAAAAGCGCATTGAGGAGTATCTGCGTGCCATCGTGCCGAGCCTTCACGCCGTGGGCTACACACGCGTTGGCCACATGGAAACGCTGTCGTTCCTACAGAAGATTGAAGGTGCCGATAGCCGCTACTGGCAATTTCCGGCCATCAACATGTCGGACGGCACGCTGCGCGCGCTCGGCATCCTAGTCGCGCTGTTCCAGACCCGGGTCGAACAGCGAATCCATGTTGTAGGTATCGAGGAACCCGAGGTCGCACTTCATCCTGCCGCAGCAGGTGTCCTCCGTGATGCTCTCCGGGACGCCTCGCAGTACACCCAGGTCATCGTCACCAGCCACAGTCCTGAACTGCTGGATGACTCCAGCATCGAGGCGGACGAGATCCTCTCCGTGGTTTCAGAGCAAGGCCGAAGCATCATCGCCCAGGTCGATGCGGAAACCCGTTCCGCGCTGAAGGACCGGCTCTACACGGTGGGCGAGTTGCTGAAGGCCGACCAATTACCTCCCGACAGGCAGGCGGTCCCCCAAGCGGATCAGCTCAAACTCTGGGAGCACGACGCCTGATGAAGCTGGGACTCATCGTGGAGGGAGCTGGAGAAGTCCTGGCCGCACCTATTCTCGTGAGGCGTCTGGCGAGCTTCCTTGCACCAGAAGTCCGGTTGGACATGCTGAATCCGCCCCACCGTCTATCGCGAGGAAAGCTCGTCAAAGAGGACGAACTGAGCCGCGTCATCGATTTGACAGCCCGGAGGGTTGGCGGCGATGGATGCATCCTCGTCCTGCTGGATGCCGACGAGGACATGCCCTGCGTGCTGGGCCCTCGGCTCCTGGGGTGGGCACGAAAGCATCGGTCGGACCGAGCCATTTCCGTGGTCGTCGCACAGTGTGAATACGAAGCGTGGTTCCTCGCGGCCGCAGAGTCCCTTCGCAACCACCGGGGACTTCCCTCTGACCTGCGGGCACCGCCCCATCCGGAGCGCATCCGCGATGCGAAGGGCTGGCTGCACAAGCGCATGCCCGACGGATACAGCCCAACCATCGACCAAGCCGCCCTGACGAAGATCTTCGACCTCGAAGCCGCAAGGCGTGCGGACTCCTTCGACAAGCTCTTCCGCGACATGGGCGCACTGCTGGGCGTCAGCGTTCCACCCCGGCCCCAGTAGTCACCCTGACACCCCTTCCCCACCGTTCGCACGGTGGGGAAGGAGTCACCTCACATCAATCCCGCGAAACGAAGTGCGCGGAGATCTTGTTCCACACGGCCGGCGTGATGCCCATGCTCAGGTGGTCGTACGCCATGCCCTCCTGCTTCGCGTCCGCGGTCTTCTTCGCCGCGGTCCAGCCCTGGGTGAGCTGGGTCATCGCCGCGATGCTCGCCTCGAACAGCACGCCGTCGCCGCGCGGCGCGGACGTCGTGGACGTCATGCCGTCCGTCTCGTAGGGCGCCGAACCGGCCGCCGTACCGTAGAGCACGTAGAGCGACTTCAGGCGCGTATCCAGGCCGTGCTCCGCCAGACGGGTGATGAACTTGCCGCCCATCTCCATCGCCGTCGCCATGCCCAGGCCGTGCATGATGCGGTACTTGGCGTAGTTGGAGATGTTGTAGCCCTCCGCGTTCTGGTTCGTGTTGTACGCGTGGTACGCGAAGCACGGCGAACCGGCGGGGTCATAAGCGGTGGTGCGGCACACGCGGTGGTCCGTCGCGTCCATGTAGCCCGCGGCGATCCAGGGGTTCAACGGGTTGTAGATGAGCTTCGAATCCAGCCACGGGAAGTAGCGGTTCTCGTTCGGATCCACGTTGTCCCACGCCAGCGCGCTGCGGTCCGGAATCGGGTACGTGCCGCGCAGGTCGTTCGCCGCCTGGAGCTGGCCCGGGAACGCCGTCACGTACTTGCCGCTGTCGTTCACGGAGCCGAACAGGCTCATGTTGTATTCGTCGAAGTTGAACGCGCTCGCGGACAGGCCCTGGGTGGTGTTCAGCGACTGGAGCGTGCTCGCGGACACCGGCGCGCCCGTGCTGCTCAGGCCCGTGATGTTCGACAGGTAGATGCGGCGGAAGAAGTCCGGCCACATGCCGCCGGAGCCCTCGCACACGCTCTCCGCATACGGGTTGTTGTACCAGGGCACGTCCGAGCCCCACGTCACGCACTGGAACGCGGAGAAGTACGTCCACGGCATCGGCCCACGGCCCACCGGCGCGTTCGACGACGTGCTCGCGATGGTCAGCGTGTGGATGGGGTGGCGGAAGTTCAGGTCGATGCCCTTGTGCGGCCCGGACAGCGGCACGTACACGCGCACGGAGTCGTCATACGCCGGCACCTGCGACGCCTGCTCCTTCGCCAGCCGCTCGAAGAGCCGCGTGGTGCTGAAACCGCCCCACGTCGCCGCGTTGGCAATCCAGGGGTCCACCGCCAGCACGCCCTTGCTCCACGCGATGACGTCCACCCGCGCCACGCCCGGGTGCAGCGCCTTGATGCGGCTCACCGCGTTGGCCACGTGGATGGCGTGGTTGTAGTTGTCGCCGTGGAACGAGCCGAACGTCACCGCGTACACGCAGCGGCCCTTCGACTCCAGGTCCTGCACCAGGCCCGTCTTCTGGGCCGCGTTGCCGTACGAACCACCCGAACCGTTGTTGCCGTTGGGGAACATCCAGACGTTCGCGTCCTGGATGGCGCCGTGCACCAACAGCGTCGGCGTCAGGTTCACATTGCAGGTGCGCGCCGCCGTGGCCCGTCCCTTGTGTAGGAGGACGTAACGCGCCGCCGGCTTGGTGGGCCCGACCGCGGGACAGGTGCTCCCCGCCGTCGTGGCACAGCTATTCGCGTAGGCCAGGTTGAAGCCGTCCACCAACTGCTGGTTGAGCGCGCCAAAGAACGTCGCCACCGGGTAGTCGCTGGACTGGTACGTGTCCTGGTAGCGCAGCTTCTGCGTACGCGGGTTGTAGTACTCGCTGCGGAAGCGCTGGCGCCCCTCCAGCAACTCAATCTGCCCCCAGGACCACGAGGCCGGCGTCAGCGTGCCCACCACGTTGTAGCCGTTGGTCGGCGTGGTGACCGCGTCGAAGTAGGGCGCGAGGTCCGCGTCCAGCGGGGCCTCCGCCGTGCCGACGGCCGCCTCCACCGGAGGCGCCTCCGACGCGGGCGGTTCTGCCCCGCAACCTGCCATCAGCAATGCGGCCGTGAGCGACAACGTCCAGGTGCTTCGCATGCGGACCTCCGGGTGGGTGAAGAGGGTGCGGCGACAGCAGACGTGCGACAGGGAAACCCGATGCGCGGACGCGCCAAGGGCCACCGGGGTCGTCCCGGAAGGCCCTCCGCGCCATCAACGCGCGTCAGGAATGGCTAGCGGGCGTGCTCCCGCAGGAAGGGCGTCAGCAGGGCTTCGAACTCCTGCGTCTTCTCCAGGTGCGGGCTGTGGCCCGTGTCCTGGAGGACGACCTCGCGGAAGCGACCACCGTTCTTCGCGTAGCGCTCCATCACGCCGCGCATCTGCGACACCATGGGCTGCGGCGGGTACTTCTCATCCCCGGGCCAGCCGGGCACCGCGCCCAGCTTGCCCAGGAAACCGAAGTCGAACAGTGACGTGTCTGAAACGATGGCGTCGTCCGCGCCGCGGATCCACAGCACGTCCGGCCCGTTCTTCAGGGCCGCGAAGGACGACGTGTTGTAGTAGCGCGGCGCCATGGCGTTGTTCATGCCCGTGGTGCCCGGCGCCACGCCCGGCCAGTTGTCGGACTTGGTGAAGTTGCCCGGGTACAGCTCGTCCGACACGTGCGTGTTCAGCACCGAGTCCAGGAGCATCTCCTCGTCCGGGTGACGGAACGGGGGCTTCACGTAGCAGCCGTTCATCACGTTGCGAGGCGACGTGGGCGTCTCCGTGGAGCGGTCCTTCGACTTCAGCCGCTGCACGAAGTCCGGGTTGGCCGTGCCACCGCCGGAGCCCGCGAAGTCCGCCCAGCACGGCGTGCCGTCCGTGTCCTTCGTGCCGCCGAAGCCATAGGGCGACAGGGGCGCTTCCACCACGACGCCCGCCACGCGCTCCGGGTGGTCCAGGGACAACTGCATCACCATGCCCGCGCCGGCCGAGTGCGCCACGAACACCGCGCGCTTGAGCGACAGCGCGTCCATCAGCGCCACCAGGTCGTCGCTGAAGTCGCGCATGCCGCGCGTCGCGTCGATGGTCTTGGGCTCCGTCTCCCCGTAGCCGCGCATGTCCGGCGCGATGCCCCGGAAGCCCTCGGGCAGCGTCTTCATCAGCGATTCGAAGAACGCGGAAGAGGAACAGTTGCCGTGCACGAAGATGACGGGAAATCCCTCCTCACCCACGAGCCTCGCGCGCACCGCGAGCCGTGCCGTGGGGATGTCCCGCTTCTCGACCTTCCTGGAACTGTCAGCCATGTGCGCCGCTCCTGGTTGAAATGCTTGAAGAGAGGATACCGCCCGTCACGAAGCGTCGCGCGCGTCCGCCGCGATGGCCTGCTCGCGCAACTCTCGCTTGAGGATCTTCCCGGCGGGCGACACCGGCAGGGCCTTCACCAGCTCCACGCGCTTGGGCACCTTGAAGCGCGCCAGCCGCCCCTTCAGGTGCTCCAGCAGCGCCTCCGCCGTGGCCTGCGCGTCCGCCTTGAGCACCACGAACGCGCGGCCCGCCTCGCCCCACTTCGCGTCCGGCACGCCCACCACCGCGCATTGCTGCACCGCGGCGTGCTCGTAGAGCACCGACTCCAGCTCCAGCGGGTACACGTTCTCCCCACCGGAGATGAACATGTCCTTCTTGCGCCCAACGATGGTGAAGAAGCCTTCGGCATCCACGCGCGCCAGGTCCCCGGTGTGGAACCAGCCGCCCGCGTCGATGGCCTCTTGCGTCGCGGCGTCGTCCTCGAAGTAGCCCGAGCACATGGACGGGCCCTTGAGCACCAGCTCGCCCACCCCGCCCACGGGCACGTCCTGGCCCGCGTCATCCACCAGCTTCGCGTCGATGAAGTAGTTGGGCCGGCCGATGGAGCCCGCCTTCGACACCGCGAACTCCGGCCCCATGCTGAAGATGCCGGGCCCGAACTCCGTCATGCCGAAACCCTGCTTGAAGGGCACCGGGTGCACCGCCTGCCACGCCTGGAGCAGCGTCACCGGCAGGGGCGCCCCACCGCTGGTGACAAAGCGCACGGAGGAGAAGTCCGTGCCGCGCCAGCGCGGCGAATCCATCAACTGCTGGTACTGCGTGGGCACCGCGAAGAAGAGCGTCACCTTCTCCTTCGCGACGAGGCCCAGCATCTCCTCCGCGTCCCACCGCCGCATCAGCACCACGGTGCCGCCCACGGTGAGCAGCGGCAGCGTGTACACGAGCAGTCCGCCGGTGTGGAACAGCGGCGTGTGCGTCACCGTCACGTCGCCCTGCCGGATTTCATGCACCAGCGTGTTGAGCGTGTTCCACGCCACCATCCGGTAGGACACCTTCGCGCCCTTGGACTTCCCGGTGGTGCCGCCCGTGAAGATGAGACAGAGGATGTCCTCTTCGCTCACCGCTTCGTTCGTGACCGGGGCCGCGGTCACGTACTCCAGCACCTTCGCGTAGGCGTCCGCACCCGGAAGACCCTGCGCATCCAGCGCCACGAGGCGAAGGCCGTCGCCCACGTGCTCACGCACCCGAGCCGCCGCGTCGCGGAAGTCATCCCCGAACAGCAGCACGCGCGGACGGACGGAGCGCACACCCTCGGTCAGCTCCGCCGCGTGCAGCCGCCAGTTGTAGGGCACGAAGATGGCGCCCAGCTTCCCGCACGCGAAGAGCAGATCCAGGTGCTCCACGCCGTTGAGCGCGACGATGCCCACGCGGTCGCCGCGCTGCACGCCGGCCACGTCCCGCAGCCAGCCCGCGAGCGCCGTGGCGCGCGCGTTCATCCGCCGGTAGGTGAAGCGGCCCGCGTCCCCGCGGGCCACGTCCACCACGGCCACCGCTTCCGGCCAGTAGAGGGCGCCCCGCCCCATCCAATCCCCGATGAACATGCGCGTACCTCCTGGCTGTGTCTTCGAGGGTGGAACTACGCCGTCCAGCGGTAGAGCGCGGACGCCATCGCGAGGCCGCCGCCGCTGGCGCAGAAGGCCACGAGGTCGCCCTTCTTCACCTTGCCCTGCTGGACCGCGTCGTCGAGCGTCATGGGGATGCAGGCGGAGCCCGTGTAGCCCCACTTGTCCATCGTGTAGTGCGCCTTGGCCATGGGCTGGTTGAGCGCCTTCATGGTGGCTTCGATGGTGCGCAGGTTGAGCTGCGTGAAGACGAACAGCTTCACGTCATCCAGCGTCTGGTCCGCGCGCTTGAGCAGCGTGTCCAGCAGGATGGGCCAGCGCTCGGTGTTGAACGTGGAGGGGAACTTGCGCACGAACTGCACCGCGGGCTTGCCGTCGGTGAGCTTCAGCGTCTCCGCCGTGGCGGGCCGGTTCGTGCCGCCCGTGTAGATGCCCAGCGCGTCGTGGTACTCGCCGTTCGCCAGCAGCTTCGCGCCCAGGAAGCCCGGCTTGTCGGACGCGCCCAGCACCACCGCGCCCGCGCCGTCCGCGAACAGCGTGCAGGTCTTCTTGTCCTTCCAGTTCACGTAACGGGTCATCCCGTAGGCGCCCACCACCAGGATGCGCTGGTAGCTGTCGTCCGCCGAAATCGTCTTCGACGCCACGTCCAGCGCCGTCACCCAGCCCGCGCACGCCGCGTTGATGTCGTACGTGCCCGCGTTGACGGCGCCCAGCTTCGCCTGCACCACCGACGACGTGCCGGGGCTCAGGTAGTCCGGCGTGTCGCTGGCCACCAGCACCAGGTCCAGGTCCTTCGGATCCACCTTCGCGCGGGCCAGGGCCTCCTTCGCGGCGGCCACAGCCAGGTCGCTGGTCGCCTGATCATCCGCCATCACGTGGCGCTGCTTGATGCCCACGTTCGTCTGGAGCCACTCGTCCACCTTCTCGCCGAGGATGGCCTCCACGTCGGCGTTGGTGAGCAGCTTCTCGGGGACGTAGCGGCCGGTGGACAGGATGTTCGCGTAACGCATGGCGGTGTTTCAGCTCCGGGAGCCGCGCGCCGGACGGCGGGGCTTTGGGGAAGGAGACGAAGGAGACTTCGAAGAGGACTTCGTGACGGCCTTGGGGGCCTTGGGCGGCGGGACGGTCTTGAGGACGGGAGCGCCGGAGGGCAGGCCGTGGGTCAGGAGCGTCATCGCCGTGTCGAGCACGCGCTCCAGGCCCATGTCCTCCTCCCAGAGCACCCAGCGCATGCCCAGGAAGTCGCCAATGCCCATCAGGCAGTAGGCGAGCGCCTCCGGATCCATGCGGCGCAGCTCGCCTGCGTCCATCGCCTGCGTGAGGCCGCGCACGTAGCCCTTGGCGAAGCGGTCGTAGTAGCGGCGGTAGCAGTCCGCATCCACGAACTCCGCCTGCCGCACCACGCGGTAGAGGTTGGGGTGCTGGCGCACGAACTGGAAGAAGGCGCGCAGGCCCTCACGCTCCACCTCCAGGCGCGTGGTGCACGCGGCGGTGGACTCCGCGATGAGGCGACGCAGGCGCGCGCCCAGCTCGTCCACCACCTCCACGAAGATGGACTGCTTGTCCGGGAAGTACACGTAGAAGGTGCCCAGCGCGACGCTGGCCTTGCGCGTGAGGTCCGCGATGGACGCACGCTCGTAGCCCTTGTCGCCGAACACCGCCTCCGCCGCCTTCAACAGCTTCTGCCGCGTCCGCTGGCCACGCGGCGTCACCGGGACTCGTTCTGAAGTTGAAGGGCGATTCATCTTTCAGGACGGGTAGCACCCGCCCGACAACCTTGTCAAAAGCCGTTGGTTGGCTCCTTGCGTCAAAGACAGACATGAACGCGGAGCGTCACGCCCTCGCGGTCCGGGGCCCGGAGGGGCGGGCGGGCAGGCGCCGGAACAGGACGTGGGAGGTCGTGAATCCGACCCTTTGCGCCGCCCTACAAGTTTGCACACCAACGGACTTGCAATCCTGAGCGGGGGCATATAACTTCACCGTCACTCACCCAAGCGACCTATAAAAATAAGGTCGGATGCCCCATGGACGCCCTGGATTATCGCATCTTGGACATGCTTCAGCGCGATGGCCGGGCCACGCAGTTGGAGCTGTCACGGGGGGTGAAGTTGTCCCAACCCGCGGTGGCCGAGCGCATCCGCAAGCTGGAGGAGCGCGGGGTCATCACCGGCTACACGGCGCGGGTGGACGCGACGCAGTTGGGCAAGGACATCACCGCCTTCATCGGGGTGAGCATCGAGCACCCCAAGCACTTCGAGGGCTTCGCCAAGAAGGTGGCGGAGCTGCCGGACGTGCTGGAGGCACACCGGGTCGCGGGCCAGGACTCGTACGTGCTGAAGGTGAAAACGGACAACACCCGGACGCTGGACGTGCTGCTGGTGGAGACGCTGCGCACCATCCCGGGCGTCACCCGCACGAGCACCACCATCGTCCTGTCGACCTTGAAGGAGGACACGCACGTGCGTGTCCCCGAAGCGAAGTTGAACGGAGAATGAACATGAGCGCGGACGCAATGAGTGCACCCCTGCCCCCTCCTCCGGCCTACCGGCTGTCGCAGCGCATGTCCCGGATGAAGACGTCCGCGGTGCGGGAGATCCTCAAGATCGCCGAGCGCCCCGACATCCTCTCCTTCGCTGGCGGCCTGCCCGCCCCGGAGCTCTTCCCGCTGGAGGCCATCGCCCGGGCGTTCGAGGAGACGTTCGAAACCGAAGGCCGCGCGGCGCTCCAGTACAGCACCACGGAGGGCTTCGCCCCGTTGCGCGAGTGGATCTGCTCGCACCTGGCCCGCAAGGGTCACCACACCCACGCCGACCAGGTGCTCATCACCAGCGGCTCGCAGCAGGGCCTGGACCTCGTGGGCAAGGTGCTGCTGGACCCGGGCGACCTCGTGGTGGTGGAGGACCCCAGCTACCTGGCGGCGCTCCAGACCTTCGGCGGCTACGAGGTGGACTTCGCCACCGTGCGCAGCGACGACGCGGGCATGGACACGGATGACCTGGCCGCGCTGGTGAAGAAGCGCCAGCCGAAGCTGCTCTACGTCATCCCCAACTTCCAGAACCCCAAGGGCACCACCCTGTCGCTGGAGCGCCGCAAGGCGCTGGTGCGGCTGGCGCAGGAGCACCGCTTCCTCATCCTGGAGGACGACCCGTACGGCGAGCTGCGCTTCCGCGGGGAGCACCTGCCGTCGCTCGCGTCGCTGGACGACCAGGGCGTGGTGCTGTCGCTGTCCACCTTCTCCAAGACGCTGGCCCCCGGCCTGCGCCTGGGCTGGGTGACGGGGCCGCGCGCGCTGCTCAAGGCGCTCACCATCGCCAAGCAGGCGACCGACCTGCACACCGCCACGCTCGCCCAGCGCGCCACCGCCCGCCTGCTGTCCACCTTCGACTACGTGGGCCACATCGCCGCGCTGATGCCCGTCTACGCCGAGCGCGCCAACGCGATGCTCGCCGCGCTGGAGCAGCACATGCCCCAGGGCACGAAGTGGACCCGGCCCGACGGCGGCATGTTCCTCTGGGTGGAATTGCCCGGCGGTCTGGACGCGGCCACGCTGCTGCCCCGCGCCGTCGAACAGAAGGTCGCCTTCGTCCCCGGCGCGCCCTTCTTCGCCACCGTGCAGCAGCCCCAGTTCATGCGCCTGAACTACTCCAACCGTCCGCCCGACCTCATCACCGAGGGCATGCGCCGGCTGGGCTCCGTCATCTCCGACGCGCTCTAGGAACCCGGCCCGCGCGCGCCCCGAAAGCCCAACGCACCGCGTTGATGGCCGGGGCGCCCGGGGGGCCTGGAAAAAGTTGAAGGGCGATTCAGGTTTCATCCTCCTCGGCGCTGGAAAGCGCCGAGGCGGTGTGCGTACCCTGCGCGCGTTTTCGACGGGTGGAACCGGGAAGGGAGCAGCCCCCTTCCCGCCGCCCTTGCGACGCTCAAGGAGAGGCACATGGAGCTGAAGGACCTGAAGATCATCGTGACGGGTGGCGCGCAGGGCATGGGCGCGCACTTCGCCCAGCGCATCCAGGCAGCGGGCGGCCAGGTGGCCGTGGGCGACGTCAACGAGGAGCGGCTCGCGGAGCTGCCCAAGGGCATCCACCGCCGCAAGCTGGACGTGTCCAACGAGCAGGACGTCATCGACTTCGTGTCGTGGGCGCACGGTGAGATGGGCGGCCTCAACGGCCTCATCAACAACGCGGGCATCCTGCGCGACGCGCTGCTCGTGAAGAAGGACCGCACCACCGGTCAGGTGAAGAAGCTGTCCACCGCGGACTGGAACGCCGTCATCGGCGTCAACCTCACCGGCGCCACGCTGATGGTGCGCGAGGTGGTGACGAAGATGGTGGAGACGGACCAGCGCCCCGGCGTCATCGTCAACATGTCGTCCATCGCCCGGCACGGCAACCGCGGCCAGTCCAACTACGTGTCCGCCAAGGCCGCGCTCGCCGCGAACACCGTCACCTGGTCGCGTGAATTCGCCCCGTTCGGCATCCGCGTGGGCGCCATCGCCCCGGGCATGATTGAAACGCCGATGACGCAGGGCATGAACCAGAAGGCCCGCGACGCGCTGGTGGCCTCCATCCCGGTGGCCCGCATCGGCCTGCCGGAGGACATCTGGGTGGCGGTGAAGTTCGTCATCGAGTGCGACTACTTCAACGGCCGCACCATCGACGTGGACGGCGGCCTCAACTTCTAGGCCCGTCCCGCCCCGCTCCGGAAGCTCAGGCCGTCTTGCGCTTCCGGGGCGCGGCCCGCGCGGACTTCGCGTCCGCGCCCTTCTTCGCGTCCCGGCCCGCCGGCTTCACTTCCGGCTTCGGCGTCGGCTTCACGTCCGCCCACTGCTCCGCCCACTGGCCCAGCTCGTGGAAGACCTTCCAGAACGCCTGCCCCTTCTGCGTCAGCCGGTACTCGGAGCGGATGGGCGGCCCCGGGTCCACGTGGCGCTCGATGACGCCCTCGGCCTCCAGCTCCTTGAGCCGCTCCGACAGGACGCGCTCGCTGATGCCGCCAATGCGCTCCGTCAGCTCCCCGAAGCGGCACGGCCCGTCCAGCAGGATGCGCAGGATGATGCCCGTCCACCGGCGCCCCAGGAGCTCGGCCGCCGTCAGGAACCGCTCGCACAGCGGGCGTAGGTCGTCATGCATCGTCGCGCCTCCTGCCTGAGTATAGCGCCCGCCCTTCCCTTCCCGCAGGAACACCCGCGCGGCACAAGCTTACTTTTAGGAAGTTACTTGCAAATTAAAAGCGACACCGCTACCCATGGGCCATGACGGGCGCGGATCGCGTCCGCCTCCGCGAAGGGGACACACCGATGACAGCGACGAACACCGCCCTGGACGCAGGCGCCCTGGCCCAGCTCTTCACCGAAGCCCGCACGCACAACGGCTGGTTGGACAGGCCGGTGACGGACGACACCCTGCGCCGCATCTACGAGCTGGCGAAGATGGCGCCCACCGCGGCCAACACCCAGCCGGTGCGCCTGGTGTTCGTGAGGAGCCGCGAGGCCAAGGAGCGGCTCAAGCCCCTGCTGTCCGCGGGCAACGTGGACAAGACGATGCAGGCGCCCGTGACGGTCATCGTGGCGCACGACACCGCGTTCCACGAACAGATGCCCAAGCTGTTCCCCGCGCGCGACATGAAGGGCTACTTCGCGGGGCTGCCCCCGGAAGTGCGCGAGCAGGCAGCCTTCCAGAGCGGCACGCTGCAGGGCGCGTACGTCATCCTCGCCGCCAGGGCGCTAGGGCTCGACTGCGGCCCCATGGGCGGCTTCGACAAGGCGAAGACGGACGAGGCCTTCCTCCAGGGCACCGGCTGGAAGTCGAACTTCCTCATCAACCTGGGCTACGGCGACCCGACGAAGCTCTACCCGCGCAACCCGCGCCTGGCTTTCGAGGACGCCTGCCGCCTGGACTGAACCGTCCAATCACAGACGGAAGAATCCAACCGGAGTGCAGTGGCTTTCGGCCGCCTCAATCCTGAGTTTCTAGGTTAATCAGGAAGAAGCAGCCCCGTCGTCGGTTCCACCGGGATGAACACGGCGCGGGGCTTCCTTCCCAGGCGAAACGAAGCGCTCCCCCAATGCGAGCAGCTTCTTTCGCAGGGCGGTTTAAACCGCCGGAGGGCCGCCTTCCGTTACATAGGGAAGCGGGGCCCGCGGTCTGACGGAAGCACGCTGTCCGCGCCCATGGAGGACGCGGGGCTTGTGACTGGAGGCTTGCGGCAGGGACTTTCTAGTACAGCCGTTCGAGCGGCATCATCGTGCCCGCCTCGAACTCCGGTGCGCGGCGCAGTTGGTCCAGCACGCGGGGCGCACAGCGCACGTGCAGCATGGGCAGGGAACCGCCCGGCTCGCTCATGGCGCGCACGGCCCCCGTGAGCTTGTTGGCCTCCAGCCAGTGCATGAAGCTCTCGCGGAAGCGGGCGTTCTCCGCCAGGCCGGCCTGGAAGACCTCCGCGCGCGAACGCACGGGTGCCCGCGCGGCGGCCGCACGTCCCCGGGGGGACGCGGCTTCGCGAGGCATCACCGTCACGTCGATGTCGCCGCTCTGCTGCGGAACGTCCCGCTCCGGAGCGGGGCCGTAGTTGGAGCCCGGCATCATGCGCACGGAGCCCCCGCTGCCCGGCAACGGACGCACGGCGGCGACGGAGGACATCCGGGTCGACATGTCACCAGGCTCGCCCGGCACGCCATTCTTCCTGCCCATGGCCAACATCCTCTCCCGGGTCCGGTGCTCACCTGGCACCGGCCCCGGACAACTACCGCGTCACCTGAAAACAGCCAGGCCCTTCCCCGTCCGGTGATTCGCCGAGCGGGGAAGCTTGATGGCATTGGCCAGAATCAAATCCCTCACGTCCAACGCCGTCAAGTCAGGGGCACGGCAACGATACAGTGCAGCGATACCCGCGACATAAGGCGCCGCCATGCTCGTGCCACTCATTCGTTCATAGAACGCCTGATTGTTGCAGCGGCGTTCAGTAGACGAATACACGTTCACCCCGTAGCCCATGACGTCGGGCACGACGCGCCGTCCCACGGCGCCGCTGGCCGAGAAAGTGGCCACGGTGCGCTCGAAGTCGACTGCCCCCACAGCCAGTGCTTCAGGAAAGGCCGCTGGGTAACCAACCGTGTTCGGCCCACTGTTACCCGCCGCGACAACTGGCAGCACGTTGCTGTCCAGCAGTCGACGCAACATGGTTTGCAGGGCGCGCTGATTCAGCAGGTAGTCCGCTTCGGAGATTCCGGGCGGCGGCTGCAGCGGGAAGCCCAGCGACAGGTTGACGACGGCGGGACGTGAGGCGTTCTCCGGCGCGCTGAACTGGTGGAGCAGCCACTCCATGCCGGCGGCCACGCGGCCCAGGCTGGTGCGGATGGTCTCCGATTCGATGACGGACGCGGCGTACAGGTCCACCTCCGGCGCGACGCCGTGGTGCACGCCCGCGGCGATGCCGCACACGTGGGTGCCGTGGCCGTCCGGATCGAAGCCGCGCACGTCGCGCGCCGGGTTGTGGGGCGAGTTGGGGAAGAGCGACACGTAGCGGAACTGGATGGTCTTGCTCGCGTGCTCCGGGTGGTCCGCGTCCACGCCGGTGTCCAGGATGCCCAGCATCACGCCGGCCCCCCGGATGCCCTGGGCGTGCGCCAGGGGAACGCCGGATTCGTCGGGCCATTCACGCTGCGCGAGCGAGCTCATGCCGCGGTTGCGCGGTCCCGTCTGTCCAGCCGACACCGGGCCGGGGAAGGACAGGGGCACCACGTCCGGGATGAACTCGAAGTCCTCTGCCAGCTCCCCGCGGGCCGCGTTCTCTGCGTCCACGGAGTAGAAGTGCGCCATGGTGGCGCCGATGAGGGGCATGTAGCGGTAGCTGCCCGCTTCGGAGCCGGTCTGCTCCGTCACGGCCGCGCCCGGCATGGGCACGGTGCTGGAGTCGGCGCCGCGCGTGGGCGCGCTCTTCTTGCCTCCGCGCCCGCGGCGCTTCGGTTCCTGGCCGCTGATGGCCGGCTTCATGCCGGGCAGGGTGGCTGAACGCAGACCGAGCGCTGTCAGTGCGTCCGGTGCCTTCTGCGCGCCGCTGAAGCGCAACGCGGTGCTGCGAACGAGGACGCGCTCGCCCTGTGCCGTGCCACGTACACCCGGCCGGGCCTGCGTCTCGATGGACTCCTTGGGTACCAAGAGAAAAGACTTCATGGGTGGTGTGCTCCTTGGACTACCAATCCGGCCCGGGGCCCCGAAGGAGGAGAGCACCCGCGTAAGGACCGCGCCCACCTGGGAACCCTGACACGCCCCTTCGGGTCCCGTGGGGTTGGCTCCGGGCTGCGCCCGTGAGCCCTGTCATCGTCTGCCCTCCCCTCTCCCCCGTTCGCGGGGTCAACCGGGGGATTTGACCGCGTCCCCCTGACAAAAGTTCACGCGATTTCCTCAATAGACACCTCTTGTCTGGTGTCTCGGTCCTCACTCGGCTTCCTCGAACGTCCGGAAAGGCAACGGATTCCCTCCGCGGGACGAGAGGAGTGCCCGCGGGCGCACAGCCCCTCTGTCGGACAGTGGACGGGGGGAAGGGGCAGGC
>NZ_RAVZ01000183.1 GCF_003611635.1 Corallococcus terminator | reverse complement strand
CCCCAGGAGCGGCTCGGGCGAGGTGGGCCGACTGAGGCCACCACGGCCCTGGATCGCGCCGTCGTCGAAACCGCCGCCGCCGTCCTTGCCATCGGTGTTGTTACCGCCGCCGCCGCCGCCGCCGCCCGTTGTATCGGTGAAGATTCCGGGCCCTCCATGGGACGAGCCACACGCTGCGTTGCCGTTCTCGATGCTGCTCGTCGCCAGGATGGACTGGCTCACCGTCGCTTCACCGAAGACGGCCAGGATGACAGGACGAGGGCCCGTGATTCGAAGCGTCCCTCCCAGCTCCAGGGTGCGTACCGGAATGAGGAGGGCCTCCGGATTGCCGGCGCCTTGTGGAGTCGAGATGTACTTGAGTGTCCCCAGGGTGGTGACCGCGGACGCGGGATTCCAGGTCGAATTCTGGGTGTCGAAGACCACATCCGCGTTGGTCTTGAGCTCTCCGATGTCCGCGTTCGCGATCGTGTTCGGGTCGAAGTTGAGGGGCTTGTAGGGGAAGGGGCTGCAGGTGGCATCCGCCAGGCACACGCCGGGGATTCCACTTCCCGTGTTGCAGTCCGCGTTGAGTGCCACCTCGTATTCGCACTCGGTGCTCGCCGTGCAGGCCTGCTTGAGCTGATGGCAGGGCGGCGGCTCGCAGTTGCCGGGCGCGCCCTCGCAGGCCCCACTTCCGTTGCACCGGTCCGGGCCGGTGCAATTCAGTCCGTCGCTGCAGGACTCCGTGTTCGGACGCGGGGTGAAGTCACAGAGGCCCGAGGCCGAATTGCAGGTGCCCTTGCTTTCCAGGCACTGGGCGGTCGAGGTGCAGTCGCGCTGGGTGGCCACGCACTTCCCCGTGGCGTCGCACGTGGCGCTGGTCGTGCACTTGTCGCTGGCATCCCGGCAATCCCTCCCCTCGGTGGACTCGATTGGCGCGCAGAGTCCCGTGGTGGGCTGGCACGCCTGCTTCGCGTCGCAGATGCCGCTCGGGACGGGGCATTGTTTCGTCGTGGCGGGGAGGCATTTCGCCGTGATGCCTTCTCCGTCGCAGTAGTCGCCCGTCGTGCAGGCATTGCCGTCATCGCACGGCTTGGAGGCACAACCGGACTCCTGACAGCCGATGCGCTTGTTACAGTTCAAGTCGACCGTGGATCCGCACGCTTCGATTGCGCCGGGATGGATGGAAGACTCCTGATCATCGCAGTCGGGCTCCTTCGTCCACATGGCGCCCACGAGGTGCCCGTCGCCATCTGTGTCCTCGGTCTCAAGCCGGACCTCCCAGAGGGCGAACTGCTTTGGGAGTACGGACACGGTCCCCCCGCTGCCACGTGTCTCCACTGCATCTCCGTCGCACCGGTCTGCCGCGACGGCGTCGAACGAGGACACCGTCACAGTCAGTTCACGGTCCCATTCGGCTCTGCGGAGCACGGCGATCCGAAGCTCGCGTGCATCGGGATCCTTGAACTGGCTCGACGGGATGTCCGTTCCCTCCGCATGCCCCTGCGTGTCCTGGACCGCGACGCGCACGCACGCAGGACGATAGGTGCCGTACTTCACGGTGACGCGGAGCGCGCCCTCTTCGGGGGCCGTCTCGCGGCAGGCACCCAGCAGCAACACACATCCCAACAGGCAGAGCCGATACATGGCGCGGCACTGTATCCAATACGTTTCCTCCCTCCGAATCATGTCGCGAAGGAGTGAGCGAGTGGGGTGCTACTGACAGGGAGCGGGGCCGCTGGGACCCCGGCTCCCGGGTTGCCTCCAATCCTGGTTCAGAGAGTCTGGCAGCCGCCGGTCGCGGGCGGACTGATCAGGGCTCCACCGGCCGTCGAGCAGCTCTGGACGCTCCGCAGATAAATGGCGCCGACGGCGCCACCACCACCGCCGCCACCGCCTTCGTAGCCGTTCACGAGTCCGCCATTACTTCCCGTTTGAGGCGGGGTCGTGCCCGCGCCGCCCGCGCCGCCGTCACCAGAGCTTGTGATGTCGCTCTGCCCGCCCGCCGCCGGGGTGCTCTGGTCGTCGGCGCCATTGGCACCACCTGTGCCATCCCCGCTGTCATTGTTCTTCGCCGTTCCGGCCTCGCCGCCGCCGCCGCCGTTGGCCGTGAGCCGGGCATCATCGGTCAGGGTCACCTGGAAGGCTTCCAGCACCACGCGGCCTCCGCTGCCGCCGCCGCCGCCTCCGGCCGCTCCCGCGTTGGATCTGCCCAGGCCTCCGCCTCCGCCACGGCCACTGACGGAGATCCGCCTGGAGACGGTCAGGGTGCGCGCGGCCGAAATCTGGAAGGCACCGCCCCCCGCGCCCCCCTTGCCTGCTGTCGCAGCACCCTGGCCGGCGCCGTCCCCGCCCGGGCAGCCTCCGATAAGGGGGACCGGCCCGGAGCCCCGTGCGAAACCGCCTGCGCCCGGCAAGCCACCGTTGTCGTAGCCCCGACCGCCCTCCTTGCCTGCGGTGCCGGTACCACCACCTCCACCACCTCCGCCCTTCCGGTTGGCGAACTGCCCGGGCGCCCCAGCCGAGCTGCCGCATTCCTGGTTGGCGCCCGCGCCGGGCACCGCCGTGGTGCTATTGACGAAGATGGCCTGGTTCACATTCGCATCCCCGAAGACGGCCAGGATGACGGGGCGCGCGCCCACGAGCGTCAGTGAGCCCCCCAGATCCAGGGTCGCCACTGGGAGCAGGACCGCATTCGTCACGCCGGCTCCCTGGGTGATGATCACGTATTTGAGCTGGCTGGAGTTCTGCACGCTTCCGGCGGGGGCCCACGTCAGCGTGTCGGAGTTGAAGGTCACGTTGCCGGTGGTCCTGAGCCCCTGGATGTCGGACGCGGCGATGGCGCTCGGATCGAAGTTGGAGGTCGGGTAGGGGAAGAGGCTGCACGCGCCGTCTGGCATGCAAACGCCCTGCGCCCCCGTCGAAGCGGTGCACGGCGTGTTGAGCTTCGCGGGGTCCACTTCGTACCGGCAGTCCGCGGCGGTGGTGCAGACCTGCGCGATCCGGAAGCACTGGAGCGGGGCCACGCAGGCGGTGGGGGTGCCCGCACAGGCCCCGTTCCCATCGCATTTGTCGGGTGTGGTGCACGTCAGCGCGTCATCACAGTCCGTCGTGTTCGGCAGGGGCTTGTACTCGCAGCTTCCCGAAGTCCGGTTGCACGTGCCTCCACTTTCCCGGCAGGCGGCAGTGACCGTGGGGCACTGCTTTTCGGCGCCCGTACAGGCCCCGGCGCTGCATCTATCCCCGAGCGTGCAGGGATTGTTGTCGTTGCAGTCCGTCCCGTCTGGAGGGGCCACACCCGGTTCGCACAGGCCCGTGGTGGGCTGGCACGTCTTGGGTGCTTCGCAGAGACTGCTCGGCTGGGGGCACTGGGTGGTGGTCGCGGGCAGACATCTGCCTTCCCTTCCTTCTCCCTCGCAGTGGTCCCCTTGCGTACAGGCGTTGCCGTCATCGCAAGCCATGCCCCGGCACACGGATTCCTGGCAGCCAATCAACGTGTTGCAGTTCAGGTCCTCGGTGGCGCTGCATGACTCGCTCGCGCCTGGGTGGATGTTCGGCTTCGTGTCGTCGCAGTCGGGGGGCCTGTCCCACGTGGCCCCCGCGAGGTGCTCATCGCCATCCACATCCGCCGCCATGAGCTGGATGTCCCACTGGGAGAACTTCTTCGGAAGCACGGGCACCGGCTGCTCGCTGGCGCGCCGCTCCACCTCGTTGCCGGAGCAGCGGCCCGCTTCGCTCTTGTCGAACGACGACACCGTGATGCTCAGCGCCGGGTCCCATTCCGCCTTGCGGAGCACCGCGACCCGGAGCTCCCGCTCCGCGCGCTCCTGGAACTGGTTCTTGGGGATGTCCGTCCCTTCCTTGTGGCCCCGGGCATCCTGGACTTCGACGCGCACGCAGGCCGGGGGATAGGACTCGCTGTACTTCACGGTGACGCGGAGCGCGCCCTCTTCAGGGACGGTCTCGCGACAGGCGCCCAGCAGCAACACACATCCCAGCAGGCAGAGCCGATACATGGCCCGGAGTGTACTCAACACCCCGCCGCCCTCCGAATGCCGCCACGGAGGGTAGGGTGGCCGCTGCCGACGACAGGGAGCGGGGCCCGGTGGACCCCGACTCCCTGAGGTGCGTCCGTCAGCCTCGCAGTGCGACCACGGTCACGCCGTCTCCACCCTCATGGCCCTCGCCGGGGCGGAACATGCGGATGTAGGGCGACGCAGCCAGGTGGTCTCGGATGGCCTGCTTGAGCGCTCCGGTGCCGTGGCCGTGGATGATCAACGCGGCCTCCTCGCCCCGGCGCAGGCCCTGGTCCAGGAACGACTCCAACTGCGACAGCGCGTCGTCGGCGCGCATGCCGCGCACATCGCAGCGGAAGTTCGTGGCGTCCACCTGCGCGGGCGCCGCGGAGGCCGCGCGCTTGAGGGCCGCCTCTCCCTTCTGGCGATCCGGGAACTTCGTCTGCTGGGGCTTGCGGCCGCGTGAGCCGGACAGCTCCGTCGTGGCCACCCGCATCTTCAGCGCGCCGCCCGCGGACACCACCGCCTGGCCGTCCGTCAGCTCCAGGATTTCCACATCCCGGCCCAGTCCCGAGTGGTGCACCCACGCGCCCACCTTGAGGTTCGCGGGGCCCGGCGCCTCCACCTGGAACAGCTCCGCCTTGGCCGCCGCAGCGCGCTTCAGCGCTTCGTCCGCGCGCTGCTGCAACTGCATGCGCGCCTCGGAGAGCGCCTTCTCGTTCTGCTCGGAGCGCAGCTTCGTCAAGAGGTCGCGCACCTCCTGGGCGGCGTGCTCGCTGGCCGTGTGCACGTCCTCGTTGAACTGCATCATCCGGCCCTTGCGCTCACGCTCGAAGGTCACCTTCTGCTTCTCCAGCTCCGCGCGCAGCGCTTCGGCTTCCTTCGCGGCGATGCGCGCCTTCTCCAGCTCCTCGTAGAGCTTGCGCCGTTCGTCCTCGGCCGCCGCCAGCGCCTTGGTGAGCGGTCCGCCCGCGTTGAGCGACAGCTCCCGCGCGCGCTCGCACACGCTCGAGGGCAGGCCCACGCGCGCCGCCATGTCGATGGCGGACGACTGGCCGGCCGCGCCCATCTGCAACCGGTACGTGGGCGCCATCCGCTTGGAGTCGAAGCCCACGCGCGCGTTGAGGAAGCGCGGATCCATGTGCGCCAGCGCCTTGAGCTCCTCCAGGTGCGTGGTGACGAGCGCATACGCGCCCTTGCCCAACAGCTCCTCCAGCACCGCGATGGCGATGGCCGCGCCCTCGCGCGGATCCGTGTCCGCCGCGATCTCGTCGATGAGCACCAGCGAGTCCTGGCCCACCACCGCCAGGATGTCGCGCAGCAGCGTGACGTGGGCGCTGAACGTGGACAGGCCCTGCGTCAGGTCCTGCGCGTCGCCCACGGTGGAGTGCACGGAGCGGTACAGCGGCATCCGCGACCCTTCCGCCACCGGTACCGGCAGGCCCGCGCGCAGCATCAGCGCACACAGCCCCACGCCCGTCAGCGTCACCGTCTTGCCGCCCGCGTTGGGGCCGGACACCACCAGCGCCCGCGCTCCGCCCGTCAGCGCCACGTCGTTGGACACCACCTCCGTGCCCTTGAGCACGAGGCGCGGGTGGCGCAGGCCGCGAAGCTGCAACTCCGTCACGTCCACGAAGGTGGGCGTGGTGGCGTCCAGGTCCGCGGAGAGGATGGCGATGGCCTCCACCTCGTCCAGCTCCGCCACCGCCTCCAGGCCCTCCAGGATGCGCGAGGACTCACGGCCCACGAGCTGGCTCAGCTCCTGGAGCACCCGGCGCTCCTCCTCCGACACCTCCGACTGCGCGATGGCCAGGTCGTTGCCCAGGCCCACCATCGCCTGGGGCTCCATGAAGAGCGTCTGCCCCGTCTGGCTGGCGTTGTGGACGATGCCGTCCACCTCCGAGCGGTAGTTGGACACCACCGGCACCACGTACCGCCCGTTGCGCAGCGTGTAGTAGTTCTCCCGCAGCTTCGGGATGAACGCCTCGTCGTGCAGCAGCTCATCCAGGCGCGTCTTGATGCGCCGGTGCAGGCCGCGCGCCCTGTCGCGGGCTTCCTTGAGCTCCGGACTGGCGCGGTCGGAGATCTCTCCGTCCGGTTCAAAACACTGGTCCAGCCGGCGCGCCATCGCCTCCAGGAAGGGCAGGCGCCGGGAGATCTCCACCAGCCGGGGGATCTTCTCCCTGCGCTCGTCCAGCGCTTCCCGCGTCCTGGCGAAGGCGAAGAGCAACTGGGCCGCGTCGATGAGCTGGCGGGGCTCCAGGATGCCGCCTTTCTCCGCGTGGCCCACGGCGGTGCGCAGGTCCGTCACGCCGCCCAGGGGCATGGAGAACTGCTGCTGCGAGAGGAAGCGGGCCTCTTCGACGAGGGCCAGCGCTTCGGTGACCTCCGCCTCGGTGTCATGGAACGGGCGGGCAAGCACCCGCTCCCTTCCTGGCTCCGTGCGACAGCGCTGCGTCAGGGCGCGGAGCACTTCCGAGAAACCAAGGTCTTCCAGCGTTCTTTGGGAGATCTGCACGGTCATGGGTTTCATGCGCGGCCGGGTGTCCGTCAAGGGGAAGTGTTGAGGTGGCCCACCTGGCTCTGCTATCTGCCGGGCATGATGTGGGTACTCGTGGCGGCGTTGCTGACGGGCGCCTCCGACGCGCCGGCTCCTCCGGTCCTGACAGCTCCGGCGGCCCCCGTGGCTCCGGCGACGCCTGGCCCGCTCACGGACGCCCTGGCCCTGGAGACGGCCGGGAACGACGCGGGGGCCCTGGCCGCCCTGGAGCAACTGGTGCTCTCCCAGCCCCGGTGGGAGCTGCCCCGGCTGGAGGCCGCACGGCTGCTGCTCAAGGCGGGGAGCGCCCCGGAACTGGACCGGGCCCAGGCGCACCTGGACGCGGCCTGGCGCGAGGCCCCGGAGAACCCCCGGGTGCATTTCCTCCGGGGACAACTCCTGGAGGAGAGAAGCGCCCCCTTCGACGCCATCCGCGCCTATGAGAAGGCGGTGGGCCTGCGCCCGTCCTATGACGATGCTCGCTTCCGGCTCGCGGGCCTCTGGGCCCAGGTGGGGGACTGGCTCAAGGCGGAGCTGCACTACCGGCCCCTGTCCAAGTCCAAGCCCGCGTGGGTGCAGGTGCGCCTGCAGCTTGCGGCGGTGCTGGAGAAGCAGGGGCGGGTGCTGGACGCGGAGCGGGAGTTCCTGGCCGCGCGCGATGCCCAGCCGACCAGTCCGGGCGTCCTCCGCACGCTGGCCGCGTTCTACGACCGGACGGCCAGGCCCCAACTCGCCGCGAAGGTGAGGGCGCAGCTCGCGGCCCCGGAGAAGCGCTCCATGCGGGTGCTCAAACCTTCGAAGCGCTGACGACTCGGTAGGTTCAGCTTTGGATGGACGGGCCGTGGCGATTGCTTCGCGCGACGCGCTGCATACACTGCGCCCGCCTTGAAGACCGCCAACCTCGCCATCGTCTTCACCGACATCAAGGGCTTCACCGAACGCACCAGTCGGCAGACGCTGGAAGAGAACCAGCGGCTGCTCCAGGTGCATGAGGCGTTGCTCGCGCCGCTGTTCCGCGCGTTCGGTGGACGCATCATCAAAACCATTGGCGACGCGTTCCTCGTCACCTTCGAATCGCCCACCCAGGCCGTCCTGAGTGGCATCGCCATCCAGGATCAGCTCTGGCACCACAACCGCCTGCTCCTGCCGGATGACCAGCTCCACGTGCGCGTCGCCGTCAACGTGGGCGAGGTGCGGGTGGAGGCCAATGACATCTTCGGCGAGCCGGTGAACATCGCCGCCCGCGTGGAGGGCATCACCGACGCGGACGAGGTCTTCTTCACCGAGGCCGTCTACCTGGCCATGAACAAGGCGGAGGTGCCGTCGCAGGAGGTGGGTGCCTTCGAATTGAAGGGCATCCCCGGGAAGATTCGCGTCTTCCGCGTGCCGCGCGCCCCCTACCGCGTGGAGGCGCCCTCGCCGGGCCTGGTGGTGTCCGAAGAGGAGGCCGCAGCGCTGCCGCCGTTCGGCAACCTGGCCCTGTCACGCGTGTCCGAGGAGGGCATGGACTTGAGTGCCCTGGGGCATCGCGCGGCGGAGGGCGCGGCGCAGTTCGGGCAGGGCGCGGCGCAATTGGGTCAGCGCGCGGCGGGTGGCGCGGTGGTGCTGGGGCAGAAGGCGGCGAGCGGCGCGGTGGTGTTGGGGCAGAAGGCCGCGGGCGGCGCGGTGGTGCTGGGGCAGCGCGCGGCGGAGGGCGCGGTGGTCGTCGGACAGAAGGCCTCGGTGCTGGGACGCCAGGCGCACACGGCGGGCAGCGCCCTCTGGGCCCGGGGGCGTGAAGCCCATGCCCAGATGACGCCCGAGCAGCGCAAGAAGTGGACGATGCTGGCGGCGGCGGTGGGCGTGCTGCTGCTGGGACTCGTTGCGGTGCTGTGGGTCCGGGGCGCCCCGATGCGCGCCATCACCGCGGTGGAAGGCACGGCGGGGATGGAGAAGACCCGGCGCTCCAACGAAGCGCAGAAGTACATCGACTCGGAGAAGGACGCGGGGCGGCGCCTGTACCTGTCCGGACGGCTCTCGGAGGCCCAGGGCAACGTGGCGGGCGCGATGGGGGACTACAGCCAGGCGGCGAAGAAGGGGAATGACGACGCCGTGTCGCGCGTCGTCACCCTGCTGGAGCACGAGAACTGCTGGACGCGGGTCGCCGCGGTGAGGACGGCGGCGGAGCTGAAGCTCGAGGACGCGCGAAGCACGCTGGAGACCCTGGCCGAAAGTGGAGGCGACGACGACGGCCGCGCCTCCGGGAACTTCTTCAAGTCCAACTGCGATTCGAAGAAGGCCGCTGAAAGCGCGCTCAAGCGCCTGGACGCCAACTGAATTCCCCCGGCCCCGCGACGCGCGTGGGACGGGACGAGGCGATGACCGTGACGAAGGTGAAGACGGGACTGGATGTGTGGGCCGCGCAGGGCTTTTCCGCGCTCAAGGGCAAGCGCGTGGGCGCCATCGTCAACCCCACCAGCGTGGACTCGCGCTTCCGCCACCTGGCGGACCTGCTCGCGGGCACCGACGGCGTGACGCTGGCGGCGCTCTTCGGCCCGGAGCACGGCATCCGGGGCGAGGCCCAGTACATGGTGGCCGTGGACGAGGCGCGCGACCGGCGCACCGGCGTGCCCGTGTACAGCCTCTATGGCTCCACCTTCGAATCGCTCTCGCCGCGCCCGGAGTGGCTCAAGGGCCTGGACGCGCTGGTGTTCGACATCCAGGACGTGGGCAGCCGCTACTACACCTACGTCTACACCATGGCGCTGGCGATGAAGGCCGCCGCCCGGGCGCGCGTGCCCTTCTACGTGTTGGACCGGCCCAACCCGCTGGACGGGGTGACGCTGGAAGGCAACCTCGTGGGCGAGCGCTTCCGCTCCTTCGTGGGCCTGTACGCGCTGCCCAACCGCCACGGCATGACGGCGGGGGAGCTGGCGCGGCTGTTCAATTCGCAGGAGGGCTTCGGCTGCGACCTCACGGTGGTGCAGTGCGAGGGCTGGACGCGCGACATGCACTGGAGCGACACGGGGCTGCCGTTCCTGCCGCCGTCGCCCAACATGCCCACCGCGGACACGGCGCTCGTGTACCCGGGCATGTGCCTGGGTGAAGGCACCAACGTGTCCGAGGGGCGCGGCACCTGCCGCCCGTTCGAACAGTTTGGCGCGCCGTGGGTGGACACCGACGCGCTGCTCGCGCGCCTGGACAAGGAGCGCCTGCCGGGCGTGGCCTTCCGGCCGGTGGGCTTCACCCCCACGTTCGACAAGTACAAAGGCGAGTCGTGCAGTGGGGCGTTCATCCACGTCACGGACCGGCACGCCTTCCAGCCGCTGCGCACGGGCATCGCCATCTTCCAGGCCCTGCACGACATTGGCCCCCAGCACTTCGACTGGCGGGCGGACGCGTACGAGTTCGTGGAGGACGTGCCCGCGTTCGACCTCTTGTGCGGCACCGACCAGGTGCGTCGTGGCATCGAGGAGGGGTGGAGCCTGGACCGGATGCTGGAGGGGTTCGCCCTCCAGACGGAGGCCTTCCGGAAGCACCGGGAGCCCGCCCTGCTGTACGCTGTGCGGCGGTGACCTCCACGTGATTGGCGTCTTCTCCGATACGCATGGCGACCTGGGTGCCTTCGACGCGGCCTATGAGCTGCTGCGGGCCAAGGGCGCGCGGCGCTTCCTCTTCGTCGGTGGGCGCTACACGGACCTGGATGAGTGGGTGCTCTGGCGCCGCCAGAAGAGCCGGGGCGGGCGCGAGTACTCCGATACGGACTTCCTGGCGGACGTGACGCAGTGGCTGGTGGCGCCCCAGGAGGGCAGCAAGCCACGCACGCCCGCGTATGGCGAGGCGCCCGCGGACGTGGCGTCGGAGGACGACCGGCGGCTCGTCATGGAGCGCTTCGTGCGCGTGCCGGAGCGCGACTCGCTGGCGTACCGCGACCCTGCCGTGGCCAACAAGGCCATGGACCTGGTGGGGGACACGCTCTGCTGCGTGGTGCACGACAAGAACGACCTGGTGCGCGACGACCTGCTCAACGCGCTGGTGTTCATCCACGGCAAGGAGGCGGAGCCCAAGGTGGTGCAGATTGGTCCGCGCTACTTCGTGACGCCGGGCCGGCTGGTGGGCGCGGCGGAACAGACGTGCGGCCTGTTGGAGAAGGCGGAGCGCAACCTGAGCTTCTCCGCGTTCCGGCTGGATGGGCACCTGGTGTTGCCGCCGCAGGTGCTCCAGGTCGATTCGCGTTCGACGAAGCTCACCGTCAAATAAGAGGCTCGCCGTGAAGGTCGCGCTGCTCGGAGGCTCGTTCAACCCGCCACACGTGGGCCACCTGATGGCGGCCACCTACGTGCATGCGACCCAGGGCGTGGAGGCCGTCTGGTTGATGCCCACGTTCCACCATCCGTTCGGCAAGCAACTGGAGTCCTTCGAGCAGCGCGTGCGCATGTGCGACGCGCTCTGCCAGGAGACGTCCGGCTGGCTCCAGACGAGCCAGGTGGAGCGCGAGGTGGGCGGCGGCGGTCGCACCGTGGATACGCTGGAGTTCCTGGTGGCGCGTCACCCGGACATCGACTTCTCGCTGATCATCGGCAGCGACATCCTGAGGGACCTGCCGCACTGGAAGGACTTCGATCGCATCCAGCAGATGGCGCGCGTGCTGGTGCTCTACCGCGCGGGCTATCCGGCGCCGAACACGGTGGGGCCTCCCCTGGCGGAGGTGTCCTCCACGCAGGTGCGCGAGCAGCTTGCGCGCGGCATGGAGCCTTCGGAGCTGGTTCCGGCCGGCGTGCTCAAGGTGGCGCGCGAGGCGGGCCTGTTCGGGCTGGCCGTCCCGCGCTTCCAGGCGGAGTGACTCAGAAGCTCGCGCCGATGAGGTGCAGGTCGCCCAGGCCGTCGTTGAAGCGGCGTGCGTACTGGTAGAAGAACGCGAAGGCGTAGGCCTGTCCCACGGTGAGCCGCAGCGTGGCGGAGCCGCCCACCGCCCCGTGGTTGTTCCGGTTGTCCGTGCGCGCGAGCGTGCCGAAGCCCTCCAGTTCGAACTGGCTGACGAAGAGCGACGGCAAGAGCCACAGCGTGGAGGCCCAGCCGTAGTCCACGATGAAGCGGTAACGGTAGCGCGCGTTGGCGATGAGCACGTTGCGCGCTCGGAAGGTGTAGTCCTCGTAGCCGCGCAGGTATTCGCTGAACGCGAGGCCCGGCTGGAGCTGGAGGGGCAGCGAACCTTCATCCGTGCTGTCGCGGCTGGTGAAGAAGGCCTGGCCCGGAAGGATGCCGCCCACTTCCAGCAGGCCGTCGGGTGCGCCGGGCAGGAAGCGGGCCACGGCGGAGAGCTGGAGGTTGTCCTTGCCGGTGAAGGGCAGTCCGCCCGTGAGGCCCTCCGCGCCCAGGCGCACGTCGCCCACGGTGGAGTCGCGTGAGAAGGCCTTCGGGTAGACGGCGCCGCTGAGCGACAGGCCCAGGCCGCGCTGGGTGCCGCCGTAGGACGTACCCTCGCCCGCGAAATAGGACACGGCGGCCTCCGGACCGATGAGGCGCGTGGTGAGCTGGGGCCGGCGGTCGGTGGCATCGAAGCGGCGGTCCAACGCGATCACGCCGAACTGCACCGGCGTCGTCCAGAACGTGCGCGACGCGAACGCCGTGGCCTGGAGGTCGGTGCGGTTGTTTTCACGGAGGCGCGACGCGGAGACCTGGAGGTAGACGGGCGACAACTGCGCGTTGCCGTACGCGAACGACACGCTGGGCTGCTCCTCCTTCGTGTCGTACGTCAGCAGCAGCGAGTACGCGTGGAAGCCCAGCCGGTCCTGTCCCGCGATGGCCAGGCCCGCGGCGAGGTACGGGTCCTCCCCGTCGATGTCGTTGGGCACGGTGTAGAAGTACGGCACCCGGTAGTTCGGGACGAGGAAGCCCTCCAGCGTGGAGTAGGGCTCATCCGTCAGCACGTCCACGTCGCGGCCCACGACGGCCGGTGGCACCACGGGGCCGTTCACGTCGCTGTCGGGGTCGGACGTCAGCGGCGGCGGAGGGGCCACCGGCGTGTCGATGGGCGCCTGCGTGAGGGCTTCTGGCGCGGTGGGCGAGAGGTTGTCCGGGGTCTGTCCGGGAAAGTCTGCGAAGCCCCCCGGATCATCCGATGCGGGGGCGCCTGACGGAGGAGGGACCGCGCTCGCGTTCGCTGCATCTGGGCCGGGCGCGGTGGGGGAGCTGGTCGAAGGGGACGCAGGGTCCGCGTCGTGCGGCGGCGTGTTCGCCTCGGCCACGGTCACGGGGGGCGTGCGCAGCTCCGCCAGGGCTTCGGTGAGAGGCGCGCTGTCCACGGTGAGGTTCGTGCCGTCGCGGTTGATGAACGCGACCGAGTCCCCTCCGATGGGCGCCACGTCCATCGTGAGGTGGGGCGCGTCGGTGACACGGGCGATGCGCCGGGTGGACACCGTCATCACGTGGACCTGGAGGCGGCCCTCGTGCTCGCGCAGGAAGGCGAGGTGATCCGCGTCCAGCCACCGGGGCGAATAGTTGAAGAGCCCGTCGCGCGTGAGCCAGCGCAGGGAACCGTCCGGCTCGCGCAGCACCAGATCCCAACCGTCCTTGCCGGACAGGGGGAACACCTGACGCCGTCCCTCGGGCGACGTCGCGGGAGGGCCCAGGGCCGTGTGCGCCTGGAAGTCCGTCAGCCGCTCCTGCTGGCCCGACTCCAGGTCCAGCCGCACGAGGTTGGCCGCGTCGCCGCGCACCTGCACGAACACGTAGCTCCTGCCGTCCTCGCTGATGTCTCCGCCCATGCCCTCCAGGCCATCCCACAGCCTCACGACGTCGCCCGTGCGCGCATCGACGCGCCACAGCTTCGCCGTGTAGCTGCCCACCGTGTCCACGTCCGCGCTGACCAGGTACAGCCAGGCGCCGTCGCGGCTGAAGGTCATGCCGCTGGCGAGCGACGGGCTGGCCAGCACCCACTTGCGTCCCGGCAGCAACTGCACCAGCGCCCGGCTGAAGCGCTCGCGGCCGTCGCGCTCGCGCACGGTGAGGTGGGTGATCTGCTCGCGGCCCACGCTCAGGAGCGCCGTGCTGCCGTCGTTCGGGTTCGAGGCGAGCCGGGAGAAGTAGCCCGCGTCCTTCACCAACACCTGCTGCGTGGCGGGGCGCTCGCGCACCTGGAGGTTCTTCTGGAGGCTTGCTTCGTACTCGCTGAAGAGCGAGCCGATGTCCTTGCCGTACACGCGCTTGAACCGCAGCGTCACGGCGATGGGCGGGATGATGGAGTTGCCCTGTTCCTCCACCAGCTTCCACAGGCGCTTCTCGCCATGGGTCCTGGCCAGGTACTCCACGAAGTGCATGCCGCTCAGGTAGTTGCCGCCAAACGGCTCCAGCGCGCGGTGTTCGGGGGACAGGTAGCCCGCGTTGAGCTCCCCGCGCCGGGCCTGCACCGCGCCCTCCCACCAGCCGCGCCACACGGGGCTGTGGGGACGGCCGGTGTTCTTGCCCAACCGACCCTCGTAGTAGGTGGCCAGACCCTCCAGGAACCAGGACTCGGTGAAGATGTTGGGCTGGAAGAGGCCACCGCTCAGGGTGTTGAGCACGTTCCAGAGGCCGCCCACCTGCTGCATCTGCACGTAGTGGACGGACTCGTGACACGCCACGTCGCCAATGTCCGTCTCGCCCAACCCCAGCAGGTTGAACTGCTCCAGGGTCATGTGCTGCGGCAGCACCATCTGCTGCGGCGTGCTGGCGAACTCCGACTGGACGTAGGCGTTGTTGAAGTCCGCGCTCGTCAGGTAGACGAGGACCCGCTTGCGCTCGGCCTTGCTCCACGTCTCCGTGCGCAGGCGGTCCACGCAGCCCTCCATCCGGGCGGCGATGCGCAGGGCCGTGGGCCGCAGGTGGGCCGGGTAGTACAGCTCCAGCGACCGCGTCGTCAGCTTCTGCATGTCGTCCCGGGCGAACGACGCCTGGACGTTCTGCGGGAAGCGGGGTGCGACGAAAGCACACCCGGACGTCAGCAAGAGAAGACAGGCGAGAAGGGCGGGCTGGCGGGCAGACCCGCTGGAAGCTGACATGGCGGGCATCCTAGCGGCCACAAATCGTGGCCACGAACGCGTTTTTCACGGTAAGGGATCGCGGTCGCTTCTCTCACAGGAACCCTCTCATGTCCGAACCCGCCGAGCCTCAGGCGCTCCCTGTTCCGCAGCATGTCCACAACGCGCAGCTCCAGCTCACCGCGGCGCTGGAGAAGGCCGACGGCAAGCCTGTCGATCTGGTGAAGGCGCCGTGGGCGGACGTGGAGAAGACGGTCCTCCAGCTCCTGGGCGGCAAGTTCGACCCGAACCGGCCGGAGCACCAGGCCGCGGCGCTGGGCCTCGCGGGCGGCTTCGCGCTGCGCCTCATGTCCGAGCACCAGGCCTTCTGGTTCCCCAACCGCGACTCCCCGGAAGGCGCGTCGCTGGGCTTCCCCCAGGCCATCATCATGCTGTCCCCGTTCGGGGCGGTGATGGACGCGCTGACGCAGAGCAAGTTGACGCGACTGGACGACCTGGCCAGCGACATCCGCCGTTCGCTGGGGCAGGTGCGCTTTGGCGCCAACCCCGCGCAGCCGCTGGGCGCCCCGCCGCAGCAACTGGCGCCCACGGACTACCAGCGCCTGTTCGACCCGGGCTTCCTCCAGTTCATCGTGGTGGATTCGGCCAAGGCGAAGCAGACGTTGGAGACGAAGACGGACGTGCTCGCGCGCGACGTGCGTGACGCGCTGGGCCGCACCCAGCCGCCCCTGCCGCCCGAAGCGCGCCAGCAGTTCGAAGGGCAGATCGTCACGTCGCTCCAGCGGATGGAAGTGGGCAAGACGCTGGCGGATCAGGCCGAGCGCGCTCCCCGTCTGGCGGAGCTGATGACGCACCTGGTGGCCACGGTGGGTGGTACGGGCTCCGCGCCGGAGGAGTTCTGGCACGACGTGGTGCTGCCGCTGCTCTTCATCGGCACGCCCGCGAGCTTCCCGCCGCTGGACGAGGATGAGCTGGCGGCCTTCAAGCAGGGCGCGGATCCGCTGGCGCTCTTCGTGGACGTGGTGCCGCACGCGCACCGGGCGCCGGACGAGGGCCTGCTGGGCGCGTTCGAGATGTCGGAGATCGGCCTGGTGCACCCGGCCTTCCAGAAGGTCGGCGCGCTGCGCCTCATCCGCATCAACCCGGACCGGCTGAAGCCGCTGCTGGAGAAGTACGACCCGAACGCGACGATGGACGCGGTGCAGCGCTTCACGGAGCACGTGTCCAAGGCCGCGGGCCAGCCGGCCGCGGAGTCCCCGCAGGGCAAGGAGATGCTCCAGGCGGCGCTCACGCTGCTGGCGGACCTGAAGCGCTCCGTGTCGGTGTCCGGCGACGTCTGCCTGCGCCGCCTCACCGAGGCCGAGGCCGCGTCCGAGCAGGCCCTGGCCATCGTGCGCCGCGCCCTGCAGGGCTCGCGCATCATCCTCACGTAGTTCGTGGGGAAGGACCGGCCCGGGGGAAGACTCCCGGGTCGGCGAGACGGAACACGACTCCTGGGTGCTCAGGAGTCGTGGCTCGCGGTCCGGTGCTCCGGATCCGCGGACCTCCCGGTGCTACTGGTAGCAGGTCCACTTGTTGAAGGGCGGGTACTGGCAGTCGCACTCGGCTTCGGCGCCATTGCTCCAGGTGCAGCCCGTGAAGGTGTCCGGGCGACAGAACTTGCCGATGATGGCTTCGCACGAGCTGGCGAGTTCGGAGGATTGCTGCTGGGGCTGTGAGATCTCCTCGGAGCCTTCAGGCATCGGCTCTCCGCCACAGCCCAAGCCGAAGATGGAAACGACCGACGCAAACGCGAGCGCACGCAGGACCATGAGAACTCCTTCACCGTGGTGTTGCTGGAGGGGACAGCGGGCGAGACGATAGCCACGGGGGCTCAATGGCTCCAGGGGGTGGAACGCACTCTGGGAGTTTTCGTCCTGCGTGCCCGCGTCACGGTTTCGTGAGCACCGCTTCCAACTCGGCGCGTTGTTCCGGGCGCAGCCGGTCCGAGGCCAGTCGCAGCGCTCGTCGTGAGAGCTGTCCGTAGAGCGGAGCGATGTCCTCGGGCAGCGCCTTCAGATGTGCCGAGACGACGCCCGCATCTCCCCGGACGATGGGGCCGGTGAGCCCACCCGAGCGCCCGCGTGCCTCCAGGCCCCGCAGCGCGGAGCGCATCAACGGCAGCAACGCCTTCAACGCCGCTTCGGGGTCGATGCCCGCGGCCCCCAGCGCGCCCACCGCCGCGTCCGCCAGCGCCACCAGACCTCCGGCGCTCAGCACCGCGCCCGCGTGGTAGGCGGCCCGGTGCGCCTCCGGCACATCAATCACCGCGAAGCCCACGTCCTCCGCCATGCGCTGGAGCAGCGCGCGAAGGGCAGGGGAGCGCGTGCTGATGGCGGCTGTGTGGCCCTCCAGTGCGTCGCGCGCGGAGGACACGGCGCACAGCGGATGGAACGAACCCACCGTCCGGCCCCGCTGGGTCGTCAGCGCGGAGAGCGGCAGGGCCCCCGCGGTGTGCACCAGCGCCACCGTGCGCGGCAGCTCCGCTGACAGGGCCTGCGACACCGTGGGCACGGCCGCGTCCGGAACGCAGAGCACGCAGACGCGCGCCTTCTTCAGGTCGGCGGGGGTGGCGGGCTTCAGGCCCAGGGCCCGGGTGCGCTCGCGGCCGGTGTCATCGCGCGAGTACACGCGCACGGGCCAGCGCTTCGCCTGGAGCGCGAGCGCGAGCGCGCCACCCAGGCGTCCGGCACCGACGATGATGACCGGAACGCGCTTCGCCTTCACCGTGGGCTGTCCCTTGTGGGTCGGAGCCATCCCGACCCGCTGCTTCTTCGTCAGGGCGCGTCCCGTGCGCGCCGGAGCGGAACTGTCCGCCCCGTCACCCGCGCGTCCCTGCCGGACTCGCTGCGTCACCGTCCGGCGGCGTCCCGGGCGAACAGGAGCTGTCCGGCCTGCACCGCCACGCGCACGCGGTCTCCCGCTCCGAACTCACCGGCGAGGATGCGCTCCGCCAGCGGGCCTTCCACCAGCCGCTGTACCACCTGACGCATCGGCCGCGCGCCGAGCAGCGGGTCGAAGCCGCCCGACTTCAGCAGGTGCCCCACCACGTCCGCGCCCGCCGTGTAGACGATGCCGCGCTCCGTCGCGAGCCGCTTGCTGCTCTCCGCGAGGATGAGCGTGGCGATCTTCGCCACCTCCAGCTCCACCAGCGGACGGAACGGCAGCCGCTCATCGATGCGGTTCCACAACTCCGGGGGCAGCGCCTTGCGCGCGGTGTCCGACGCCAGGTCCAGCGCGTTGCCCGCCGCCGCGTCCGCCGCGCCGAAGCCCACCGCCCGGCCCGTGCGCGAGAACGCGTCCGCGCCCAGGTTCGTGGTCATCACGATGACCGTGTTCGAGAAGTCGATGTGGCGGCCCTTGCCGTCCGTCAGCCGGCCCTCCTCCAGCACCTGGAGCAACAGCATCTGCACCTCGCGGTGCGCCTTCTCGATCTCATCCAGCACCACCACCGACGACGGGCGGCGGCGCACCGGCTCCGTGAGCTGCCCGCCCTCACCGAAGCCCACGTAGCCCGCGGGCGAACCGATGAGGCGCGACACACCGTGGGCTTCGGACATCTCGCTCATGTCCAGGCGCACCAGCGCGTCCCGGTTGCCGAACAGCACCTCCGCCAGCGCCCGCGCCATCTCCGTCTTGCCCACGCCCGTGGGGCCCAGGAAGAGGAAGCTGCCCATGGGACGGCGCGACGCGAAGCCCGCGTAGTTGCGCCGGATGACCCGCGCGATGCGGCCAACGGCCTCCGAGTGGCCAATCACGCGCTGCGCGAGGTCGTCCTCCAGCCGCAAGAGGCGCGCCGAGTCGTTCATCAGCAGGCGCTCTTCCGGCACCCCCGCCAGCTTCGCCACCACCCGCGCCACGTCCGCCGCGTCCACCCGGTGCTTGCCCTCGCGGTGGCAGCGGCTGCCCGCCAGGTCCACCACGCTGATGGCCTTGTCCGGCATGAACCGGTCCGTCACGTAGCGGCTCGCCAGCGACGCGGCCGCCTCCAGCGCTTCCGGCAGGTAGTGCAGCGCGTGGTGCTCCTCGTAGCGCCCGATGATGCCCTTGAGGATCTCCACCGTCTCCGGCACCGACGGCTCGTTCACCGTCACCGACGTGAAGCGCCGCTCCAGCGCCGGGTCCGCCGCGATGAACTTGCGGTACTCGTCATGCGTCGTCGCGCCGATGCAGGGGAACTCGCCGCGCGCCATCGCCGTCTTCAGCTCGTTGGCCGCGTCCTGCGGGCCCTCGCCCGTGGAGCCCGCGCCCACCAGCGTGTGGATTTCGTCGATGAACACCACCACGCGCCCCTCGGCCCGCCGCACCTCCTCCTTCAGCGCGTTGAGCTTCTCGGAGAAGGAGCCGCGCAACTGCGTGCCGGCGACCAGCGTGGCCATGTCCAGCTCCACGAGGATCTTCTCCGCCAGCGTGCCCCTCAGGCCCAGCAGGCGCTGCGCCACGCCCTCGACCACCGCCGTCTTGCCCACGCCGGGCTCGCCCAGCAGGCAGGGGTTGTTCGTGCGGCGCTTGCCCAGGATGTCGATGACCTCCTCGACCTCCCGCGCACGGCCGACCACCGGGTCCAGCTTCCCCTCGCGCGCCGCCTGGCTCAGGTTGCGGCCCATGGAGGTGAGCATCGGGAACGCCTTGGCATCCAGCGTCAGCGCTCCGCCCTTCGCC
>NZ_RAVZ01000182.1 GCF_003611635.1 Corallococcus terminator | reverse complement strand
CAGCCCACCCCCGCCCTGGCCGCGAAGCCCGCGGTGGTGGCCGGGCCCGCGGGCTTCGCGGCCAGGGCGGGGGTGGGCTGGGCCAGGAACAGCGCCATCACGAGGAACTCGATCACTGCGCGGCTCCACCCAGCACGGTTTCGACCGTGCCCTCGAAGGTGAACGTCTCATCCGGCGCGGACAGCTCGAAGCGGTCCGCGCGCATCTGGTAGTCGGGGCCCTGCATCGTCACGCCCTCATCGCCATGCGCCCGCTGCGTCGTGGCGTCGTAGGTGAGCCGCGGCGTGCGGGCCACCATGCCGTCACCGGTGCGCACGACGACGCCTCCGCTGCCCACCCACCGTTTGGACGCGAGGCTGCCGTCCATATTCGGCGCGGTGATGACCGTGCCGCCCGCCATGGGCAGGGGCGAGCCCTTCGCGCCCTGGCCGGGTGGCAGTCGCACGACCACCTCCGTGGCCTGCACCTCGCCGCCCGCGCGCCGGTAGTGCACGGTCCGGGCGGAGCCGGACACCATGAGCTTCTCGCCTTCGAACGAGCGCAGGCGCGCGCCCTCCAACACCACGTCCGGGCGCGGCTCGGTCGCGGCGCCCTCGGCGGGACGGCGCGGCGTGCACGCGGTGGCGAGGAGTCCCAGGAAGCTCAAGGCAAGGAGGCGCGACACGGCATCTTCCTTATCACCGCACCGGGGCGGACGCTGGGTCGGGAAGGGCCGGGGAAGCGGCCTGCGACGCCTCCATGACAGGGCGCGTCTTCCAGCGCTGGTGCATCCACACCCACTGTTCGGGCGCCCGGCGGATGGCGGCCTCGATGCGCTGGGACAGGGCGGCGGTGAGCGCCTGGACGGCCGCTTCGCGCTCCGTCACCTCCGGCGCGGCGACCTCCTCCATGGTGAGCCGGTAGCCTTCGCCGTCCCGCTGGCAGAAGCCCACCACCACGGCCGCGCCGGTGCGCAGCGCCAGGTCCGCCGCCGCGCGCGGGGTGGCGGCCAGCTCCCCGAAGAAGGGCACGAAGACGGACTGCACCTTGGTGTCCTGGTCGATGAGGATGCCCAGGATTTCGCCGCTGCGAAGGGTGCGGAGCATGGCCCGCGCCGCGCCCTCCTGGCCGCGCCAGATGCTGCGCACCCCACCCTTCGCCCGGAAGTCCTCCACGAGCGCGGTGAGGCGCGGGTCGCTGGACTCCTTCGCGATGCTCTGGCTGGGGTAGCCCGCCTTCGCCACGCGCCGGGCGAGCAGCTCCCAGTTGCCCACGTGGCCGGAGACGAAGACGACGCCCTTGCCCTTCGCGAGCGCCGCCTCCAGCACGGCCCGGTCCTCCGGGGGCCAGGACACCAGGGCCTCCAGCCCGACATCCAGGGCGCGCGAGGAGGCCACCTCCAGGGCGGCGGCGGCCAGGTGGCGGAAGGCGCCACGGGCGAGTGCGTCACGCTCCGCGTCGCTCCGGTCCGGGAAGGCGCGGGCGAGCGACTTGAGGGCCTTGCGCCGCTCGCCTCCGGCGATGGCATAGGCCCAGCCGCCCAGCGTCATGCCCAGGGTGCGCGCGGCTCCCAGCGACAGGAACTGGAGCAGGCGCAACATCCCGGCGATGAGCAGGTAGCGCAGGTAACGCTTCAGGCGCTTTGTTAAGGGGGGACGCTCCACGACGCGTCTCCATATCCCATGCGCGAATACAACTTCGACGGCCTCATTGGTCCCACCCACAATTACGCCGGTCTCTCGCCCGGCAACCTGGCGTCACAGACCCACGGGGGCCAGCCGAGCCAGCCCCGGGCGGCGGCCCTCCAGGGGCTGGAGAAGATGCGCTTCGTGTCGGAGCTGGGCGTGGGGCAGGCGGTGCTGCCACCCCAGCCGCGCCCGTCCCTGCGCACGCTGCGCGCCCTGGGCTTCACGGGCTCCGACGAGGAGGTCATCACCCGCGCGGCGCGCGACGCCGAACACCTGCTGCGCCTCACCTCCAGCGCCTCCGCCATGTGGACGGCCAACGCGGCCACCGTCGCGCCGTCGGTGGACACGGCGGACGGACGGGTGCACCTGACGCCCGCGAACCTCACGCAGATGTTCCACCGCGCCATCGAGGCGGACACTACGCACGCGGTGCTGCGCGCCATCTTCGCGGATCCGAAGCACTTCCAGGTCCATGCCCCCCTGCCCGGCGCCGCGCACTTCGCGGACGAGGGCGCGGCGAACCACACGCGCCTCTTCACGCCCGGGCACAAGGCCGTGCACGTGCTCGCGTGGGGCCGCAGCGCGTGGCAGGACGTGAAGGGGCCGCAGCGCTTCCCCGCGCGCCAGACGCTGGAGTCCAGCCAGGCCCTGGCCCGGCTGCACCAGTTGAATCCAGAGCAGGTGCTGATGCCGCAGCAGCATCCGGACGGCATCGACGCGGGCGCGTTCCACACCGACGTGCTCGCGGTGGGCAACGAGCGCTTCCTCATGCTGCACGCGCTGGCGTTCGCGGACCACCCGGCGCTCCTCGCGACGCTGCGACAGAAGCTGGGCGCGGACTTCCGTTCCGTGGTGGCGACGAACGACGAGCTGCCGGTGAAGGACGCGGTGAAGGCCTATCCGTTCAACTCGCAGGTGCTGTCGCTGCCGGATGGAACCATGGCCATCATCGCGCCCATCGAGAGCCGCGAGACGCCCCACGCGCACGCCTTCCTTCAGCGCGTGGTCTCCGAGGACAACCCGGTGAAGGCGGTGCACTACCTGGACGTTCGACAGTCCATGAACAACGGCGGAGGCCCGGCGTGTCTGCGCCAGCGCATCTCCCTGACGGACGCGGAGAAGGCCGCCATCACCGCGGACGTCTTCTACTCCCCCGCCCTCCATGAGGCGCTTGCCGCGTGGGTGCGCCGTCACTACCGCGAGGTGCTGCGCCCCGAGGACGTGAGGGATCCGCTGCTCGCGCGCGAGACGATGACCGCGCTCGATGAGCTGACGCGGCTCTTGAAGCTGGGCAGCGTGTACGATTTCCAGCAGTAGCCGTGCCTGCCTGCCCTCCGACCCACCCGTCGAGGGCAGGCCCCCACGTCCCCCTGAATGGGCGTGGCGAATGGCCGCCTGCGTCGTCCGGACACACCTTGAACGGTAAGGAGGTGAGGTCCCAATGATCCCCATTGCCATCCAGCAATACCTCCGGCGCCATCGCGTCCCCTTCGAGCGATATGCCCACGCCCGAGCCGTGAGCGCGACGGAGTTGGTGGACGTGCTGAACGTGCCCGGCTGGCGCGTGGCGAAGTCCGTCATCGTGAAGGCGAACCGTCAGCCGTGGATCGTCGTCGTGCCCGCACTGGCGACCGTGGACCTGAACCAGGTTCGAGACATCCTGGGCGTGCACACGGTGCGGCTCGCCGCCGAGTCCGAGTTCGTCGACCATTTCCCCGGCTGTGAAGTCGGCGCCGAGCCACCCTTTGGAGAGCTGTACGGCCTGCCCGTGGCCGTGGACGAATCGCTGAGCCTCAACGAGCGGCTGTTGTTCCGCGCGGGCTCGCACGAGGAGGCCCTGGAGCTGCGCTTCCAGGACTTCGCGCGGCTGGAGTGGCCCCTGGTCGCGTCGTTCATCCACCCGCTCACGAAGGAGCGGGACACGCGAGGTTCGTATTCCTCTTCCATGGACGAGGGGTCGGGCGCATCAGCCTGACTGCCTGGACCCTGCGTCAAGGCACCGGGAAATCGCTGACCGCCTGCGAGCGGCCGGGGGCCGGCTCGTGCTCCCGCGCGTTCGGATCCTCCAGCAGCTCGCGACGACGCGTATCCACGCGCGCACGCTCATGTGACTCCAGCCGCACCGCCCAGGCCTCCACCTCCGCGCGCCGTGAGCCGCCGGGTGGCATGAGCCGCAGCCCCTCGTGCACCGAGCGCGCAGCCGCGTCGTAGCGCGACAGCGACTCCTGCAAGCGGGCCACCGCGAAGTGGTTGTCCGGACCAGGCACCAGCCCCGCGACCGAGCGCCGCTGCTCCAGCGCGCGGGACAGCAGTCCCTCCCGCTCGAAGCAGTCCGCCTCCAGCGAGAGCAGCCGTGCACGCTGTTGGAGGCTCGTCAGGAAGGGCGCCACCGCGGCCAGCGTGTCCCGGGACCTCCGCGTCAGTCCCACCTCCTGCTGCCGCGCGGCCAGGGTGAACGCCAGCTCCACGTCCTGGGGAAAGCGCTTCGCGAGGGACTCCAGGGACTGGAGCGCCTCCTTGAGCTTGCCTTGCGCACGCCACACGTCGGCGCGCAGCAGGTGCGTGGCCAGGGCGTCCGGAGCCCGTCGCTCCACCTCCGCGCACGCCGCCTCCGCCGCATCCAGCTCCCCCTGGGCCAGCCGACCGCGAACCTCCTGCATCCACAGCGCGGTGGCCTCGGGGCGGCCCTCGAAGTGTTCGCGCGCCCAGGCGAGCCAGGCCAGTCCCAGCGCGCGGCGCTCCGGCACGCCGAGCAGCGCCTGGGCCATCTCCGTGGCCTGTCCGGGGGCTTCGGACGTGAGGGTCGCGAGCTCCTCCGGCGTGCGCGCCCGGGGCATCGCTTCGGACAACAACACGCGCGCGTCGCCGCCCTCATGCGCCAGGCGGTACTCCAGGAAGGCCTGCTCGCGCCGACCCAGGTGCAGCAGGGCCCGCGCCACCACGCGGTGCGCCGGGGCATCCAGGGGCCGCAGGTACAGCACGTGGTTGACGAAGGCCAACGCGTCCTTCGCACCCTCCACGCCGTCGCCCACGGAGGCCATCGCCACCAGGCGGTACAGCAGGTAGTCCGTCGGGTGCACGTCGATGAGCGAGAGCCCCAGCGCGCGGATTTCCGCTCGGGGGGCCCGGGCCGACACGCGTTCGGCCAGCAGCGCTTCCGCGTCCTCCATCCTCCGCCCGCCCGGCACGAGCGCGACGAGCATCACCGCCGTGAGCGCCGCCGACAACGCCAGCGCCGGGCCCGCGGGCAGGCGATGGGTGCGCGTGCTCAGCGTGAACAGCCGCTCCGATTCACGGGGCCGCGCCACCGCGCCCAGGGCCACCGCCACCGCCACCGCGCACGCGGGCAGCTCCAGGCTGAAGTCGAACAGGTTGTGGAGCGCCAGCGCCGCCACGCCCGACAGCACCGCCAGCTCCACGGGGCCGTGGCCTTCGCGCCGCACCAGCCCCACGAAGCCCCAGATGCCCAGCGCCAGCAGCAGCAGGCCCGGCACGCCCCACTCCGTCGCCACCTGCAACACCGCGTTCTCCGGGTGCGTGAAGGTGTTGGGGTTCGCTTCGGTCTGGTAGCGCGGGAACGCGGCCTCGAACGCGCCGCGCCCCATGCCCAGCACCGGGAAGGCGCGGGCCGCGCGGGCCATCATCGGCCAGGGCTCCACCTTGCCGTGGCGCAGGGACTCCACGCTGTCCGCCGTGCGCGCCTCCGCCCACAACCGGTCCGCCGCCAGGTACGCACCCACCGACAGCATCGCCAGCAGCCCCAGCAACACCGCCGCGCCCCGTCCCCAGGAAGGCTTCGCGGGCGTGCGCGCCTCCCTGCGCTGCTTCGACAGCCACGCGGCGAGCAGCACCTGTCCGAAGACGAAGAACACGATGCCCGCGCGCGACAGCGCCAGCAGCACGCCCGCGCCGGAGAGCAGCGCGGCCATCGCGAAGGGCCATGCGCTGGAGCGCGACGGCTTCGACAGCGCCAGCCCCACCGCCACCGTCGCCGCGAGCCCCAGGAAGCCCGCGAGGTGGTTGGGATTGCCGAACGGCGTCACCAGCGGCGGCCGAGCATGCACGTACGCCCGCAGGCCGAACAGCGTCTCCACGTTGAAGAGCGCATGCCCCAGCCCCACCGCCGCCACCGCCGCGCCCGTGAAGGCCAGCACCGACAACAGCCGCTTGCGCGAAGCCCGGGCCCGGCACACCTGCGCCGCCGCGAGGAACGTCAGCAGATAGGCCCCGTGCTTCGCCAGCTCCCTCCACGTGGCGGAAGGCTCCAGCGACACCGGCCGGAAGCCCGTGAGCCCCAGCGGCACGAGCACGTCCTCGCGCAGCGCCGCGGCCTCCGGGCTCACCCACCCGAGCACCGCCGACGGCAGCGGCACGAGTTGCACCGCGCACAGCAGCACGCCGCCCACGAGCGGCGCCGCCAGGAAGGGAATCCTGGGAGTCTCCCCCTGCCGGCGAGCCCCCACCACCGCCAGCACCGCGGCCAGTCCGGCCAGGGCGCTCAGAGGCCAGGACGCCCAGTGCGCCGCGCCGCCCAGCGCCACCGGGCCCAGCACCAACAGCGCCGCGAGGGCCGCCTCGGCGGACAGGGTGTACCGGGAGACGCGGCGGGACTCGGGAGCCATGCGGAGGGCGCGAGTATGTCACGCGGGCCGGGCGGGTCGGTTTCTTCACCCGCGCCCCTCCCATCAGCCAGGAGACACACCGCCCGGACGCCTCCTTCCCGGACAAGGCCCGGGGAACCGTCGAATGAACCAGGGCGCCGGGACATCGCTTGCATCCGGAGACCCATCTGGCATCGTCCCCGGCCCATGCGTCGCTTCCTGCTCACCGCCGCCGTTCTCTGCGCCTCCCTCTCCGGACTCACCGCGTGCAAGACGAGTTGCCGCGAACTGTCCGAGAAGCTCTGCGAGTGCGCGTTGAACTCGGTGGAGAAGCAGATCTGCCAGCAGCGCGCCGCGGACGAGGAAGCCCGCGTGGAGCCCACCGCGGAGGATGAAATCGCGTGCGAGGAGCGGCTCGAGGGCTGCGACTGCCGCACCATCGAGACCGAGGAAGGCAAGAAGGCCTGCGGCCTCGCCCGCTGAACGCCGTCCGCTGAAAACCGCCAGCACCCCGCCGAGGCCCGCGACGCACCAGCGGACCCGGGAGGTGCTTCAGGCGCCCGGAGCCACGCGCGCGGGCACCGGAGCTCCGCCGTCCACCCAGGGCTGGAGCCCGCGCTTCACCCGCGAACGCCACGGCGTCTCCACCCAGCGGTGCATCGCCAGCGACGCGGGCACCAGCAGCACCATCAACACCGCCAGGAAGCGCCAGGGCGACGTCAGGTCCACGCGCGTCTCCAGCCAGTGCACGAACTCACTGATGGGGTACTGGAGCAGGTACAGCGCGTAGCTGGCCCCACCCAGGTGCACCAGCCACGGCCGCGCGAGCACCGCCCCCAGCGCACCGCCTCCGCGCGCCAGCCCGTACACCAGCAGCGCCGACGCGGGGGCGAGCAGCGCGTTGTGCATCAGCGGGTACGGAATCCGCCCGCCCTGGGAGAAGCCCACGACCAGCAGCGCCGCGCCCGCCACCGCCATCACCGCGCCGGAGCGGGCAGGCGCGACGGTGTTCGAACGCTCGCGCACGAAGACGAGCCCCAGCAGCACGCCCATGAGGAACTCCGGCAGGCGCAGCAGCGGGTTGAACTTCAGCACCGCCAACCAGAAGCCCTCGGACGCGGCATCCAGCGCGCCGGGACCGTCCGGCCGCAGGACGACGTAGAGCACCGGCGGCAGCAGGCCCAGGGCCCACACGCCCACCAGGGCCACCTTCATCCGCGCGCCCTTGAAGCCTTCCAACCGGCGTCCCAGCGAAGGGAACAGCGCGTAGAAGAACGCCTCCACCGACACGGACCAGCCCGGCGGGTTCCAGTACAGCGCGAGCTTGGGCACCCACGCCTGCAACAGCGCCAGCGTGCTGAAGGCCGCGGTGCCCAGCTTCGCGGCGGCCACGGGCAGCGAGTTCACCGCCAGCGAGCGCCCCATGGTGGGCGCCGCGGACAGGAGGAACGTCAAGAGGAACACCGGGTAGACGCGCGCCAGGCGGGCGCTCCAGAAGGAGCGGGACGGCGTCTGCATCCGGCCTTCGGTGTCCACGTAGTTGTACGCGAGCACGAAGCCGGACAGCAGGAAGAACACGCCGACGGACGCGTAGCCGGAGGCCACGATGTGGACCATCCACTCCGGTGCCCACCCCGTGAGGCAGGGCGTCCCGAAGTGGAAGAGGACCACGTGCAGGGCCGCCAGGAAGCGCAGCCCCGTGAGGGCATCCAGTGAAGCGCCCGTCTTCTGCTTCATCTCTAGCGGCGCCCGATGCCGAAGTAGGTGAAGCCCTGCTCACGCATGCGCGCGGGCTGGAAGATGTTGCGGCCGTCGAAGATGACGGGCGACTTCATCAGCGACTTCATGCGCGCGAAGTCCGGGTGGCGGAACTCGTTCCACTCGGTGACGACGAACAGGCCGTCCACGCCCTCCAGCGCGTCGTAGGGCAGCTCCGCGTAGCGGATGCGGTCGCCGAAGACGCGCTTGGCCGCGTGCGAGGCCACCGGGTCATGGGCAATCACCTGCGCGCCCTTGCCGATGAGGCCCTCGATGACCTCGATGGACGGCGCCTCGCGCATGTCGTCCGTCTTGGGCTTGAACGCCAGGCCCCACACGCCGAACTTCTTGCCCTCCAGCGTGCCGTAGTGCTTCACGGCCTTGTTCACGAGCAGCTTCTTCTGCCGCTCGTTGGTGCGCTCCACCGCGCGCAGCAGGTCCAGCTCCAGGCCGTACTCGCGCGCCGTCGTGACGAGCGCCTTCACGTCCTTGGGGAAGCAGGAGCCGCCGTAGCCCACGCCGGGGAAGAGGAACGGGTAGCCGATGCGCTTGTCCGCGCCCAGGCCCTTGCGCACGAAGTCCACGTCCGCGCCGACCTTCTCGCAGAGCGCGGACACGTCGTTCATGAACGAGATGCGCGTGGCGAGCATCGCGTTGGCCGCGTACTTCGTCAGCTCCGCGGAGCGCGTGTCCATGAAGAGGATGGGGTTTTCGGTGCGCACGAAGGGCGCGTACAGCTCACCCATGATGTTCCGGGCGCGCTCGGTGTCCGCGCCAATGACGACGCGGTCCGGCTTGAAGAAGTCGTCCAGCGCGGCGCCTTCCTTCAGGAACTCCGGGTTGGAGACGACGTCGAACTCCACGCTCGTCACCTTCGCGATGGCCTCCCGCACCTTGTCGGCGGTCCCCACCGGCACGGTGCTCTTGTCCACCACCACCGTGTACTGCTTGATGGCGCGGCCCACCGCCTGCGCCGCCGCGATGACGTACTGGAGGTCGGCTTCGCCGCTCTCACCTTCCGGCGTGCCCACCGCGATGAACACGGCCTGGGCGTTCGCCACGCCCTCCGCCAGGTTCGTCGTGAACGTGAGGCGCTTCTCCTTCACGTTCTTGCGGATCAGCTCCTCCAGACCCGGCTCGTAGATGGGAACCTGCCCATCCTGGAGCATGCGGATCTTCCGCTCATCGATGTCCACGCACGCGACGTCGTTGCCCGAGTCCGCGAAGCAGGTGCCCGCGACGAGTCCGACGTAGCCCGATCCGATAATGGCAATACGCATTCTTGAAAGGTCCTGGGTTTTCGACAGGTGGCGTCATGAACTTCTACGCCGACCCGCGCACCGAAAGAAAGCCCAGGGGCGCTGAACGCCGAGCGACCGGACAGGCTTATCGCCCTGTGAGGAGACGTCGCAGCCGATCCACGCCCCGCAGGGCGGACGCACGTCCGGGGGTGCTCACTGGACCCACCACCCCCCGGTCCAAAAGCTCCCGGGTCGCCCGCCGCAGCGGAGGCATGGCGGCGGTGGCCTGCGCCGCCGCGTCCGGGAACAACCGCGCGACGATGGACAGCGACGTGTACAGCGCGCGCTCCAGGCCGAACGCCTCCGCCCGCTCCAGCAGGGCGGGAACGTCCATGGGTCGCGAATACACGCCGCCCATCCAGGTGGCCCCGGTGATGAGCTCGCGCAGGTCCACGAAGGACAGCCACGGCACGTCGTAGCCGTGGTGGGCCTGGTCCAGCGCGGTGAGCAGCAGCACGTCCTCCAGCTCCGGACGGAAGACGGACGCGCCGTAGACCTTCATGGGTCGGGCGCGGTCGAAGATGCCAGCCAACTGCTCACGTCGGCTCGCGCCCAGCACGTCCGAGTACAGATAGATGGGCGTACGGCCGTCGGACACCACGCGCGCGGCGCCGCTGTTCGTCGTGTCCGTCTCCGGGACGAACTCGTGGTTGGACAGGTAGCCGGCGAAGCCGTCCACGTCCAGGCGACGCACCAGCACCTGGATGTCCAGCACGGGGCGGAAGCCCACGTGGGGGTAGAGCGCCTCCGCGAAGGCGGCCCCACCCAGCAGGAGGATCTTCCGGCCCTCCAACTGGTCCACGATGCGCTTGAAGTGGACCAGCTTCATCACGTTGTCGTTCACGGAGCCGGTGTAGATGGACATCATCCGGTCGCGGGCCCACTCGGGCGCCTCGCCTCCGCCCATCCGATACTCCAGGTTGTACGCGGCGAGCGGCGCCAGGCCCTGGGAGATGGCCCAGTCGACGTAGGCCTCCCAGGGCGCACCCCGGAGCTTTCCGCGCGGAGGCTCGAAGGAGGACAGGACCCGGAAGGTATCGAGAAGGCTGGGCGCCATGGTGCGGCACCTTTAATGGTCAGGGCCCATCCGCCGCAATGACCGTCTTGCACACGGTCCTGCCGAGCACCCTACCCGCCGCGTGCCCAGTGCCCGCGCAGCCGTCGGAGCGCGTAGCCCAGCATGGGCCGGGCCTGGGGTGCCAGGGCGAGCTTCGCGGCCACCCAGGCGGGCTTGTTCCGGGCCAGCTCCGCGTCCAGGAGCCGGGGCCCGGAGAACAGCCGGTGCGCCAGCGCGCGCTGCCACAGGGGCGGGGCCAGAGCCTGGAGCACCTGGGCCGGCACGGGCGCGTCCAGGAGCCGGTGCGCGGCGTCCCAGGCGTACCACGCTAGCTGGGGCAGGCCCGTCTGCTTCGCGCGCGCCACCACGCGGTCCCAGTCCAGGTGGGGCTTCGCCCGCGCCAGCAGCTTCAGGTCGAAGAGCCACGTCAGCCGCTGCAACAGGTGGTTGCTCGCGTGGAGGGCCAGGTACACGGCCTCGTCCTCCGCGCACAGGTAGCGCACGCGCAGGCCGTCCAGGTCCGCGTCCTCCGCGCGGGCCACCAGCGCGTCGCCCTCCAGCGCCTGGCCGTAGCCGGCGAGCGCGCGGAAGTGCAGCTCCACCAGCCCCGCGGGGCCGGTGAGCTCCACATGGTGCGTGTCGTCGCGGTCGCCGTCGCCGGCCTTCGTCGTCAGGCCCAGCCCTTCGAGCGCGTGCACGGCGCACATCACCTGGGCGCGCGGCACCAGCAGGTCCACGTCGGTCGTCGCCCGGAGGAGCGGCTCCGGGTAGAGCCTGCGGGCCAGGCCGTAGCCCTTGAGCAGCACCGGCACCACGTCCACCGCCGCCAGCGCCTCCACGCTGCGCAGGAGCAGCGCTCGCACGCGCATGCCCCGGGCCGCGCCCGCCAGCGACTCGCGGCGCAGCAGGGCCCGCGCTTCCTCGGGGAGGGACAGGTCCGCGCGGACGAGCGCGTGTTCGACGAAGCCCGCGAGCCCGTGGCGCACGGCGGCCTTCACCAGCGCGTCCGCTTCCTCCGGGGGCACGGGCGTGGCGGGGGCCTCCGGCCAGGCCTTCAGCAGCGACAGCAGGGCCAGGGGAGGAACCGGGCTCACGGGGCCTACCGCCGCAGCGCGATGATGCGCTCGGGCTCGGCGGCTTCCAGGGCCACGAGTTGCACGGTGCGCTCCGCCACCGCGTCCGCGACCACTTCCAGCGCCAGCTCCTCGTCGCGGTCGATGGTGCTCCGCCCGTCACGCCAGCACAGGCGCAGCGTGCCGAGCAGGACCTCTCCGTCCTTCACCTCGACGCTCACCTCCAGCGGGGAGGACGTGCCGGCCTCCGGACGCCGCGCCTCGAAGACGACGCCTTCGGTGTCCTGCTCCTGCGGGCGGCGCAGGCGCAGCTCCTGTTGGGCCGCGTCCAGTCCCTGCGCCAGGGGACGTACGGCGTTCCACACGTCCTGGAGCGAACCGGCCGCGCGCACCGCGCCGGTGACGGCCTTCACCAGCGTGCGAAGCTGCTGGTTGCGCTGGCGCGTCTGCTGGACGGAGCCCGCGTGGCGCATGTCCAGGTAGCCCAGCTTGCGCATCAGCACCACGATGACGACGCCCACGCCGCTGAGCAGCAGCGCGCTCTGGACGCTGTTGGCGAAGTGGAGCCCCAGCGCGGTGACCATGAAGAGCGAACACAGCGCGTAGAGCACCAGCACGGTGGTGCGGTGGGTGAGCAGCAGGCGGCTCATCAACCGGTGGTGGATGTGCTCCTTGTCCGCGCTGAACATGGGTCTGCCCAGCAGCGAGCGGCGCACCATGGCCAGCAGCGTGTCCATGATGGGCAGGCCCAGCGCCATCACCGGCACGAGCAGCGCCACGGCGGTGCCGCTCTTCGACGACGTCTTGATGGACACCGCCGCGAGCACGAAGCCCAGGAACATGCTGCCCGTGTCCCCCATGAAGATGGAGGCCGGGTTGAAGTTGAACACCAGGAACCCGAGGATGGCGCCCGCGAGCGCCGCCATCAGCAGGCACAGCAGCACGTCCCCGCGCATCAGCGCGAGCAGGAAGTGGGTGCCCACGCCGAAGAACGCGACGCCGCCCGCCAGCCCATCCAACCCGTCGATGAGGTTGAGCGCGTTGATGACGCCCACCACCCACACCACCGTCAGTGGCAGGCTCAGGAGCCCCAGCGACAGCTCCGCGCCGAAGGGATTGGCGAGCACCTCGATGCGGAAGCCCAGCGCGTACAGACTCAACGCCACCGCGAACTGCACGGAGAACTTCAGCTTCGCGCCCGCGCCCTTCAGGTCGTCGTAGAGCCCCAGCGCCGCGATGACCGCGCCGCCCACGAAGAGCCCCACGATGAGGTCCGTCTGCGCGAGGAACTGGACGCCCACCCCCGAGTCCACCAGGAACAGCGCGCACAGCGGCGCGAAGAAGCCACCGACGATGCCGATGCCGCCCAGCCTCGGGACGGGCCGCACGTGCACCTTGCGGCTGGAGCTCGTCTGATCCAACCAGCCCCACGCGAGCGCACGCTCACGAACGATCCACGTGAGCGCCAGCGCCACGAGGAGCGAAACGAGGAAGGCGGCGAAGAAGGTGATCATGCAGGGGGTGTCGGCCTCCATCGTGACGGCCAGCGGTGCAGCGCGTCAATGTCCTGATTCCAGAGTGGAGGAATGACGTGCTTGCCTACTTGCTGCCAACAGTCCGCTCGCGCAGGACTTCTTCGTAGAGCCCCCGCGTTCGAGCGGCGATGTCGGCCCAGGTGAGCCCCTGTACCTCCAACTGGGCCGCGCGGCGGAGGGCATACCGCCGGAGCGGATCCGCCGCGAGTTCCCGCACCGCCGCCACCATCGCGTCCACGTCCCCGACGGGCACGAGTGAGCCCGTGCGGCCCGGATGCACGACGGAAGGCGCCACGCCCACCGGGGTGGACACGGGCACGAGGCCTGAAGCCATGGCCTCCACCAACGCCATGCCGTAGCCCTCCGCGTGGCTGGGAAAGAGGAGCACTTCTTCCTGCGCGAGCAGGCCGGGCAACGTCGCGTGGGCGTAGTGCGGCACCACGCGCAGCCAGGCTTGGACGGACGTTGGAAAGCCAGCGCGGACCTCGGGCTCGGAGGTGCCGGTGCCGTACAGGGTCAGCGTGAAGGACACGCCGAGCGCATGCAGCCGGCCCACCGCGGCGATGACATCCTCGCGCCCCTTGCGCTGGATGAAGGTGCCCACGGTCGCGAGGCGAAGGGGGCCGTCCGGGAGCGGCGCAGGCAGGGGCAGCCCGTGGAAGGCCTCGCCCAGGCCGTGCGGAATGAGTCGCAGCTTCGAGGCGGGGATGCACAGGCGTTCGCGCGCATAGGTCGCGTCCGCGTCGTTGAGGAGTACGGAGCGGTCCGCGAGGCGCAGCGACTGCGCCACCTCCCAGAGGCGGAAGCCGCCGTTGTACAGCGGGTACTTCCAGCTCAAGCGCGCCTTGCCCTCGCGTGCGTCGGCGCGGAGCTGTTCGGAGACGGTGTGCTCCAGGCCGTGGCTGCGGGTCACCAGCGCGTGACGGCGGGAAGCACCGGGACGTCCGGCGCGCGCCCAGGGCCACGCGTCGCCAGTGGTGACATCCAGCACGTCGTACTTCCGCGCCACGCGGGCGAGGTGCGCGGAGAGCTTCCACGGGAAGCGCAGGTTGTGGAGCGCGGTGTGGTGCTGCTCGCCGGGGAAGGCGTCGCCGTAGCCGTAGTAGTCCACGGTGCAGCCCTGGGCCTGGAGCGCGCGGCCCAGCGCGAGCGTCACGCCGGGGGCGCCCAGCTCCTGGGACAACGGGTGGTGGATGGCCAGGAGCACGCGCATGGAGGCGGATTCATAACAGGCGGCCTAGGGTGGACGGAGCCCGAGCAGCTTGATGGGGCAAGGAGGGGTCGGTCCCTCTCACTTGTGGAGTCGCTTCGAGGCTCGATCAATCTCGAAATGGCCTCGGCTCCATCCCCAAACAACGATGGCGCCCTCTTCGATATCCACTTGAAGAAAGCCACCGTCGCGGCCCTCGGAGGCATCAGGTCCCTCGGCCTTGATGTCCACGCCTTCATTCGGCTCAAGCGCCACCACGTCGCCGTAGGGCTCGAGCACCACCTCTGCCTTGCGTCCCAGCGTATTGCGGACATGAACAACGAACGAAATTCGCATCCATTTCCTCCGAATCAGCGTGGACGGTTACGAAAAGACTCAAGCAATCCCCACGGATACTCCGCCCGCATCCCTGCTGAATGGAGGCAGCTTCATAGCAGGCCAGTGGAGGCCGACAGGGGCTCCGCGCGGGGCCGTGACAGCCGGTGCCGGAGCCAGCGCCGCGCGGGTTCCTCCAGCCACGAGAAGACCGCCAGCGACACTCCCACGAACGACGCGATGGCCAGCGCGCTGTAGCCCCACGGCGTGCGCTGTTCGAGGCCCACCCCGGACAGCCGCTCCGCCGCGCGCACGTAGAACGCCAGCGGGATGTGGAGGATGTAGAGCGCATAGCTGGCTTCGCCCAGGCGCACCACGGAGGCCCGCGACAGGAACGCCGCGAGCGGACCGCGCCCCTTCGCCAGCGTCCACAGCAGCCACGCGAACACCGGCGTCAGCGCCAGGTCCCGCAAGGCCCAGGAGGCGCCCGGCCACGGCACCGCGAGCAGCGCCAGCGCGAGTCCCGCCGCCGCGAAGCTCCCCACGGACAGGCCCGTCCCGCGTGTCTCCGGAAGCGCGGGAGACCGCAGCACGAAGGCGCGTCCCAGCACCACGCCCAGCAGGAACTGCGGCAGCTTGAGCAGCGGCGAGTATTCACCCACGCGCAGCCACGTGTCCCGGTGCGCGGGATCGCCCGCCAGCAGGGTGTCTCCGAGCAGCCACAGCCCGCACAGCAGCGCCGCGACCGCGACCAGCGCCACGGCGAACCACCGGAGTGCCTTCGGCCCGAGCCGCGCCACGGGCACGGCCAGCACAGGGAAGAGCAGGTAGAAGAAGGCCTCCGCGGACAAGGACCAGCCCGGGCAGTTCCACGCGCAGGCCACGGGCGGCACCCACGCCTGGGTGAGGCTGAAGACCGCGGCGCCCACCCCGAGGATGCGCTGGAGCGACGCGAGCGTGAGCCCGCCTTCCTGTCGCAGTACGAACTGGAAGAAGGGCGGCGCCGTCAGCACCAGGCCCAGCAGGTACACGGGGTAGACACGGGCGAAGCGCGCCGCCCAGAACGCGCGCCGCGACACCTGTCCGGACGACTCCCTCCCCAGGTACGCCTGCGCCAGCACGAAGCCGGACAGGATGAAGAACAGCGTGACGCTCGCCGGACCGTTGTCGAGCAAGCCCGCGAGCCACCCGGGCCGGCCCTCACGCGGCGTCACGTGGAAGGCCACCACATGGAGCGCGGCGAAGAAGCGGAGCCCGGTCAGGGCCGGAAGCGAGGGACGCGGCGCGGCTGCCATGGAGGAAGCGGCGAGTATGCGCCCCCGCGCGCGAGCCCGGCAACCGCCCTGGTACAAGGAGCGCGGGGGCGAGGTGGGTCGCCACTCGGGCGGACGAGCAGCTCGCGGTCATTGCCTCGCGGCAACGGTGATGGGACACAATGCCCGGGCCGCATGCTTCCCTCTCCTCCCCTCCCCGCTCCCCCACCGATGGATCCGCTCGCGGTCCGGGAGCCCGCGCGGGCCGCGCGCCGGGATGGGCTGGACGTGCTCCGGGCCGTCGCCATCCTCTCCGTGCTCGCGTTCCACGCGCCCGCCAACGCGCGGGAAGCGCTGCCGTCCTGGGTGCGCACGGGCTTCGGCCAGGGATGGATTGGCGTGGACCTGTTCTTCGTCCTGTCGGGCTACCTCATCGGCCGACAGGTCTTCGGCCCCGAGGAGCCCGGCGGTCTGGGCGCGAACCTGCGCACCTTCTGGACGAAGCGGTGGATGCGCACGCTGCCGCTCTACTTCCTCGTCCTGGGCGCGTACGCGCTGAAGCCGTGGGTGTTCGGCACGCCTTTCGTCGGCGGCGGCTGGCACTACGCGCTCTTCCTCCAGAACTTCACCGACCTGCGCGACTTCGAGCAGAGCTGGTCGCTGTGCGTGGAGGAGCACTTCTACCTGCTGCTGCCGCTCGTGGCGTTCGGACTGGGCGGCCGCAGGTGGCCGGCCTTCGCGTGGCTCGTGCCCATCGCCGTGAGCCTGCTGCTGCGGTTCTTCACGCGCTCCACGCTCCCGGAAGGACTGACCGCCTCGGAGATCTGGGTGCGGTTGCAGTGGCCCACGTTCCAGCACATGGACGGCCTCTGCGCGGGCGTCTTCCTGGCCCGGACGGCGCCGACATGGCAGCGGTGGCCTGGACGGGCACTGGCCCTGTGCGGGGTGCTGGGATTGGCCACGGTGGTGGGGATGCTGGGCGTGTGCGTCCCACGAATCGCGGAGCTGGGCGGCGTCTGGCTCATCACCGGGCTGGCGGTGGGCTTCAGCGGCCTGCTGGTCGCGATGGAGTCCCTGCGGCTGCCGGCGAGGGTGCGCTGGCCGGTGTACCAGGTGTCGGCGCTCTCCTACGGGGCCTATCTGTGGTTCGGCCCCATCGTGCGCGTCTTCGAGCGACGCGGCATCGCGGGGCCGCCGGTGCTGACATTGATGGCCTTCCTGGCCGCGACCCTGGCAGTCTCCTGGGTGACGTACCGGGCGGTGGAGCTGCCGTGTTTGCGGCTGCGGGACCGACTGCTCGCGAGGTTCACGGAAGCACGCCGGGACGTCACCGCCATGGGCGGCTGAGTCCTCGGCACGAGGATGGAATCATGCGCGTCAGCACCCACTTCGCCCTCTGGATGACGGGGCTGGCCCAGGCGGAGACCCAGACGACGGCGGGCGAGCGCGCGTGTCTGGCACGGTACGCGGCGGGACGGCAGCGGCTGGTGGAGATTGGTGTCTGGCACGGGGTGACGACGCGAGTCCTGCGCGCGGTGATGGACCCCAGCGCCACGCTGTGGGCCGTGGATCCGTACCCGGTGGGACGGCTTCGCGTGAGCTTCCAGCAGCTCATCGCGCACCGCGAGGTGGGCAGCGTGAACAACGGGCGCGTGGACTGGGTGCGCGCCACCGGGGCCGACGCCGCGCGAAAGCACCGCGAGCGCGGCCTGCCGGCGGTGGACTTCGTCTTCATCGACGGCGACCACACCTACGAAGGGCTCCAGGGCGACTGGACCGGCTGGAGTCCGCTGGTGGCACCGGGCGCCATCATCGCGCTGCACGACACCCACTCCAGCCCGTCGCGTCCGCTGAACGACGCGGGCAGCGCGCGCTACACGCGGGAGGTCATCCTCCACGACCCCGCGTTCGAGTGCGTGGACACGCTCGACTCCCTGACGGTGATGCGCCGCCGCGAGGCATGAGCGGGAGCACTCAACGTTTGTAGGGTGCGAGCTGGATCTCCACGCAAGCGTCCTTGAGGAAGATCAGCTCCATGGGGTGGAAGCTCTTGCCACCTGTCCTGTGCATGACTCCCAGGTAGTAGCCCACGGTGCGCTTGGAGGACACGGTCCGGAAGTAGCCGTCCTCCGAGAGCTGGACCCACCCTCCCGCAGAGCAGCCCATGAAGACCTCTTGAAGGGGCAGGGAATGGACATCGAACAGCAGAACATCCATCGAGGACTTCGGCGGCGTGCTTCCGTCCTCCATGAGGAACCGGCCCTGCAACATGGGGATGCCGGCCGCCGCCTGACTGGCGATCTCCGCGTCCGCCTCCGAGGCAGGCCAGTCATGGCGCACGGACTCGCAGGGAACCTGGACCGCGCAGCCGTCCTTGAACCAGCACGCCATCCGGTCCGTGACGAAACCGCCGCGCTTCCATGAACCACAGCCTGTGCTGCCCAGGGCCATGGCGCCCAGCACCCCGAGCGCGAGCCACCGCTCACGGCGCATCCACGAAGTCCCCATCCCTGCATCATCGCAGCAGGGACGGGGACCCGCGCCAGCCCCCCCTTACATCTGCGGGCCCGCGAGCAGCGCCGCGCCGATGGCGCCGGACAGGTCGCCCAGCTTCGCCACGTGCATCGCGGGCTTGCGCTCCGTGATGAACAGGTGCGGGTGCATGGCGTCGCTGATGCGCTCCACGAACTGAGGGCCCAGCCGCGACCCAAGCCCCCCGCCGATGATGACGGCCTCCACGTCCAGCAGGTTGATGACGGACGCGATGGCCACGCCCATCATCGCCACCGCGCGGTGGATGAGGCGCGTCGCCAGCGGATCCTTCTCCTTCAACGCCTTGGACCACACGCCGCTCGACAGCCGCGTGCGGCCCTTGTCGCGCATGATGTCGAAGAGGACGGTCTTCTCCCCCTTCTTCACCGCGGCGTGGGCCTTGCGCTCCAGGGACGCCCGGCCTGCGTAGGCCTCCAGGCAGCCGCGCCGGCCGCAGCCGCACCGCGCGCCGTTGGGCTTCACCACCATGTGGCCAATCTCACCGGCGGAGCCCTGGCCGCGCCACGGCACGCCGTTGAGCACCAGCCCACCGCCCACGCCCGTGCCCCACCACACGCCCAGCACCGAACGGTAGTCGCGGCCCGCGCCCAGCTTGTATTCGGCGGCGACCGCCACCTGCACGTCGTTGCCCATGACGACCTTGCCGCCCACGAGGTCGCCCAGGTCCGACGCGATGGGATAGGGCTCTTCCCAGCCGCCCGCCACGTTGCTCGTGTGCGCGAGCGTGCCGCTGTTCGCATCCACCGACCCCGGCGCGCCCACGCCCACGCCCGCGAGCTTCGCGGGTTCGAGGCCTGCGGTCTGCGCCGCTTCGCCCAGCGTGCCGTACAGCTCCTTCACCACCTCGCCCGGTCCGCCCTTCACGGGCGTACTGTGGCGGGCACGGCCCAGCACCTCGCCGCGAGCGTCCACGACGACGGCCTCAATCTTGGTGCCCCCCAGATCGATGCCTCCCCAGACGCGGGCCCGGTCGCGTGATGCACCCTTCCC
>NZ_RAVZ01000181.1 GCF_003611635.1 Corallococcus terminator | reverse complement strand
GCCCTGGGACAGGCCCGCTTCGTCCACCACGCGCGGCATGCCGTACACCACGCAGGACGACTCCGACTCCGTGAGCACCACGCCGCCCGCGGCCCGCACCGCCCGGGCGCCCACGAGCCCGTCCTCGCCCATGCCGGTGAGCACCAGCGCCACCGCGTGCTCACCCCACCCCGCCGCCACGCTCTGGAAGAGCACGTCCACTGAAGGGTGATGCGGGGTGCCCAGCGGATGGCGGTCCAGGCGCACCAGGTCCAGGGCTCCCCGGCGCTCCACCTTCAGGTGCATGCCCGCCTTCGCCAGCACCACGCGGCCCGGCACCAGCTCCAGGCCGTCGCGCGCCTCCACCACCTCCAGCGCGCACTGCGTATCCAGCCGCTTCGCCACCGCCTCCGTGTAGCCCGCGGGGATGTGCAGCGCGAGCACCACCGGCGCCGGGAAGTCCCGGGGCAGCGCCGACAACAGCCGCGTCAGCGCCTGCGGCCCGCCCGTGGACGTGCCCACCGCCAGCAGCTTCGGAGACGTCCCGGTGCCCACGCGCGCGGCGCGGACGAAGGCCTCGCGCTCCGCCTCCTGCACGTAGCGCGGCATCGCCCGGCCCGCGACACGCACCTTCTCCACCAGCTCCGCGCCCAGCTCGTAGAGCCGCTCGGTCGCGAGCGCCGTGGGCTTGTGCACCAGGTCCACCGCGCCCGCCTGGAGCGCGGCCACCGCCAGCTCGCTCTCCGTGTCCGCGCTGCTCACCACCACCACGCGCGGCGCGTCCGGCATGCCCGCCAGCGCCTTGAGCAGGCCCAGCCCGTCCAGCGCCGGCATCACCAGGTCCAGGGTGATGACGTCCGGCTTGAACTCCGCCACCCGCTCCAGCGCGTCCAGCCCGTCGCGCGCGGTGCCCACCACCTCCAGGCCCTCCGCGTCCGACAGCACCTTGCGCAGCACCTTGCGTGCGAACGCCGAGTCGTCCACCACCAGCACGCGCAAGGGGGCCGGAGGTGTCATGACTCCACCTTGCGGTAGAAGAACGAGCCGCGCCGTTCCTCGCAGTGCAGCGCCGTGCCGAAACGCATCAGGGACTCCGACGTACCCACCACCAGTTGCCCGCCGGGCTTGAGCACCCGGGTGAGGCCGTCCACCACGCGGCGCGCGGTGTCGTCCTGGAAGTAGATGAGCACGTTTCGGCACAGGACTGCGTCAAAGCTTCCGGGCGGCGGGAAGTTCGCGGTGTCCATCAGGTTCAACTGCTTCCACTCCACCTTCGCCACCAGCTCCGGCCGCACGCGCGGCCGGCCGTCCACGACGTCCAGCCAGCGACCCTCCACCCCCTTGGGCAGCGCGCGCAGGCAGCGCAGGTTGTATTCGCCCGCCCGGGCCCGCTCCAGGGCCCGGACGCTCAGGTCGGTGGCCAGGAGCGACACGTCCCCCAGCACCCCCTTCGCGTCCAGCATCATGGCCAGCGTGAGGGGCTCCTCGCCGGTGGCGGATGCCGCGCACCACACGCGCGGATGCTGGCCGGCGTGGACGGCGGGCACCAGCAGTTCGTCCACCAGCACCTGCAGCGACTGGGGCTCGCGGAAGAAGTACGTCTCGTGGACGAGCAGCGAGTCCACCAGCGCGTCCAGCGCCGCGCTCCCCTTCGGGTCGTAACGAAGGAAGTAGTAGTAGTCGAGCAGCGAGTCGAAGCCCGCGTCCAGCGCCCGCGACGACACCTTCTCCGACAGCAGGTCCCGGTCCTCGGGGCCGTAGTGAAGCCCCGCGCGCTGCTCGATGAGCATCGCGAGGATGGTGAAGACCTGCGGGGACAACGGCAGCGAGGTCATGGACAGGGGACTCTCAGCGCCCCAGCGCCAGCAGGCAGGCCCGCCGCACATCGGCGTCCTCGTCGCGGTGGGCCGCGCGGTCCAGCGCCTCGCGCGACTCCAAGGTGCCCAGCGCCGCCACCGCGGGCGCGGACGCACGCCGTCCCGCGGGGCTTGCTCCGGCCAGCGCCTGCATCAGCGCCGCCCGCGCATCCGCCCGACGCATCCGCGCGAGCGCCGCCACCAGCAGGGGCGCCGTCGTGTCGTCCGCCACCTCCAGCGCCGCCAGCAGCCCGGCGAGGCGTCCGTCCACCGGCAGCGCCAGCGCGCCCACCACCTGCTCGCGCAGCATCACGTCGCCCAGCAGCGACACCAGCGCCTGTGTGGCGTGCTGCCCGGTGCGCGTGGCCAGGAAGCCCACCGCCGCGCTGCGCACGCTGTCGTCCCGGTCCCCCGCCGCCCTCAAGAGCGCGGGCAGCGTCTCCGGCGCGTCGTACTCCGCCACCGCCGACAGGGCGACCAGCCGCGTGGCCGGGTCGTCCGAGTGCACCGCCTCCAGCAGCACCGGCAGCGCGTCCGGACGCCGGGCCACGCCCAGGCCCAGCAGCGCCGCGCGGCGCACGTCCGCGTCCGTGGACGAGGCCGCCCGCCGCAGCGCCGCCATGGCGCTCTCCGTGTGCAGGTGCGCCAGCGCGTCCACCACCGCCACGCGCACCTGGCCCGCGTCGTCGTTGGCCAGCGCGACGATGGCGTCCGCGGCCGCCTCTTCGTTCAGCTTCCCCAGCGACTGGCACGCGTAGTAGCGCACCCACGGGTCGCGGTCGTTCAACCCGCCCAGCAGCGTGGAGGTGATGCGGGCCTGCTTGTCCGTCTGGCCCAGCGCGCGCATCGCCGTGGCGCGCGTGCGTTCGGATTCGTGGCTCGCCGCGGCCAGCAGCGCGTCCACCGCCCGGGGATCGTCGATGAAGGGCAGGCCGTAGATGGCCGCGTCGCGCAGCCGCTCATCCGGGTCCCGCATGGCCAGGAGCAGCGCGTCCAGGCCGCGCGGATAGCCGAAGTAGGCCACGATGCGCAGCGCCGCGCGGCGCTGGCGCGTGTCCGCCGAACGCGCCGCTTCCAGCGCCAGCGTCTCCGTCGTCTCGCTGCCCAGCGACTGGATGGCGCCCACCACCGCCTGCACCACGCGCGGGTCCTCGTCCGACAGTCGCACGAAGAGGGCCTGCACCGCGGACGTGTCGCCAATGCGCGACAGCGTCTCCGCCGCCAGCGCGCGCACCATCGCGTCCCGGTCCTCCAGGCACAACAGCACGTCCGGCACCGCCGCGGACCGCTTGCCCACGAGCGGCAGCAGCACCCGGCGCCGGGAGCTGTCGCCCTCGCGCAGCGCCTGGAGGATCTGCGCGTCCGCGTCCGCGCCCAGCTCGCCCAGCCCCGCTGCGGCCGCGCGCGACACGCCCAGGTCCTGCGAGTCCAGGAGCTTCAGCAGGCCCGTCGCCGCGTCCGCGCCGCCCACCCAGCCCAGCAGCCGCGCCACCGCGGTCTTCTCCCCCGCGTCCGCGCCGGAGATGACCTGGGCGAGCCTGCGCCCCGTGGGTTGCGGCTCCGCCGAGCTGGAGCGCAGCACCGACGGCACCATGCGCGCGCCGCCGAAGCGCGCCACCTGCGCGTCGTGGATCTCCACCAGCGCCACCGCCGCCACGCGCACCACCGCGTCGTTGCCCCGTTGCAGCAGGCCCACGAGCGCGGGCACCGCGGCCTCCTGGCCGGTGCGGCCCAGGGCCCGGCAGGCCTCCAGCGAGTAGAACGGATCCGTCAGCAGCGCCATCAGCGCCGGCACCACCGTGGGGTCGCCCGAGCGGCCCAGCACGTCGATGGCGGGGAAGATGCGGAAGAAGTTGCCGCTGCCCAGCGAGGCCAGCAGCGCGTCCACCGCCGCGCCGCCGCCAATGCGGCCCAGCGCTTCGATGGCGGCCACCGCCACGTTGTCGTCCGCGTGCACGGTCAGCCGCGCCAGCAGCGGCACCGACTGACGGCTGCGGCGGCGGCCCAGCACCTGGGCGGCGTCGCAGACGATGGCCGGGTTGGCGTCATCCCCCAGCACCTCCACCGGCCCGTCCACCTCGCCGGTGGCGGCCACCAGCGCGTCCACCGCCGCGGCGATGCGCGCTTCGTTGTCCCGCTGGTGGATCAGCACGTCGCACAGGGGCTGCACCGCGGGGGTGCCCAGGCGCGCGAGCGCGGACACCACGGCGCGGCGCACCGCCCAGGACGGCGCGTCCAGCCCGGCCAGCAGCGTCGGCAGGCTGGAGGCCCCCTTGCGGGCCAGTTGATCCACTTCCTCCACCCGGGCCCGGTCGTCCGCGGACAGCGAGAGCGGGTTTTGCCGCACGGTCGAGTTCATCGTCACGCCTTCTGCTCCCGGGGAGCACGGGACACAGCCGCGTCCTTGCCTCCCAAAAGTCCATTCAGGTGGGCCAGCCCCTCCACCTGTTCGCCCTGAAGCTTCGCGAGCTGCCCCAGCCGGCCCGCCACCTCCTTCACCTCCTGGGCGGTGATGGCCGTGGTGCGCGCCTGCTCGGCCGTGGTGACGGCGATCTCCCGCGAGCGGCCCCGCATCTCCTCCACGGACTTGCCAAGCTGTTCGGTCACCGTGGCCTGCTCCTGCGCGACCTTCGCCACGGAGGCCACACCGGAGGCCTGCTTCGTGGCCGACGCAGTCAACGCCGACAGCGCGTCCGTCTGCTCATCCAGCGCCCGCGCCGTCGTCCTGGCCACCCGGCGCACCTCCTCCGCGCCGCGCACCAGCGAAGACAGCGCCTGGGCCTGCTCCTCCGTGGCGCGCGTCACCTCCTGCGCGAGCTTCGCCACCTGGCGGGTGGCCACCTCGCCCTGCTTGAGGGCGCGGCCCTGCTCCACCATCGCGCGCGTGGACTGGGCCACCTCCTTGCGCGTGGCGTCCATGGCCCGGGCCACCTCCTGCGCGGCCTTGGCCTGTTCAGCGATGCCGGTGATGGCGCGCTGGGTGGCGGACGCCACCTCCTGTGCCACCGTGCCCAGGGCGGTCACCTGCTGTCCCTGCGCCGCCACCGCGCCGCTCACGCCCTGCACCAACTGCCGCATCTGCACCGCGCCCTTGGCCAGGTCCGTGGCCGCCGCGGCCTGCTCCTGCATCGCGCGCGACACCTTCTGCGCCACCTCCGACAACTGGGTGTTGGAGCGCACCGCCTCGCGCAGCGCCTTGGCCTGGTCCGCGGTGGCCTGCGTGGTCTGCCGCGCCATGCGCCGCATCTCCGTGCCGCCCTGGGCCAGCGCCTGCGCGGCCTGCGCCTGCTCTGTCGCGGAGGTCGCGATGACGCGGCCCTGCTCGCTCACCTTCGCGGTGGACTGGGCCAGCGACTGCACCGCCTGCACCTGCTCCGCCGACGCGCGCGACGCCTCGCGCACGTTCTGGCCCAGGTCCTCCACGCCCTTGAGGATGGTGCCCAGCGCCTTCTCCGCGTCCCCCGCCAGCGCCGCGCCCTCGTCCGCCGCGCGCACGCCTTCTCCCGTGGCCGTGGCCGCCTCGCGCGCCGTCGTCTGGAGGCCCCGGACAATCTTGGCCACGTCCGCGCTGGCCGCCGCCGCCCGGTCCGCCAGGGCGCGGATCTCCTCCGCCACCACCGCGAAGCCCCGGCCGTGCTCCCCCGCCCGCGCCGCCTCGATGCTGGCGTTGAGCGACAGGAGGTTCGTGCGGTCCGCGATGAGGTTGATGGTCTGCACGATGTCGCCAATCTCCTCGGCGCGCCGGCCCATCTCCTTCATCACCCCGGACGACTCCACGATGGACTGCCGGATGCGGCCGAAGCCGGCGATGGAGCGCGCCACCGTGACGCCGCCCTCGCGCGCGCTCACGCCCACGCGTTCGGCCGCCAGCCGCGCCTCCTCCGTCATCTGCGCCGCGCGGCGCGTGGACGTCTCCAACTGCGCGGACGCGGTGGCACTGCTGGACGCCAGGCCGTTGATGCTGTCCGCGGCGCGGGCCACCGCCTGGGCGGAGCGCGCGAGCTGTTCGATGGTGGCCGCGTTGGCGTCCACCACGGCCGCGTTCTTCTCCGCGGTGGCGGCGACCTCCTCCACGCTGGCGGCCACCTCCTGCACGGTGGACGCGGTGGCGGAGGTGTGCGCCTCCAGGGTGCGCGCATGGTCGGCCACGCCGCGCACGCTGCGCGCCACCTCTTCGGTGGTGGAGGCCGTCTCCTCCACGCTGGAGGCCATGGAGGCCGCGTCGCGCGACACCTCGTGGAGCGTCTTGCCCAGCGACACCACGGCGCCGGACACCTGCGCCATGCGCTCGCCCACGCCCTGCGTGTCCGTGGACAGCCGGCTGATGCCCTTGGACATCTCCTCGATGGTGGCGGCCACCTCTTCCGTGGTGGCGGCGCTCGTCTGGTTGCGCGCCACCAGGTCCTCCACGGTGGCGTTCATCTCCTGCACGCTCGCGAGCAGCTCCTCGCTGGAGGCGGCCAGCTCCTCCGCGTTGGCGCTCACGCCCTTCACCGAGCGCGCCACCTCCTCCACGGTGGAGGCCGTCGCATCCGACGACGCGGCGAGCAGCGCGGCGTCCTTGCGCACGCTGGCCACCGACGCGGTCACCTCCTGCATCGCGCCCGCGGTGGCCTCCGCCTCCTGCTGCACGCCCCGGGCGGATTCGCTCATCGCGCGCTGGCTGCGCACCAGCGACAGCACCGCGGCGCTCGTCTGCTCCACCTGCGCGGCCACGGATTCGATGGCCGTGCGCACCTGTTCGCCCGACGCCGCCTGTTCGTTGCCCGCGGAGGCCAGCCGCGCCGCGAGCAATTCCGTGGACTGCACCAGGCCCGCGCTCTCCTCCATCTTGAGCGCGGTGCGCTCCGCCAGCGCGCGCGCGTCCTCCAGCCGGGGGGCGCTGCTGCTACCGTTGTCCGTCGACATCCGCGGTCTCCTCCCCCATCACCCGGGGAAAATCGATGAGCATCACCAGCCGCGGGCCCACCTGCGCCACGGCCTTCACGAAACCCTTCGCGCGCTCCACCACCATGGGCGGAGGCGGCTGGATGGTGCGCGGGTCCAACTTCAGGACTTCACGCGCGCTGTCCACGAGCAATCCCACCGTGCGCTCGCCCAACTGCCCCACCACCACCCGTGAATCCAGGGTGGGCGTGCTCGGCGGCAGCCCGAAGCGGGCGCGCGCGTCCACCACCGGGATGACCCGGCCCCGCACCTGCACCAGCCCCGCCACGTGCGCGGGAGCCCCTGGCACCGGCGTGGCGCCGGAGAAGGACTCCATCTGCACCACGTCCGCCGCGGGCATCGCGTACTCCGTCCCGTCCACCTTGAACAACACGTGCAGCACGTTCATGACGCCCATCCTCCCGAGCGCGCGGCGCCCATCCGGCGGCCCACGCGCGCCGCGCCGAGCGCGCCCAGGTCCAGCACCAGCGTGGGCATTCCGTCGCCCAGGTCCGTGGCGCCCGCCACGCCCGCCACGCGCACCAGCGGATCCTCCAGCGGGCGCAGGACGATCTCCTGCTGCCCCAGCAGCCGGTCCACCGCGAAGGCCACCGGCTCCCCGCGCTGCCGCACGATGAGCGCCTTGGTGCCCCGGGCGCCCTGCGCGTCCCCTGGCGCCGTCCGCTCCAGCAGGCGCTCCAGCGACACCAGCGGCACCGCCGCGCCCCGCCGCTCCAACAACCCCAGGCCGTCCGCGCCCGCGGGCCGCACCACCTTCAGCGCGTCCACGTCGATGAGCTCCTCCACCGTGCCCACCGCCACCGCGTACTTGAGGCCCGCGCATTCAAAGACGATGGCGTCCACCAACGTCACCGTGAGCGGCACGCGCAGGGTGAAGGTGGTGCCCGCGCCCTTGCGCGTCTCCATGCGCAGCTCGCCGCCAAGCTGCTCCACGACGATGCGCCGCACGATGTCCATCCCCATGCCCCGGCCACTGGTGCTCGTGGCCTCCTGGCGCGTGGACAGCCCGGGCCGGCACAAGAGATCCAGCAGGCCGTCCACCGACTCCGGCACGGGCGCGTTCGCGGCCTGCGCCACCGCCTTCGCATCCACGCCCCGGCCGTCGTCGCGCAGGGTGATTTCCAACTGGCCGCTGGAGCGCGCATGGCAGCCCAGGCGCACCAGCCCTTCGGGGGGCTTGCCTGCGGCAAGCCGCTCGTCGGGCAGCTCCAGCGCGTGGTCCACCGCGTTGCGCACCAGGTGCACCAGCGCGGGCATCAGCCGGTCCGCCACGGCCTTGTCCAGCTCCGCGTCGCCCACGTCCAGCTCCAGCCGCACCGCCTTCCCGGTGGTGCGCCGCAGCCCGCGCACCAAGAGGGGCAGCCGCTCCAGCACGTCCCCCACGCGCACCATGCGCAGGCGCAGGATGGCCGAGCGCAGGTCGCGAAGCTGCCGGCCGTTCTCCTGGAGGATGGCCGCCAGCTCGCGCGTGGGCGCCCCCGCCGCCGTGAGCGCCGTCACCGCGCGCGTCAGCCGGGAGCGGTTGACCACGAGCGCCGCCAGCCACTCCATGGCCTCGTCCAGCCGCGACACCTCCACGCGCAAAAGGCCACCGCCCCGGCGCACCTCCGGCTCGTCCAGGTCGTCCTCGGGACCGGGGACTCCGAGCGCTCCGGGCATCGCGGGGAGCAGCGCAGGAGACGGTCCGGCCGCCGGGGGCGGCGCGGACGGTCCAGCCGCCGGGGGCGCGAGGGGCGCGGCCACCGCCAGCGAGCGCACCGTGGCGGGAGCGCCGCCCACGGCCTCCAGCAGCGCCGCGTCCTCCGAGTGGGTGAGCAGCAGCAGCGCGAACGCCAGCGACGCTCCGCCCGCCGCGGCGCCGGACAGCGGCAGCACCTTCACGATGTCGCCGTGCTTCGCCACGCGCTCGCGCACGGTGTTGATGTTGAGGCCCTTCGCGGCGCGCTCGGAGGAGGGCACGAAGTCCAGCCGCACCGCGCGCTGGCCTCCCGCGAGCCCGCCCTCCAACTGTTCGCGCTCCGAAGGCGCCAGCTTGGAAGCGAACGCGGCCTGCGCGTCCAGCACGACGGCCCTCGGCTCCCGGGGCGCCGCCTCCAGCACCTGGGGCCCCAGCGCCTCCAGCCGCTCCAGCAGGTTCGCGGGCGCGGGCGAGGGCGGCTTTCCTGCGCCCAGTTGCCGCACGCGCTGCTCGATGGCGCGCAGGCCCTCCACCAGGGGCTCCACGCTGGATTCGGGCAGGCGACCGCCCGCCTGATCCGCCACCCGCAGGGACGCCTCCATCCAATGCGCCACGGAGACGATGGGCTCCACGTCCACCATGGCGGACAGGCCCTTGATGGTGTGCAGGGCGCGGAACAGCTCTCGCACGGCGCGCGGTTGGGCGGCACCCCGGCGGACGGCCTCCTCCACGGCGAGCAGGTCGCGCTGCGCGGAGGCCAGCAGCTCATCCACCTCCGCCAGGTAGGCGGGGAGGAACTCCGCGAACTCCCCGGGCGTCGTCACCCGCGCGACGCCTCGTCCGAGGCCTTCTCCAGCAGGGACCGGGCCGCGCCCTGGAGGGAGTCCGGGGTGAAGGGCTTGGTCATGAAGAGGCTGGCGCCAGCCCCCAGTGCACGCTCGCGCGAGGCTTCGTCCCCTCGGGTCGTGACGATGATGATGGGCAGCGCGCGCAGTTGGTCCTGCCCCCGCACGAACTCCACCACCTCGATGCCGCCAATGTCAGGCATGTTGAGGTCCAGCACGAGCAGGTCATATGCCTTGAGCGACAACTGCTCGATGGCCTCCAGCCCGCTGGAAGCCTGCGTGAAGCGGCTGTCGGGATAGGGCCGCAGGCAGGCGACCACCATCTCGCGCATCACCTTGCTGTCATCGACGACGAGTACCTCGGGCATGGCGTCCTCTGGAAACGACCGACCAAGCTAGAACGATTCCGGGCTGCTGAAAGAAATGAGTCATCGCGCGTGGGCCGAGCGTTGGCTTCTCCACGCACGCGTGCCGGTATGTCACGAAGTCCCGGGGACAGCACGCGGCGCGCGCGTACACCGTCCTGCCCCCGGGAGACACCTCCACGACAGGGGAGCCCACACCATGCGTCTGGGTGGTGGACGACAGCGCCAGTGAGGCACGCTTCATCAAGACCGCGCTGGGCACGGGCTTCCGGGTGGAGACCTTCCCGGATGGCGCCGCGATGCTCGAACGCCTGCACGCCGGGCGGGCGCCGGACGTGGTGGTGCTGGACTGGGAGATGCCGGGGATGTCCGGCCCGGAGGTCTGCCAGTTCCTGCGCGGTCAGTCCGAAACGGAGACCCTGCCGGTGTTGATGCTCACCGCGCACGGCCGGCCGGAGGACCTGGTGCAGGGCCTGCGCGCGGGCGCCAACGACTACGTGGCCAAACCCTTCCGCACGGAGGAGGTGCGCGCACGGGTGAACGCGCTGGTGCGCGGCAAGCGGCTGGTGGACGCCGTGCGGCGCGCGGACCAGGAGAAGGCGGAGGCGCTCGCGCAACTGGATGCGCTCCTCACCTCCTCGCCGGTGGGCCTGTCGCTGCTGGACCGGGAGCTGAAGTTCGTGCACGTCAACGCGCGGATGGCGAAGCTGGACGGACTGCCCCTGGACGCCCACGCGGGCAGGACCTTCGCGCAGGTGCTGCCCTCCCTGGCGCCGCAGTTGGAGCCCGTCATCCGCCGCGTGCTGGAGACGGGAGAGCCCGCGGAGGAGCTGGCCGTGGCGCTGAAGCGGGCGGGGCCCGACGCGGCGGGAGGCGAGTCGCATCTGATGGTGAGCTTCCACCCGGTGCGCACGCCCGGGGGCGAGGTGCTGGGCGTGGGATCCGTGGTGGTGGATGTCACCCGGCACAAGCAGTCCGAGGGGGAGCTGAGAGCGGCGGCGGAGTTCCGCGAGCGCTTCCTGGGCATCGTCGGCCACGACCTGCGCAACCCCCTCAACGCCATCCGAATGGGGGCCAGCTTCCTCATCGCCAGCGAACAGGTGCCTCCCGCGCTGGTGCGCACCGTGGGGCGCATCATCAGCAGCACGGACCGGATGACGCGGATGATCACCGAACTGCTGGACTTCACCCGCAGCCGGCTGGGCGGCGGCATCCCGCTGACGCCGGGCGCGACGGACCTGGGGCTGGTGGTGCGCCAGGTGGTGGAGGAGCTGGAGTTGGTGCACCCGAACCGCACCGTGCGGGTGGAGTCCACCGGACCGCTGGGCGGCCGGTGGGACGCGGACCGGCTGGCGCAGGTCCTGAGCAACCTCCTGGGCAACGCCCTCCAGTACAGCCCGCCGGAGTCCACCGTGGAGCTGTCCCTCCAGGGCGGACCGGAGCTGGCCATCGCGCGGGTGAGCAACCGGGGCAACCCCATCCCCAAGGAGGAGCTGGCCATCCTCTTCCACCCCTTCCAGCGCGCGCAGACGGGCGCCCACGTGCCCTCCGGCCTGGGCCTGGGCCTCTTCATCTCCGAGCAGATCGTCCGCAGCCACCGGGGAACCCTGGTCGTGGAGTCGGGCCCGGAGCGGACGGTCTTCACCATGACCCTGCCGCGCGCACCCTGAAGCTCCGGCATCGGGGCCTGGAGCCCTTCCGGCGACACATGCCTGCCTGCTCCCACCCCGCCCGACTTCTCGCGGGTTGGAATTTCCCGGTCCCCTGCCCTAGCGTTGACGTGTGTCCACCACGCAACACTCCACCACCCTGCTGCTCGTCGAAAACAACCGGGACGTCCGCGAGGCGCTGAAGGAGATCCTGGAGTCGGAAGGCTACCGGGTGCTCACGGCGGTCAACGGCCAGGACGCGCTGAACGCGCTGGCGCGGCTGGAGCGCATCCCGGACCTCATCCTGCTGGACCTGGTGATGCCGGTGATGGACGGGCACGCCTTCATCGAACACCTGCGCCGCACGGGCGCGCTGGCGCTGACGCGGGTGCTGGTGCTGACGGCGCACCCCACGCTGCCGCTGCCGCACGGAGTCTCCGGACGGTTGGGCAAGCCGGTGCGACTGGAAGAGCTGCTGGACGCCATCGCCGTGCACGCGGCCCCCGCGGCGTGAGCCGTGGGCCCGCGTGGGGCCGTCAGGTGGACTGGCAGTGCCGGGCCACCAGCGCGAGCAGCTCCGTGATGTCCACGGGCTTTCGCAAGAGGCCCACCGTGCCCGGAGGCGCCTTGGCCGTCGGGTGCGCGGTGAGCATCAGCACCGGCAGGTCCTGGTAGCGGGCGTCCTCGCGCACGCGGTGGAGGAACTCGTGTCCATCCATCACCGGCATCATCAGGTCCAGCAGCACCAGACACGGGCGGGGCACGTGGGCGAGCGCGTCCAGGGCCAGTTGCCCGTTGGCCGCCTGCACCACCGCGTAGTCTTCCATCTCCAGCAGCTCCGCCACCACCTCGCGCAGGTCCGGTTCGTCGTCGACGATGAGGATGGTGGAGCGGGGCGTTGTTCTCAACACGAACGACAGCCTACGCAGGTCGCACCGGCATCGCCAGCAATGACGCCGCGTGTACATCCCTTCCGTGTCGCGCAAGCCCTCCTCGCGCGCCCTTCCGCTGCACGCCAGGCGTTTCATCTTCCAGGAAAACAGACGTCCCGGCGTTGCACCCGGGGACGGCAGCCCCTAACCGTCCCCTTGAGCCATGAATCTCATCGCCGACCTCATCGAAGCGAACCTGGAAATCCTGGTGCGGCGCTTCGTCGAGGAGACGCGCGGCTGGGAGAGCAGCCAGGGATTGAAGGCGTCGGAGATCATCACCACGCTGCCGGAGTACCTGCGCACGGTGGCGCTCATCTGCCGGCACGGTCCCACGCCGGAGCGCCTGGAGACGCGCAAGCGCCTGGAGGAGGTCCACATCAACCTGCGCCTGCGGGTGGGCGCCACGCAGGAGGACGCGACGGATGAATACACGCTCCTGGGCCGGCTCATCCCCCGGCTCTGGGACGACGCGGGGCCCGAACACAAGCCCGCCGCCTCCGACCTCCAGTGCCTCTTCCAGCAGTTGGAGGACGCCATGGACCACGTGGTGGTCCTCTTCTCCGGCTACTCGATGGAGGACCGCCAGCGGGAGAAGCGCTTCCTGCGCCAGTTGGACGCGCTGGCCCCCCAGGCGCTGGGGGCGCACGAGGACGCGCAGGCCCGGCTCCAGCCGCTCATCGACACCGTCATCCGCGCGCTGGAGGCCGCGGGCGCGGAGCTGTTCCTGGTGGAGCGGGGGAGCACGATGATGGTGGCCATCGCGGACCCGGTGCGGGACGTCCCGCACGCGGGGCGCCGCCGGGCGGATGCGCGGGGGCCCTCCTTCCTGGGGAGGGTGGCCCGTTCAGAGGAGCCCCTGGTGCTGGCCCAGGCGCACGGCCTGACGGACGCCGAACGCGAGGGATTGGGAAACGAAGGCTGGAGCACGCTCCTGGGCCTGCGCCTGTGGCCCCACGGCGAGCTGATGGGCGTCCTGTGCGTGGGCTTCGCGGAGGCCCGGCCGGTGCCGCCACAGACCAAGCGCTTCATGGAGACGCTGGTGGAGTACCTCTCCGGCATCCTCGACCGCGCGCTGCTCATGGGGAAGCTCCACGAAGCCCACGAGCAACTGGCGACGTCGGAGACGCGCTACCGGCTGGCGGCCCAGGCGGCCTCCGATTCCGTCTGGGATTGGGACCTGACCACGCAGGAGGTGACCTGGAGCGGAGGTGTGCGGGACCTGCTCGGCTTCACGCCGGAGGAGACGGGGCCCACCGCGGACTGGTGGGTGGGCCGCATCCACCCCGAGGACCGCGAGCGCGTGGAGCACGGCATCCACGCGGCCATCCACGGCACGCAGGCGCGGTGGCAGGACGAGTACCGGTTCCTGAACCGCCGGGGTGACGCCGTGCGGGTGCTGGACACGGGCGTCATCACGCGCGACGCGCAGGGCCGGGGCGTGCGGATGGTGGGCGCCATGCAGGACATCACCGCCCGGAGGAAGACGGAGGCCGGTCGCGAGCTGCTGCTCCAGGAGGCCCAGACTGCGCGCGTCCAGGCGAACACGGAGCTGAGCCGTCTCAACACGCTGTTGCATCAGGCGCCGGTGGCGCTGGGCATCCTCCGGGGTCCCACGCACATCGTGGAGCTGGCCAACGCCCGCATCCTCGAACTCTGGGGCCGCACGCTCCAGCAGGTGCTGCACCGTCCCCTGCTGGAGGCGCTGCCGGAGGTGCGGGGCCAGGGCATCCAGAAGCTGCTGGACGGCGTGTTGACCACGGGCGAGCCGTACGTGGGCAACGAGGTGCGCGTGCGGCTGGCGCGGGCGCCGGGCGGGATGCTGGAGGACGCGTACTTCAACTTCGTCTACCAGCCGCTGCTCGGGGCGGAGTGCTCCATCGAGGGCATCCTCATCGTCGCCACCGACGTCACGGATGGCGTGCGGGCCCGGCAGCGCACGGAGGCGCTGGCGGCCACGCTGCACGCCAGCGAGGAGCGGCTGCGGCTGGCGCTGGCAGCGGTGGACATGGGCAGTTGGGACGTCAATCCGCTCACGGGCGAGGCGTCCTGGGACCCGCGATTTCGCGCCATGCTGGGGCTGCCCGCCGAAGGGGAGCTGTCGCTCGCGGAGGCGATGCAGTTCGTCCACGAGGAGGACCGGGCGAAGGTGGAGCAGGCGATGGCGGAGGCCAACATGCCCGGGGGCACCGGGGAGTACGCCTGCGAATTCCGGGTGCGGCCTCCCACCGGGGACGGCGCGAAGGTGCGGTGGCTGTCCGGGCGCGGCCAGGTCCACTTCCGCCCGGACGGACGTCCCGCGCGCTTCGTGGGCACGGCGCTGGACGTGACGGAGCGCAAGCGCGAGGAGGAGGCGGCGCGGCAGCGCGCGGAGTTCGAGCGGTACCTGGTGGGCATCGTGTCCCACGACCTGCGAAACCCGCTCAACGCCATCACGCTGGGCACCGCGTCGCTGTTGCGGCGCGATGAGCTGAACGAGCGCGCCACCAAGGCCGTCCTGCGCATCCAGGCCTCCGCGGAGCGGGCGGTGCGGATGATCCGCGACCTGCTCGACTTCACCCAGGCGCGCCTGGGCGGAGGGATTCCCGTGCAGTGCCAGGATTTGGACCTGGCCACGGTGGTGCGGCAGGTGATGGAGGAGGTGCAGATGAACTTCCCCGAGCGCGTCCTCCAGACCTCCATGCCGGGCCACGAGGCGAGGGGCTGCTGGGATCCGGACCGCATGGCGCAGGTGCTCACCAACCTGCTGGGCAACGCGCTGAAGTATTCACCGGAGGGCACGCCGGTGATGGTGCGCGTCCAGGGCACGGAGCGGGAGGTCCTCCTGGAGGTGCACAACGCGGGCGACCCGATTCCCCCCGACATGCTGTGCCGCCTCTTCCAGCCGATGCAGCGGGGGGCCCCGGGCATGGACCTGACGACGCGCAGCGTGGGGCTGGGGCTCTACATCGTGCAGCACATCGTCCAGGCGCACGGCGGCACCATCGCGGTGAGCTCCTCGAAGGAGGCGGGGACGACCTTCACGGTGAAGCTGCCGCGCGACGGGGCGAGGCAGGCGACCAGGGGATAGGGCATCAAGGAGGTCGTGCGGCTGGCCTGGAACTGACGGCGCCTACGTGGGAGCGGCTTCGGGTGCGGTGAGCGGGTAGAGGGTCCTGAGCTGGATCCGGTGATGCCAGGCCGCGAGGTAGGGCTTGCCGTCGATCAGGATGGCGACCTGACGGGGAGGTTCGGGCTGCTCCTGGAGCCAGGTTTCCGCCTCCTCGCGCGTGGAGAACGAGGCCACCGGCGTCTTGGCCTTTTCCCACATGTCTTGCAGGTAGAACTCGAGGATCGGGCTGGAGAGCAGCCTGCGCGTGCCCTTGCCCAGTTCCGGCAGGTCCCTCACGGAGAAGTAGTCGCCCGCGACCAACACGGACGCTCGGTCGGGAACCGAGGTCTGCGCCATCAACCACGCATCCGCTTCCGCTCGGGTATCGAAGGAAGCGAACACGAGCGGGGGCTCGTGCTCATCGACGCTCTGGCGATACGCCCGGAATGGCTGGGATAGCCCCATGGCATAGATGAAATGGAGCGCGTCGATCGCCACCTCCAGTCGCAACTTGTCATCCTGGGATTGAGATTCCGACCAGAGCCGCCCTAACAACTCCCGCGCTTCAAGGGGCATATCGTCCTGCTTCATGGCATGGCTCCCATCACCACAGGCGCCACATTGCTGTCTCCGCTCGCCAGAAGCGCCGCAGGCGCGAGGATGATCAGCCCGGCCCCGGCGGAGACAACGACGAACGCAACTCCCGCGATGACAACCACGCTCCCGACCAGGATGCCTCTCTGATTGCGCTCCAACCAGTCCACCGCCGCGTCGACCGCCGAGAACTGCCTTGGCTTCCGCTCCTGGATTTCTGAGCAGTCCATATAAGGCTGGTTGCACAGCCCCTCACAATGTGACTGCTTGCCCCCCTTCCCCCTGTCTGAGGTGGTGACGTGACCGTAGCCCCGAGCCACGGGCCGCGCCATGCACGCCCGGACACACTCCCGGTTCTCCGCGTCGCAGTCCCGGCTTCCCGCCGCCGTGAGCACAATTCGTCGGCCGCCTCCGGCTCCAGGCTTCAGCAGATAGCGGACCGACTCCACCTCGTCCACGGACCGCCAGGAGTGGACCCTTGTCCCATCCGGCTGCTCCTGGATGAAGAGCACAAGGGACCGGAGCTCTTCAGCTCCGAGTGCGATCTTCTGTCGCCCCGCCCCACACGAGGACAGCAGCACTCCCATCAGGACCAGCCACAGCGTCTTCATTGCGGGAGCCCGTAGCACAATCGGATGACGTGCGACGGCGTTTCACACCACCGGCGTCAGCAGGTGCGGCCCACTCCCACGGGGGAGGGCCTACGTCTGTCTGGAACGCATTCAACTGCCGCACGGGCATCAGGGAGGTCGCGCGGCTGGCGTGGAACTGAGGGCGCCTACGTGGGAGCGGCTTCGGGTGGGGTGAGGGGGTAGAGGATCCGGAGCTGGATCCGATGATGCCAAGCCGCGAGGTAGGGCTTGCCGTCGATCAGGATGGCGACCTGACGGGGAGGCTCGGGCTGCTCCCGGAGCCAGGTCTCCGCTTCCTCGCGCGTGGAGAACAAGGCCACCGGAGCCTTGGCCTTTTCCCACATGTCTTGCAGGTAGAACTTGAGGATCGGGCTGGAGAGCAGCCTGCGCGTGCCCTTGCCCAACTCCGGCAAGTCCATCACCTTGAAGTATTCACCTGCGACCAACACGGCCGCCCGATCGGGAACCGGATTCTGCGCCATCAGCCATGCATCCGCTTCCGGGCGGGTATCGAAGGAAGCGAACACGAACGGAGGCTCTTGTTCCTCGATCGCTTGGTGATACACCCGGAAGAGCTGGGATTGGCCCATGTCGTAGATGAACTGGAGCGCATCCATCGCCACCTCCAATCGCATCTTGTCATCCTCGGACGAAGATTCCGTCCAAAGCTTCCCCAACAACTCCCGTGTTTCAAGGGAGATATTGTCTCCTTTCATTGCACGACTCCCATCACGATCGGCACAGCGTCGTCGTTCAAAATGCTGGCGTCGGCAGGTACAGCACACTTCCACGCGGGAAGGCCCCCACGTCCGTCTGGAACGCATTCATCAGTGGCGCCGTGCCCGCGAGCGCCTTCTGGAACTCCTCCGCTGCCTCCGCGCCGCCGTACTGCCCACCCAGCTCCGTGGCCCGGGCACGCAGGTCCGCCTCCACCTCCTCCGCCGTCGCGTAGCGCTCCGCACGGTCGCGCTTGAGCAGGCGGTGGAGGATGGCGCGCAGGGCGGGTGACAGCCGGAACATCAGCGACTCGATGTCCTCGGGCCGGTACGCGGCGGCGTGCGTGACGATGTGGATGTATTCGCTCGTGAACCGCCCCGCCTGCTCCGCCACCATCATCCCCTGGAGCACCCGCTGCCCATCCTCGTCCGTCAGTCGCGCATCCAGGTCTCCCATGAGGACACGGGGCAGGCTGTACAGGTGCAGGCTCGTCGCCAGCTCCAACAGGATGAGCCCCAGCGAGAACAGGTCCGAACGCGCATCCGCGGCCTCGCCGAACAGCACCTCTGGAGCCCCGTAGAATGCCTGTCCATGGGGACGCGTGATGCTGGAAGGCACCCGGCCCGGCAGCCGTGAGAAGGCGTCTCCCAGGTGCGTCAACGCCAACTGTCCGTCTGGCCCGAACCGGATGCCCTGCGGATGCAGGTCGCGGTGCACGAAGCCCAATGGCAGACCGCGCTCATCCGCTTGCCCATGCAGGAACGCGAGCAGCGAGGCCAACTGGAGCCCCACGTGCAGCAGGAAGGCTTCGGAGTACGCATGCACATACACCAGCGGCAGCAGCGATACGTCGTCCAACGTGTACCCGGGGACGTGCTCCCATTCGAGATACAGGACGCCCGCCGCTTCATGGCATCCGTTCAGCCGGGCGATGCGCGGATGCTGGAGGATCCGCGCGAGCGTGACCATCTCCTGCATGCGCGCCCGAGGGTCCCGCAGACGCGACACCGTCCGCCCCGTCAGGGACAACGCCTGAAGGAACACCGGTACGGGTTCCTGCCCCGGCTGCCTCCGGAGCGCGATGAGCTGCTGCTCCCCGTGGCTGCTTCGCCGCAGCACCTGCGTCAGCTCGAAGGCCTTGGAGCCCGTCTTGAATAGCACTTCGGGAGGAGGAGGGTTCACCGTCCTGGAAGGACTCATGCCGTGCGGGCTCCTTGTCATCCACGCGGACGCAGTCATCCGGGGAGAACAAGGACAAACTACCCTCTAAGTTACCTGAACTGGGAGAACCCAGCAGGTCATATTAGAACAATTTCAGAATCCCGGCTCCTTCATGAGTATGGCTCAAGGGAAGGCGTGCACGACCGTATAGGCCCAGGTGCGCGGCATCCTGACCGCGCCAGCCTTGGAGCCCGGAAGCCACTCTCCGCCATCGCGGTTCCCATACACGAGGCAGACCGGGATGACGCGCCGGTCGGGCAATTCCGCTCGGGTGTAGCGGCCGGTCACCCGTCCTCCGCCCGTCCAGAGCTGCCCGTACAGGCGGGTTCCCGTGGGCATGTCCCCATAGCTTTCGACGGTGAGGCTGACGATGGGGCCATCGCGGACAATGAGTTCTTCCGAGTTGGTGCCAGGCTGCTCGATGTCCGTGAGGATGCTGGCGCCGCCGGTCTCATTCATGGAGAGCTTGCGCATGGCCTCCAGCGCCCCTTCGGGGCAGCGACTGGAGTCGGGACGAACCTGTGCTCCTGGACACGCAGTGAGGGCCACTGCGCCAGCGGCCAGGGTGCACCGCTTGAGCTTCCCGAGCGCACCAGAGCGCGCCGGGGAGGAATTGACGGCCGCCTGCCGCGGCGCACGAAGGGTCATGTCTTCTTTCTCCTGCTGGAACGGAACGGGTGGTGGATCTCCCGCCAGCGACGCGTGAGCTTGTTCCACCCCAGCGCGCGGCGCCATTTGCCGGACGTCCGGCGCTACTGGCGGGGCCACGACTCCCAGGACGTGCCCCAGACGCCACACAGCGAGCCCCGCGAGGAGCACTCCCACCAGCAGCACGGCGACCCGCCCCCACCG
>NZ_RAVZ01000180.1 GCF_003611635.1 Corallococcus terminator | reverse complement strand
GGCCTCGAACGCTTCCGCGACGCACGCCCACTCCGGCTTCGCCACCTGCTTCGCCATGCCCACCAGCGTCCGCCGCGCACCGCTACGCCGGCAATCCCTCACCGCACGTCGTTGGCCGGACGGTTACCTTGAAGGCCCTGCTCGGCTCCGCCGCCGAGCAGCACGCTCCAAGGGCGGAGGGTGTCGACGTCCCCCTGTCGAAGCTGCGGGAGTTGAGCACCGGGCTGGCCCCGGAGGCCGAGACCCGGCTTCAGCGTGTGCTGGAGGAGGGAAGGGCGGAGTTCCTGTTCGCGCAGTCCCGGCTGCTGGAGCAGAAGCGCTCCTACGAGGAGCAGTTGGGCAGTGGCTGGAAGGGCATCTGGCTCAAGGCGGCGGGCTATCCCCGCGAGGACCTGTCCCGCCACGGACCGTTAAGCACGGCGGTGGGCCCGCCGTAATCGGGTTCAGGGCTTCGTCCACTCACGGCCGAGCAGGGCGTACTGGAACTCGTCACCCCAGGCGCCCTTGAAGAAGACATTCTCGATGAAGTGCCCCTCGCGCCGCATGCCCAGCCGCTCCAGCACGGCCGCGGCGGCGGTGTTCTTCGCGTCCGTCACGGCGATGATCCGGTGCAGGCGCAGCGCGCCGAACACGTAGCCCAGCAGCGCCCGCACGGCCTCGGTGCCCAGCCCCTGTCCCTGGTGGTGCCGTGAGAGCGTGAAGCCAATCTCTCCCACGCGCGGGTCCTGCTCATCCACGCGCAGCGCGCAGTCCCCTACCAGGGTATCGTTGTCCTTCAGCGCGATGGCGAACTGGAACCACCCGGGCTCGCCGGGCTGGCGCGTGGACATCATCTCGATGAGCTTTCGTCCCCGCTCCGCGTCGTAGTCGCTCCAGCTCTGGTAGCGCGCCACCTCCGGGTCGCCGCGGTAGGCCACCAGCGCGTCCAGGTCCTCCGCGCGCAGCCGCCTCAACACGAGCCTGGGCGTCTCCATCCTGTCGAATTCCAGCACCGCCATGGTCCGCCTCCACGGTTCATCGGCTTCCGCCCACCGGCCCGGGCCCGCCCCCTGCCTATACGCGGCCTGCGGCGCACCCGGGTTGCTCCCGCGAGGGATTCCCGACGATTGTCCCCACTGTCCTCACCGTGAACGGTGCGCGGCTCACGCCCTGACCCAGGGGATGAGAGCAGTCGAGCAGGCCCGTCTCATGTCGCGGTGTGTCGACATGGATGTTTCGCTGAGCGCAGCTCTCGGGGCAGAGGCATTTGCGGAGCGATGACACAGCGCTGTATACAGCGCCGGCCGCTCGTCGCGATTCGCGATCAGGCGTGATGCCTTGAGGCGGACCAAAGAAAGACATCCCATGAAGAATTTGCGAACGCTCCTGTTCCTGGTGGGCAGTACCGCGCTGTGGACCGTTGGCTGCGGAGGCGCACCCGAGGAGGGTCCGCTGGACCCGGAAGTGCAGTCCCAGGTCGAGCCGCAGCCCCAGGCCGATGAAGGCCGTACGGTGCATGCCCAGGCTGGCTACTCGGTCTGCTGGCCCACGCTCGGCGTCTATGGTTCGCCTTCCACGTCTGGCTTGACGGCTGGGTCCCTGGTTCATGGTCGGGACACCTTCTATCCGAGCACCCAGGTGTTCTGGTCGAACGGAGAGTACTGGGTCTACGGTGAGGGCTTCGGATACGCGAACGGCTACGACTACTACTCCAGGGGCTACGTCCGCTGGGCCGGGCTCTGTCACTGAGCCAGATTCACGCTGGTCAATCCACCTCGCGGTGAACCGATGGAGACCGTGCCCAAACCGGTCTCCGTGGGAATTGCGTCAGGAACCCGAAGCCCCGTCGGTGAGCGCTTCGCGGGTCGCTGCCCAGCGGAGCAGTCCATCGAGCGCCGGGCACAAGGACTGACCCCACGCGGTGAGTCGATATTCGACGCGCGGGGGGACCTCCGGGTACACGACCCTGTTCACCAGGCCGTCGCGCTCCAACTGACGGAGCTGCTGCGCCAGCATCTTCTGGGAGATGCCAGGGATGGCCCGCTCGAACTCCGAGAAGCGCACCACTCGGCCTCCGAAGAGCTGGAAGAGGATCACCAGCTTCCAGCGACCTTCAATCAGCTTCAGGGCTTCCTCGACCCGGTCCGCCGCGGCGTCGGGCGTCGACGGTTCCTCATACTTACCCACGGGTGAGTCCCCTACTTCTTCGTGCGCTCTTGTCACCGGATGAGTCTACCGCCATTTCTAGAGGCATCCCTCCACAGGAGAAGCCCGTGTCCGGAACAGCAATCCCTCGCTTCGTCATCGATCCGCGCGAGTTCGCGGACCAGCGTGTGCTCGTAACGGGAGGAACCAAGGGGGCCGGCCAGGCCATCGTGCGTCGGCTCAGCGCGGCGGGAGCGGTGACGGTCGCGGTCGCACGCTCGGCGATTCCAGTGGACTCGACGCCCGGCCTCTTCGTGCAGGCGGACCTCTGTACCCCCGAAGGCGCGGTCACGGTGGTGCGCACGGTCAAGGACAAGCTTGGCGGCATCGACATCCTGGTCCACAACCTGGGGGGCTCCTCCGCGCCCGGAGGCGGCTTCGCCGCGCTCACGGATGAACTCTGGCAGGAGGAGCTTTCGCTCAACCTCCTGGGCGCGGTCCGTCTGGATCGCGCGCTCATCCCCGCGATGATTGAACGCGGAAGGGGCGTGGTGCTTCACATCTCCTCCATCCAGCGGCGGCTTCCGCTCCCCGATTCCACCATCGCCTACGCAGCCGCGAAGGCCGCTTTGTCGACGTACAGCAAGGCTCTCTCCAAGGAGCTGGGACCCAAGGGCGTGCGGGTGAATTCGATTGCTCCCGGGTGGATCCGCACCACCGCCGCCGAGGCCCTGGTGCAGCGCATCGCGGAACACTCGGGCACCGACGAGGCCGCCGCGCGCCAGAGCATCATGGACGCGCTCGGAGGCATTCCCATCGGGCGCCCGTCCTGGCCGGAGGAGGTCGCGGAGCTCGTCGCCTTCCTGGCATCAGCGCGTGCCGCGTCCATCCATGGCAGCGAGTACACCATCGACGGTGGAACGATTCCGACGGTCTGACCCGGGAGCGCTAACCGTCATCGCGCCACAGGTTCGGCCGGCTCGCGAACAGCTCCATCAACCAGTCGATGAAGACCCGCACCCCTGCGCCAAGCTGCCGCGCGGGTGGGTAGACCAGGAACAGGGGCCGGGGTTCGAGCCGCCATCCTTCCATCACCCGCACCAGCTCCCCGGAGGCCAGGTACGGCTCCAGCACGAAGCGCGGCGCGTACATGACGCCGAGGCCCGCGAGCCCGGCGGCCAGGTATGCGTTGGTTTCGTTGAGCGTGAGCAGGCTGCGGCCCTGGACCTCCAGTCGCTCGCCCTCGCGCACGAAGACGAAGGGGAGTTCCTTGCCGCTCAGCGACGAGAAGTAGCTGACCACCGCGTGCGACGGGCCCGCCAGCTCCTGCGGGTGGACGGGCGTGCCGTGGCGCTCCAGGTAGCGCGGTGATGCGCACACCCAATAGCAGAGGTCGCCCAGGTGCCGTGCCACCAGGGACTCGTCCTTCACGGGGCCTCCGCGAATGGCGCAGTCGACGTTGTCCGCGAGCAGGTCCACGACGCGGTCGCTCACGCCCAGCTCGATGTGCAGTTGGGGGTAGCGCGCGTAGAACGACGGCAGCGCGGGGACGATGAGCAGCCGGGAGATCGTCCCGCTCGACTCCACCCGCAAGCGCCCCCGGGGGCCGCGCCGTGTCTGGGACAGCGTGGCTTCAAGCTCCCGCACCTCGCCCAACAGGCGCAGGGCCTGCTGGTAGTAGGTCATGCCCTCCGGGGTGACCGTCACGCGGCGCGTGGTGCGGTGAAGCAGCTTCACGCGCAACTGTGCCTCCAACTGTTGGATCAGCCGGGTCACCGCGGCCTTCGGGCGGCCCAGCGCGTCCGCCGCCTTGGTGAAGCTTCCGCTCTCCACCACGCGGACGAAGGCTTCCATCGCCGTGAACCTGTCCATCATCCACCTCCAGCACGGCATACCGCGTTCGGACAGGAGGCCCCAGGGCCTCGGTGCGCACTCCGGATTGTTTCAGCGGTGAAACGGAGTGTGTGAAGAGCGCCCGTTTATCCCAGGGGAGGCGGGGCGTATCTCCTCGTCCATGAAAAATCCCCTGCCCCGCGGTGCCTTCCACGCTGTCTCTCGCGCCCTCACGCTGCTGATGCTGGCCGGCGCTCCACTGCTTCCGTCCGCCGTCCATGCGGCCGCGCCCCAGGTGCGGACCCAGGCGCCCGGCTTCCACCGGATGCTGCTCGGCGACTTCGAAGTCACGGTGCTGTCGGACGGCACCGTTCCCCAGACGGTGAGCGAGGTGGCGACGCACACGACGCCAGAAAGGGTGAAGGAACTGCTCTCGCGCGATCACCTGACGGATCCGGTCGAGCTGTCCATCAACGCGTTCCTCATCAACACCGGCACGGCGCTGGTGCTCGTGGACACGGGCGTGGGGGGCTTCTTCGGCCCCGGCGTGGGAGGCCAGCTCCAGCAGAGCCTCCGGGCCGCAGGCTACCAGCCGGAGCAGATCGATGTGGTGCTGCTCACGCACATCCATTCCGATCACTCCGGCGGGCTCATGTCCAACGTGAGCCGGGCGTTCCCCAACGCCATCCTCCAGGTGCACGCGCGAGAGGCGGGCTTCTGGCTGGGTCGCGATGACCGGTCGAAGGGACCGGTGGACCCGAAGTACTTCGAGGAGGCGAGGGCGATGGTGGGGCCGTACCAGGGCGCGGGGAAGCTGAAGACGTTCGGGGACGGGGACTCCATCGTCCCGGGCATCCGGGCCATGCCGACGCCAGGACATACGCCCGGGCACAGCGCCTACGTCGTCGAGAGCCGTGGGCAGAGGCTGGCCCTGTGGGGTGACTTGATGCACTTCGGTTCGGTGCAGCTGCGCGAGCCTTCAGTGACGGTCGCCTACGATGTCGATGAGCGTGCGGCCGCATCCCAGCGAGCGCGTGCGTTCACGGAGGCCGCGAGGCGCGGCGATCTGATCGGCCTCGCGCACATGCCCTTTCCCGGCCTGGGCCGGCTTGGCGCGGAAGGGAAGGGCTACCGGTGGATCCCGACCAACTACAGCTCCGGCCAGCGGTGGCAGGGCGCGAAGGACCGCGCGGAGTGATGCGCTACCGGGGCCCGGCCAGCCCCAGTCACAGGGAAGTGTCCAGGCTCTATCGGGATGTCTCTGGAATTCCAACTCCTGGTGTTCCCTTCCTGGGAGTGCGAGGGAAGCCACACCCGTGGTATCTATTCTCGCCAGTGACACGCGCCCAGGAGTCTCGACGGTATGCCTCGGAAAAAGCCAGATGAGAGTCAGCCCAATCGCTTCCGCAGTAGGGACATCATCGAGGCGCGTTGGGTGCGGAGGGCCAGGCAGGCGAGCGAAATCAAGGCCAACCCCGCTCGCCGCCTCGGACTGGAAAGCCTCATTGCCTATCTGAATACACCGCGAAAGATAGGTGGGGTCGCGAGCGCGGCAGTCGTCCGTGTCTTCCTCGCGGCCTCGGCCAACTTCGGACACTACGCGTCCACGGTCAATATCATGAAGCGGTTGGTCGAGCTTGGCTTCACCGGCTACTTCGATGTCATCGTTGACTTTCGGAGCGACTCCGAGAAGGCCGAAAACAAGGTCAAGGTTCTGCTGCCAGGCTTTTCCAAGTGGTCCGCGTCGCTGGACTATTCCCATGCGGGAACGTTCTTGTTTCAAGGTTGCAAGACCCTCTGTCGCAAGCTGCGAAGCGATATGGGCACCGTGGAGCCAGCCCTGGACTTCGGTATCACTGGAGGGATTGACATCGAGAAGGGGCGGAATGATGTGAGCCCTGATGAGCTCAACGTGGCGAACCTCATCAAGCTCCAGCCCTACAAATGGGGTGAGCCCATCCTCGTCCACGTGGGCGCGCGCAAGATTGATGTCGCTGCCACATACAAGCACCTGCATATCGCCAAGAGGACCTTCTACCTCTCCCTCCCGGATGACTCCAGCATCGAGCCGTTCGCGAAGACAGCGCCCTTCAACGCGGTCAGTGAAATCTGCAAGGCGACTCAGGCTGGTACCATCAATCTGTGCACCGCGTACGGGGTGCATACGTGGACGGATCCAGTGCAGGTGCTCTCCAATTTATCGCTTGGCATCCTCTGTGCGCAGCAAGAGTCAGCCCCCGGCGGGATGGCGCTCATTTCCGCCGCCACCCTCGAAGCAAGACTCCAGCGCCCCGCCGTTCTCGTTGCGCTCGGCAACCTCGACGACGAGAAGCTCAAGGAGAAGAACCGACTCAAGGCGTCGCCAACGATGAATCTGCTCCAGAAATATCTCGTGGAGTCAGCGCCCTATTCGAATTCAGTGATTGTTCGAGCCCACGAAAACTTCAAGAGCTTCCTCGGGACACGCAAGGTCGCTGAAAGGGTCAAGGTGCTGCGTCGGGAGAGCTGGGAGGGAAACCCACAGGAAATCACGACGGCCATCAACTCGCTGGGCGCCAAGCAGCTTCTCATTGTCGAAATGGGAGAGCTTCCCATCCCACTTTTCAACTACCTCTACCGGGCGGCCAATCTGCCCGTGGTATTCGAAGGACAGAATACGGCGGAGCTTGTCCTCAACATGGGCAAGCCCTACTTCCAGCTCAAGCATCCCGACGCCTTCCCCCCGTTGGATATTGGAGCTGACTTCAATGGCACCATGAGGCAATACGGGATGCTTTGCTCTGCCGAGGGGCTCATGAGCGATCACTGGTTTGATTGGAAGTCGGAGGGCGTCAAGAGGCCTCCCGAGAAGCTCGGTCAGTTCATCCGGGATTGCTTCGGAGGCACCAGCAACCCGACGAGCCAATACTTCCAGGACCTGCGTGACACCTTCCACAAGGAGGAGATTGGAAAGCTCGAGATCGTGCTCCGCCTCTTCGAGGCGGAGCGGAAGTACGGGGAAGACTGGCAGCAGAAAGTGGCCCCGATGGAGAAGCAGAGGATCTTGCGGCAGTTCGCCTGACACGGTGAGCCCGGCGGTAGGGGATGGACGGATTGCTTCGCCCATCCCCTTTTCCTGACGCAGAGCAGATGGCCCTACGGTCCCCGGAGGACGGTCAGTCCCTGGTCGGTGAGGACGAGCAGCATGCTCGGCGTCACGGTGGGCTCATAGACGAGTTGCAGGACACGCTGGCCCGACACCTGCGGCACCTTCGCCAGCGTCGTGCCGTCCGGCTCCAGCCGCCAGAGGCCCTCGCCATTCGTGCCGATGTAGAGCGCGCCATCATCCGTCGCCTTGAGCGAAAGGATGCGATTCGTGGGCAGCCCCGCGACCTTGGACCAGTTCCCCGTCGAGCGTGACTTCGGCGTCATCGCCCAGACGCCGAACTCCGCGCTCCCCAGGTAGTAGCGGCCCTCGGGGGTCTGCTCGAAGGCGCGCCAGTAGTCATCGGAGGCCTGCCCGTTGAGCGCGTCGTTGAAGCTCTTGAAGACCCAGGGCGTGGGGCCCTCCCAGGTCATCTCACGGTCCCACTCCTCCAGCTTCGCGCTGGGCACGAGCACGCCGAGCATCTGCTCATTGGCGACGAGCACGTTCCCGTTCGGCGCGATGCCCAGTCCGTGCATGTAGGGGCACTGCAAAGACCCCCACTCGGAGCCGTTCTCATACAGATACCAGCCCGGGTGCCGGTGGCTGTTGTAGGTGAGCCCCTGGATGCGCGTCACGCCGTGGTTCGTCGTGATGTAGAGGTCGCCGCGATCCCTACCGCGCGTCACGCGGGCGCAGTTGAGGACGGTGCGGTCCTCCTCGTAGTGGAAGTCGTTCGTGTTGTGGATGCCAATCTGCCGGCCCGCGTTCGACGCGCCGGTGGTGCGCCAGAGGTGCTCCTCGAGCACGACGGTCCCATCCGGCTGCACGCGGACCGCGTCCAGGTCTCCCTTCTGGTACTCGGCGTAGCGTTCGGGCGTGTAGTACGCGTCGCCTGGATTGGGGATGTACGTGCGCTGCTCGACCCCCTCCATGCGCTTCATCTCGTTGGCGCTGTAGCCCACGTACGCGCGTCCGGCCTCGCCGCCGCAGATGACCGTCGAGTCCGTCGCGAGCGAGTCCACGCCGAACGGCTGACGCGCCTGACCGACGCCGCTGGTCCACGTGGGCTCCTTGTCTCCCGGACGCAGCACGCCAATGCGGCGGCCGTCGAGGAGCCAGAGGTTCATCCCCTCATCGAGTCCCACGCTCCGCGGCGTGCCCACGCCAAACGAGCGCGAGTAGTCGAGCACCGCGTCCCCGGGCCACGGTCCCGCGTCCTGGGGCTCGCCTGGGTCGGGCGTCGGCCCCGCGTCGGGTGAGCCGCCGTCATCCGGTGTCGTTCCCCCATCCTCTTCCGGAGGAGGTGTGCCGCCATCCTCGGAGGAACCGGGAGGGGGCAACGTGGGAACTTCGTTTCCATCGGACGGGTCGGACGTCGGCCCCTCCTGGGTGTCGATTGTCGGGGCGTTGTCACCGCAACCCCCCGACAACAAAGCCATGACCGCGAGACCTGCCCCCACCACGCCTGTGCGAATGCCCATCCGTTCCTCCGTTGACGGAGGCTCCATCGCAAGTCCCGGGCCGACGACTCCGGGTCATCATGGAGCAGGCATTCCAGCGGACTTCCAGCCGGCCGCGCCGCCTGTTAACGAAGGGCCGGTGAGCGTCGCGACCCTCGAAGAGAACCCCTTGCTGGGCCCGAGCTTCTTCCTGTCCCGCCAGGCGCTCCGTGCGCTCGCGTTGGCCCAGCGCGACGGCTACCGCGTCGCACGGCCGCATCCCCACGTCGTCATCGATGACTTCCTGGGGGAGCGCCTGGCGTCGGGACTGGCCGGGGTCTTCCCGGGCGCGACCGGGGCGAACTGGAAGCGGCGCGACCACCAGGAACAGGCAGCGCGCCTGGGTCAGCTTCAGCGCAACGCGTTCGAAGGCGTGCACGGAGCGCTCCGGCACCTGCTCTCGGAGTTCTCCAGCATGTCGTTCATCGACTTCCTGGAGACCCTCACCGGAGTGCAGGGGCTCATCGCGGATCCGCACTTCCGGGGTGCCGGCCTGCACCTCACGCTGCGGGGCGGCCATCTGGCGCTGCACGCGGACTTCAACCGCGATCGCTTCCGAGCGCTCTCGCGGCGGCTCACCGTCCTCTACTACCTGAACCCCGGTTGGGAGGCCGCCTGGGGCGGGGACCTCGAGTTGTGGAGCGCCGACCTCTCCCGGTGCGAGACGCGGATCGCGCCCATCCTGGATCGGCTGGTCGTGATGGCCCATGGCGACGACCACTGGCATGGCCACCCCGCCGCGCTGGAGTGCCCCGAGGACCGGGGCCGCGCAGCGGTCGCGGCGTACTTCTACACGGCGCAGGAGTCCCCGGATGCACCGGAGGCCCACAGCGCCATCTGGGCGCCACCGCGTAAGTGATTGGGAGCACCCTCCGGCACGGTATTCAGCCACTGACTGCTCCCAGTTTCCTTGCTGGGATGCGGGCGCAGCGGCAAAACCGGGCATGTTCCGGCCGGAGTTTTCATCCGCATCCGTGTGCAGTAGCCTTGCGTTTGAACAGGCGCACACGTTGATGGACGGGGGTGCACATGTCCGAAGAGAACCACACGAAGGACCTTGAGGCCATGCTGCCTCACAAGTGCACGGGCTCCGTCGATGGCGGCAAGTGCCTGAACCGACACAGGTCCAAGTTCGAGCCATACTCGTGCTTCCACAGGTGGCAGGCGTTCGTCCGTGCGACCGAGGATTCCCAGTACTACAACTGGCCCAGGTACGAGAACGAAGCCAAGGACCAGATGTCCGAGGATGGTCATCCCTTCTACGCTGGCCCGGGGAAGCTGTACTTCGCGCGCCTGGGCAGGCCCCAGCAGGGCGACTGGGATGTCGATTGGTCCAGGGACAATTTCAAAGCAAATTGCAATAAGCCTTACTATCACGAGTCGCATCACATCATTCCGGACTCCATCCTGCAGTCCGTCATCAACAAGGTCCTTGGTGGAGATGGTGGCTCGACGGAACTTGTCCTGAACGCCCGGAACATGCTGTTGGAGCAGGGCTACAACATCAACCACAAGCTGAACATGGTTTTGCTTCCCATGAATCCGCATGTAGCCCAGGTGCTGGAGTTGCCTATTCATCGCCAGCCTCGGCACCCGGATCACAGGGCCTACCGGATGCTCGTGTCGTCGCGCCTGCAAGGTGATTTTGCCTCGGCACTCAAGGACGCCGTGGATCATGAGAAGCCGAAGCCCGCCGACCTCAAGGCCAGGCTGGAGGCACATTCGGAACTGCTCTATACGCCGATTGTCGAAGGCGGCTACGAGTCACTTGAGGCGATGGCCGCGTCAGAGTTCTGACCGGCGCGTCACGACTCCTCCAAGGTCACGGTACATGCGAAAGTTCTTTCGTCTCCTGCAACTGGGCCGTATGAGCGATGAAAGCCTTTGCTTCATCGAAGATTCACCTCCCGGACTCGGGCTGCGTAAGTACTGCCCATCCCTCGGGGACCATGCCGCGCCTTACTACCCGGCGGACGCACGAATCCAGATGAGTGAGGAGCATCCCGGCATCCAGGTATCCTCCCTGCTCGGCAACAGCATCAACTACCTCATCGTCTCCAAGGAATTCAAGGAGACCATCGAGGCGCATTGCCCCAGGGTGGAGGTCGAGTACCTTCCATTTGATCTCCATGACCACAGGGGGCGTCTCTTCAGTCGGGACTATTTCATCATCAATCCCATCGGTACGCATGACTGTCTTGATGAGGAGAGCAGCGGCATCAAATACGGGCCGGATGGAGGCGTGGTGGCCATCCGCAATCCCATGCTCCATCCCGATAAGGTGGCTGGAGCGCCGGCCCTCTTTCGCGTTCGTCACAAGCCGACGGTCTATGTGATTGACGAGGTTCTGGTGGCGGCCATCCGCGAAAAGGGTTTCACGAACATCGTGTTGAGTGAGTTGAAGATGGCGTCGAACCCGCGTCCCATCACCAGCGGTTCCTGACCATGGCGCTGGCCATCACAGGACTGGGAATGCTCTCCAGTGTCGGTTGGGACGCAAGCGCCTCCTGCGCCGCCATCCGTGCGGGAATCCGGCGTCCACGCCCGTTTCCCGGCTACAAGGTGCTGGACGAGGAAACCCAGGCCATGGTCCCGCTGGTGGGCCATCCCCTCGAGGGCTACACCGAGGGATTCGCGCCCCTGGCCAGATGGACGCGTCTCGCACAGGGAGCGCTGGAGGACCTCCTTCGACAGGGCAGGTTGCCAGGGCCAGACGATGATGCACGTTTCTGGAGGCACACCCGGCTCATCTGCATTGCCCCCGTGCTGGACGGCGAGCGCTTCTTCGAGGTCCGTCAGGCCGGAGCTGAAGACTTTTCAGACGCCTATGCACAGGTCCTCCATGGGCGCCTGCGACGGTGGATTCCCGTCCCTCCGTCCCGGTGCCTCGGGCTCGGACATTCCGGACTGGCCGCCGCGCTCCAGGAGGCGGAGCGGGGGATCTCCAATGCGGAGGCAGAGCGGTACCTGCTGGTCGCGGTCGATTCGTACCTGGATGCTTATTCCCTGGAATGGCTCGATGAATTCCACAGGCTCAAGACGGAAACCCGACCTACCGGCTTGATGCCTGGAGAGGCCGGGGCCTGCGTGCTGGTGGAGTCCGTGTCGTCCGCCCGGCGGCGGGGCGCACCCGTTGACGCGGTGATCGAGTCCGCAGCGGTAATTCGAGTGCCGGATGCCGGTCCCCGAGAAAGTGCCAGGCTGGGGATGGGGCTCGCCCAGGCCGTGGAAGCCGTGAGAAAGGTCGCTGCCGCCAACAGTCGCTTCGAGGGCGACATCATCAGCGATTTGAACGGCGAGGTCTGGCGCGCCAATGCCTGGGGGCACGCGCGTGTGCGGTTGTCCGAGTCACTTGGCTCGAACACCCGACAGGTTACCTTGTGTGAGTCCCTTGGTGAGGAGGACTTCCTCTACATGGATTTCCTCATGGGAGGCTTCTTCCGCGAGATGCCCGAGGCTGAGGCGGCGGCATTGCTCCAGCACTACGAACTCGTGCTCAAGGGCACGGATGACGTCCGGCTGGAGGCCTGTCGTGCCCTGCTGGCGCGGCGGGGGGATGATTTCGATGCCGCGCTGGAGAGGATGATGGCCGAGCGCGGCGCCCGTCAGGCGAGGTTGCGGGAGAAAGGAATCCTGTCCGAAGAGGCGTGGGCCACGGACTGCCAGGTCTCGGTCGAGGGGCTCGCTCTCATGGAGCTCGCGTCGCGGTCCGGGATGAAGGTGCGCTCGAACCATCTCTTCATCCCCTCGCTGGCTCGTGAGGGAGTGTTGCCCCGGATTGGATTGGAGCGTTGACGTTCCATCTGGGCGCCACCGCGTTCCTGGTGACGTGGGTGGAAGCCCCTCGCGGTTTCAGACCACGGGCTGGAAGTTCGGCCAGAGCTCGCCGGTGATGCCGGTGCGGGCCGAGATGCGGTTGCCCTGCATCGTGACCCGCTCCAGGTTGTAATAGAGCGTCCATTCCCCATCCCGGTTGAACCCGAACACGCGGGCCTGTGAACCACCCAGGTGCAGATACTGGGCGGGGCCGAACTGCGTCGCTGGCGTGTCCCTGCTCCAGGCCCCGAGTTGCGTCGCGAGCGCCGTCTCCAACTTGCCGTAGAACTTCGTGTAGGCCTTCATCTGGTGGATGGCCGTGGCCGCGAACTGCTGCTCCACCGTCTGGCTCGGATCGAAGGCGACGGTGAGGCGCTCGGAGTCGTAGTTGGAGTGGACGATCACGGGCTTGCGCGCCAGGCCGTTCGCGTACAGGCAGCAGCCGTTGAGCGGCGCGGTCGCGAAGAAGTCGATGTCGGCCGTGGCGTGGAGCGTCAGGTGGTAGCCCTTGCCGGTGGACCAGGGCAGGAAGTACGCGCGGACCTTCTGGGTGACGGGCGCGGACTGGAAGAGGCCGAAGAACCCGCTGGGGGCCGGGGGCGCGGCGAAGGCGACGTCCAGTCCCGTGTCCCCCGTGTCCCGGAAGTAGAGGTCCCTCACGTTGTAGCGGGCCGCGTAGCGCAGGGTGTCCATGGTCTCCGAGCCGATGATGAGCTTGCCCGGAGTGCTCTCCCGCTTGTCACCCGCCTTGTCGTCGGGAATGCGCACCGTGCGGGTGCCCAGGTAGGCGACGGGATCCTTCTGGAACTGCTTCCACTGCGAGACATCCATGACGGGCCCTCGGCATCCGCGACGTCGTTGACGTGAGCAGCCTATGCGAGGAACCCGAGGCCCCCGAGGTGGACGCCCCTTCCGCTTCCACCGCGCCGCCGGGCTCGCGCGCCAGGCCATGACGGCCCGCGTTGCTGGCGAAGCCCCGGGACGCGGCGAGTGGCGGGAGGGCCACGACAACGCCCCGCCGCGAAGCCGGTGCCGGCGAGGGCGCCACCGAAAGCGGGTGGGAGGAGGGTGGGCCTGAACCCCGCGATGGCCCACGCCTTCATGGGCGCCTGAGTGAATCCAGGCACTTATGGCCCCTCAAGCGGTTCTCGACAGGTTCCGAGGGGCTGTCGCCGCCATGGCGCCGGCCTTGAGACGGGGCCGGGTGGGTGCAACCCCTGCGCGCCTCGCGGCCCGGGTGGTCCTCCCGATCCGCTCCGAGGAGACTCCCAGCGTGCGCTGAAATCACGTATAGGCCCCGTACCAAATTTTGCGGCACACGAGCGGCCCGCAGGGGGGGAGGTCTGTCCCCCGCGACTGCTCCGGAGGAACGGATGGAGTTGTCGAGTCTCGAGTCGAATTTCTGGACAGTCGCACCGGGCGTCATCGGCGCCGTGGGGCTGCTCTTCTCTGCGTTCTTCTACTTCCGCGTCAAGGGGCTCCCGGACGGTGACGCGACCATGAACCGCATCGCGGGCTACATCCGCGAAGGCGCGATGGCGTTCCTCGTCCGCGAGTACAAGGTGCTCGCGGCCTACTGCGCGGTTGTCGCGGTGATCATCGGCCTGACGCTGGGATGGATCGCGAGCGCGAGCTTCGTGCTGGGCGCGTTCCTGTCGCTGCTCGCGGGCTACATCGGCATGAAGGCCGCGACGTTCGCGAACGTGCGCACCGCGCAGGCCGCGCGCACCGGTTCGAAGCCGAACGCGCTCCTGGTCGCGCTCGATGGTGGCGCCGTCATGGGGCTCGCCGTCGCGGGCCTGGGCCTGATCGGCATGGGCGGCGTCTACTACGTGTTCCAGAAGAGCGCGCAGTTGGCCCCCATCCTCCACTCCTTCGCCGTGGGCGCGAGCTCCATCGCGCTCTTCGCGCGCGTGGGCGGCGGCATCTACACGAAGGCGGCCGACGTCGGCTCCGACATCGCCGGCAAGGTCATCGAGAACATCCCCGAGGACGATCCGCGCAACCCCGGCGTCATCGCGGACAACGTGGGCGACAACGTCGGCGACGTGGCCGGCATGGGCGCCGACATCTACGAGTCCATGGTGGCGGCCCTGGTCGCCGCGATGGCGATCGCGCTGACCGCGAGCGCGGGGGATCTGTCCCGGCTCGTGGTGGACCCCTCGTCGACGGGGCTCGCGAGGACCGCAGGCGTGGTGCTTCCGCTGGTGCTCTCCGCGGTGGGTCTGATTGTCAGCCTGCTGAGCATCTTCATCGCACGTGCCCTCAAGCACATGAATCCCGCGCAGGTCCTGCGCAGCGCGCTCATCATGCCCCCCGTCATCCTGGTGGGCCTGTCGTTCGTGATGATGAACGTGTTCGGCCTGTCCCAGTCCATCACGGTGGCGCTGGCCGCGGGCGCCTTCGGCGGTGCCATCATCGGCCTCGTCACGGACTACTACACGTCGTCCACGCCGGTGCAGCGCATCGCGGAAGCCTCCATCACGGGCGCGGGCACCAACCTCATTCGCGGCCTCGCCGTCGGCATGGAGAGCGTGGGCATCTCGATGGCCACCATTGCCCTGGTGGCGTACATCGCGGACCGGGCGCTCGGCCTGTACGGCATCGCGATGGCGGCGGTGGGCATGCTGGGTGGCACGGCCGTCGTGATGACGGTGGACGCCTACGGCCCCATCTCCGACAACGCGGGCGGCATCTCCGAGATGTCGGGGCTCGGCCCCGAAGTGCGCGCCATCACCGACGAACTGGACGCGGTGGGCAACACCACGGCGGCCATCGGCAAGGGCTTCGCCATCGGTTCGGCGACGCTCACGGTCATCGCGCTCTTCTCCGCGTTCAACCTCGAGGTCAACCACACGCGTCTCGCCGCCGGCCTGCCGGAGATGAGCCTGCTGCTGACCAACCCGAACGTCATCGTGGGCATGCTGCTGGGCTCCATCCTGCCGTTCCTGGTGGGCGCTTCGACGATGCTCGCCGTGGGCCGCGCCGCCGGCGCCATCGTCGAGGAGATTGGCCGTCAGTTCCGTGAGATTCCGGGCCTGATGGAGCTCAAGGCGGATCCGGACCCGAAGAAGATCGTCGACATCGCGACCAAGAGCGCGCTGCGCGAGATGATCTTCCCGGGCCTCGTCGCCATCGTCGCCCCGCCGCTGGTGGGCTACGTGCTGGGGCCCTCGGCGCTCGCGGGCCTCCTGGCCGGCGCGCTCGTCGTCGGCGCCACCATGGCCCTCTACATGGCCAACGCGGGTGGCGCTTGGGACAACGCCAAGAAGTACATCGAGAAGGGCAAGCTGCCGGGCCACGCGAAGGGCTCGGCGGTCCACAAGGCCGCCGTCGTCGGCGACATGGTGGGTGACCCGTTCAAGGACACCTCCGGTCCTGGCGTGGCCATCCTCATCAAGGTCATGAGCGTCGTCTCGCTGCTCGTGGCCTCGCTGATCGCGCTGCGGTAGTCAGTGCTCGCGGTGCGGCGCCTCTATCCGAGGCGCCGCTTCGCGAATGGCGGTAGGCACCCGCGGCTCCCCTCGAGGGGCCGCACGGTGATTCGGAGCCCCGGTGGGAAGCAGGCATGGCCTGGAACGGCCGCCCGCCCCCGGTAGTGGCTTGAGTCACGGATGCAGGACCCCCGACATCCCAGAAGCCGTCGGACCGGCCGTGGGGCGGTGGGCGAGCGCGTGCTTACACTTCATGGTGTTCCGCTACCGCCCGCGTCCCAGGCCCTCAGGAGCAGCGGCCCCTCCGGCCCTGACGCGCGCTCGTACCCGCTCCCTCGGGTGTGAGGGAGGAGTGCCACGACTGTTCCGCTGACAGAGAGGTGTCCCATGGTCCTGGAGCTCTCCCAGCAGCAAATCCACCTTCTCCACGCCTGCCTGGCCGAAAGCATCCGGGAGCTGCGCGAGGAGGCCATCCACACCGACGCGCTCGCGCTGCGCGAAGAGCTGAGGAAGAAGCTCAATCGGGTGAAGGCCCTCCAACGTCAGGTGGAGGGCCTGATGCAGAGGGAGCAGCCGTCCCTTTGACGTGGGCGTGTCGCCGCGTCCGCCGAACGTTCCGTCGCCCCTCCTCATGCGAGATGGCTCGCCGTGCTCCTTCGCCGATGAGGAAAGAGGGGGCCCCGGGTCTCTCGCGTGGAGACCTCCGTGGGCACGCGCCAGGGCCTGAAAAACACCGAGGCCGGAAACCGCTGGTGAGCGGCTTCCGGCCTCGGCTTACTGTGTCCCCGACGGGATTCGAACCCGTGTCGCCGGCTTGAAAGGCCAGCGTCCTGGAGCCCTAGGGTGCGTGAGGATACGTTATAAGCTCTTGGAGTGATTGGGCTTTTTGGGTCTGGCCGAAGCCGGCTGGAACCCGCGCTCAGCGCTCATACGTAACCTGTACGTAATGGGTGATTGATGAGCGGCTGGACTGGCAAGTGGGCAGGCGGACGCACCAAGGTCGACGGAAAAGGCCGAGCCCAGTGGGTGCTGGAGCGCATGGTCGCGGGCCGGCGCTTCACCAAGGTGCTGGATGCCACCAGTGAGAAGCAGGCCCTCGCCGAACTGGCGCTCTTCGAGCGGGACCCGACCAGTACGTGACCGCCAAGGAGGCCGCCGTCAAGGCCAGGGCCGATGCCGTCATCATCGACGCCCCGACGGTCGCTGGTTTCCTCGATGACCTGCGGCGGAAGGGTAGGACCGAGCCCTACATTCGCTACATCAGGAGTTATCTCGCCGACTGGGTCGAGCGCCTGGGGGCCGTGGATCTCCGACAGGTCACGCTCCAGCAGTACCGGCAGGCCCTGGCGAAGATGAAGGGGGCGGAGCACAAGCGCATCGTCGCCCTCAAGAGCCTGACCGCATACCTGCGTGAACAGGGCCGACTGACACGCACGCAGGATGCGACCCTCGACTTGAAGACGCCGACCATCGAGCCAGCCCGCCCCATGGATGAGCACGCCTACACGATGGAGCACGTCCAGAAGTTCTATGCCGCTCTGAGCAGCTACCGGTACGTGACCGGCTACCGGGTTGACCGCCAGCCGGAGGAGGGTGAGTTCCAGACCGTGGACATGCAGCCGGTCCGGGACGTGTTCGTCCTCCGGGCTTTGTGTGGGATGCACGGGACCGAGGTCGAGCGCCTGGCCGAAGGGAAGGGCGTCATCAACCTCCTCGAAGGCTATGGGGAGATCGCAGGTACGCTCTTCTTCCCGCACAAGAGCGGAGAGGGGCACATCGTGTCGGTGGATGCCCAGGCTCTGGCTGCGGCTCAACGTCTCCAGGCCCGTGGTCGGGCTCCGAACCGGGTCTACCTGTCGAGGGCGATGCGCAGGACCGCACAGCAGAGCGGCCTGGATGTCATCGAGCTGGAGCGCTTGCGGCACTCCTTCATCACCTGGGCCGTGACCGGCGGCACGCTCGTGCAGCCCAAGGACGGCGGCATCCCCATCGCGAGCATCGCTGAGCTGGTTGGGCACAAGACGCAGCGGACGACGCGGCGGTTCTACTTGGGCACGTTCATCCCACCGATGGCCAGGCTGACGCTGCGCTTGGAACATCCCGAAGATCCGAAGCCAGCCCCGAAGTTCGTCGTCGTGGCCGGTTGAACCGTACGTCGTCGCCGCTCCCCGTCCTGACGCAAGATCCTGACCGTGAAGTCGTCCTCGTCATCAACCTGGGGAAGACGGCACCGGAGGTGAGGGCAGAAGCGGCAGGTCACGGATGGCGGCAGCCAGTGCCTGTGCCTGTGCCTGGGCTCGTCGGGGCTTGGCAGTACGACTTCGGGGCTGCCTCTGGGACTCGCCAGTCTGAAGTGCATCCAGGCTGGCTACCGAGATCATGGTGCGCCTACCCACGGACTTCCCTCGCTGGAGCTGTCCCCGGCACAGCAGCTTGAAGACCTGGGTTCGGGCGCAGCCCAGTCGCCGAGCAGCCTCCTCTACAGGAATGGATACTGGGAGAGGGGCTCCGACCTGATGCCGTAGATCCAGCATCTCCTGGCGCTGGGCCTGGACCTCTGCGCGGAGGGCCCGCAGCTCGGCCAAGACCATGGCAAGGGGCTCGGCATCGTTAGCCGAGGCGACCGGTAGTGGGATGAGCTGCGTGTCGGTGCTCACGACCACCAATAACGAATCGCCGTCGCTCTCTGAGTCTTGATCGGCCCGCAGGCCCCAAGACAACCCATTGGCGAGCGGGGAAGGCTGCGGGGCAGCTCGGGCTCCAGAGACCCATTCGCTATGGAGAGATGGGGATGGGAGCCAATCCAGATGGTCCGACGGTCATCGAGATCGTGCGCAATAGGCAATTGGGAGCGGGTTCACCCGGATGAGCCGAACGCCATGGAGATGGGGCGTGGGGCAGTTCGGGCGCTGGTGATCACGCGAGAAGTAGTGGGGGTGAGTTCACCCGGATGGGCCGAACGTCCTGGAGAGGGATGTGGGGTTTGTCGGGCGCTGGTGACCACTTCAGGTCCTGTGTCTCGGCGCGTGTAGTTGTCCCACCAACGTCGTCGCAGTCGACCCTGGACCCTGCATGAGACCCGGAGGGAGACTTCCAGTCATGCCCATCGCCCCAATCAGCGGCAGCCGCCAACTCCCGATCAGGGCCATCCAGGAGGGCTTGAATCTTTGGCGCGACGGCGAGTACGACACCAAGGACCTGCAGGAGAGCCTCAAGCGGGCCCCGTTGCTGCACCCCGTTGTGGTGCGGCAGGTTCCCGGCACCAGGAGCAAGTACGAGCTGGTCTCCGGCTTCCGGCGCTTCCGAGCAGCCAAGGCCCTCGGCCACAGCCACATCGAGGCCCGTGTAGTGGCTGCCGATGAGCTACGGCGCGAGCAGTTGCAAATTGAGGAGAACATCAGGCGGCAGCCCCCAGTGTCAGCGTAGTTGTCGCCTCGGCTGAGCAGCCGAGGTGACCACCTGAGCGGGGCGAGCAGGAAGACAACGGTGCCGTATACGGACGCATTCAAGAGTCAGATGGTGAAGCGGATGCTGG
>NZ_RAVZ01000017.1 GCF_003611635.1 Corallococcus terminator | reverse complement strand
CCTTGGCCCCCTTTGTCGATATGACCGGGCAGGATGCGCGTTTCCCACGGGCACCGGGGCACACTGCGTCCCCGACCGACCGACGTGCGCTACGGGAAGACGGCATGGATGCAGCCGTACAAGGCTTTGGGATGACGACGCTCCAGTCGCGTCAGGAGACAGACGAGGCCGTCAGGCCCGGGGTCGCTCCGGATGAGGAGGCCCTGTCCCGACGCGCGCTGGCGGGAGAGAGGGCCGCGTGGGACGCGCTCGTCGCGAGGCACCAGCGCCGGGTGGTGGTGTCGCTGCTCGCCCGGGGCGTCCGGGTGGACCGCGCCCAGGAGCTGGCCCAGGAGACGTGGGCGCGCCTCATCCAGCAGCAACAGCGGGGACTGCTCACGGAGCTGCGCCTGCCCCACCTCGCGCTCGCCCAGGCGTCCTTCCTGGCTGCGGACGACGCCCGCCGCACCCGACGTGAATCGGTGGACGGCACGGTGGAGGACCTGCCGGAGCGCCAGCAGCCGGTGGACCCCACGCAGTCCGCGGAAAGGCGCCTGCTCTCCGAGGAGCAGCTCACCCGCGCCCGCGACGCGCTCGCCCAGGTGTCCCCGGGCGCGCGCAACGTCTTCCTCCTGGCCTGCGACGGCCAGGGGCTCCCCCATTCCGAGGTCGCCACCCGCGTGGGATTGTCCGTCCAGCGCGTGCGACAGATTTTGTGCGAGGTCCGCAAGAAGCTGCGCACCGCGCTCGAAGAGGAAACCCATGTCTAGGCTCACGCCCCACGTCACCCGCGACCGCACGGAGCAGTACCTGCTGGGCGCGTTGCCGCCGGACGCCGCGGCGGAGCTGGAGGCCCACACCCTCACCTGCGACGCGTGCGCGCGCCTGCTCCAGGAAGAAGCCCTCCTGGACGAACAGTTGTACGAGGTCGCCGCCGCATCCTCCCGCGAGGCCGTCGTGCTACGCCCCGCGCGCTGGCACCGCCCCGTCGCCGCGGCGGCTGCGCTGATGGCGGTGGCCGCCTCCGTGTTCCTGATGCTGCGCCCCACGGAGGTCCCGGTGGAGGGGCCCGGCCCGGTCGCCACGGTGAAGGACGCCTGGCGACAGGACGACACGGAGCCCCTGGAGATCATGGTGGCGTGCCCGGACCTGGCGACGCAGGAGCACTGCCTGCGCTCCGCCAGCGCGCGTGGGTTGCTCGTCTACCACCCCGGCGGCATGGGCGAAGTCCCCCGCTACGACGCCTCCGCGCACCGTCCCGACGTCGCGCTGAGTTCGCGCCCGGCGGCCCTGTGAGGACTTCCGCCATGAGCCCGCGAACCCGCATCCTCGGACTGCTCCTGTCGGGATGGACGTCGCTCGCGAGCGCCCAGACCCCACCGGCCCCAGCGCAGCCGTCCGCGGCGCCTCCCACCGCTGCGCCTCCTGTCGCGACGCCTCCCGCCGCGACGCCTCCGTCCACGTCGCAGGGCCTCCCCGCCACCTCGCCCAGCGCCACGCAGTCGAAGCTGCCACAGGGCTGGTACGTCACGGAGAGCGCACCCCAGCACTACGAAGCCGGCGTGGACGCGAGCGCCCCGTGCGAGGGCAGCCGCAGCGCCTTCCTGCGCTCGCGCACCCAGGCCACCGACAGCTTCGGCACCTTCATGCAGGCCTTCAGCGCGAAGGACTTCCAGGGCAAGCGCCTGCGCTTCACCGCCGCCGTGCGCCACCAGGACGTGAAGGGCTGGGCCGGGCTGTGGATGCGCGTGGAGGGAGTGGACCCCAAGCAGCCGCTCGCCTTCGACAACATGCAGTCGCGCGCCCTGGTGGGCACCCACGGCTGCAAGCGCTACGACGTGGTGCTGGACGTGCCCAAAGAGGCCACCACCATCATGGCGGGCCTCATCATGAGCGGCGCGGGCCAGGCGTGGCTGGACGGCGTGCGCTTCGAACCGGTGGACGCGTCGGTGAAGACGACGGACCTGCTCAGCGCCCCTCAGCAGCCCCTGCCCTCCGGGCCGCAGGGCCTGGACGACGCTCCGCCCATCTGGGGCCGCAAGAACATGCCGCTGGGCCGGGTGGGCGCATTCTGGTTCGACAGCCAGCGCGTGGAGACGAAGACGCCGCTCGTGCGCGGCACCGGCTCGACGTGGAAGGGCTCCTTCGGCGACGAGCTCTTCGAGCACGGCATCGAGGTGAACGGCGCCTATGAGGTGCGCGACCTCGCGGTGAAGGTTCGCGCCGGCGGCGCCGCGACCCTCATCGAGGGCACCTGGGGAGGCTCGCCGGTGTTCGTGCGGCTCAGCGCGGACACGCTCGAGATGCGCTGGGGCACCCTCAGGCGCTACCTGCGTCGCGACCCCACCATCGTCACGGAGAAGGGATGCAACGCCTACATCCAGTCCCGGGGAAGGTACGTGGAGGACCGGCTCGACGTGTGTGGCGTGGCGCTGGCCACCCGGCCGCCCCTGACGCAGTTGGTGGCGGCCTTCCTGTCCAGCGGCTTCCGGAGCGACTCGGATGCGCCGCGGGCCGTGGACATCCGCCCGCCGGTGCGCTCGTCCCAGGCCTATGACGACCGCGAGGGCTACATCCCGCCCTCCGGACGCCAGTAACAGGCCCCGTCATGCGAAGGGCCGGTGGGAGACCTTCCCCCCGGCCCGTGTCCGCCAGCGACGGCTAGAACGCGAAGTCGCGCTCCAGCGTCTCCTGCCCGGCCTGCACCGTGAGGTGGGCCGCGTGCGCGCCGGTGGCCAGCGCGGTGGACAGGTCGAAGGACAACCCCTCCGGCCCCTGCGTCGGCTTGAGCGACGGACGCCCCGGCGACAGGAAGACGGCGGCCGTCACGGCGCGCGTGCCCAGGGGCTGCACGAGCAGCCGCAGCTTCTGACGCTCGCGCACCAGCACCACGCGGAAGTCACGCCGCTCCTCCAGCACCTCGCGGTGCTCCGGCAGACGGGCCGCGCCGGGGCGCCGGGCCGCGTCCGCGCGGGAGTCCCTGGCCGCGCGAGGGGCGGACAGTCCGTCCTCCTCCAGCTCCAGCGCCTCATCGATGGCCGCGTCGCCCTCTTCCAGCGCCAGCACGGCCTGCGCGCACTCGCCACACCAGGCGGTGTGGGCCTCCACGCGCGCCTTCTCCTCGCCGCCCATCTCGCCCGAGTCCAGGCGCCACAGCTCGTCCTCGGTGAGGTGGCGCCGGGGGGGCGTGTCCACCACCGCCGTCTCCGCACGGTCCGCGCGGCAGCCGGCGCAGTCCTTCAGGTGTTCGGGGTCCTTCAGGGGCTTGCCCGTCCAGGACGCCAGCAGGTCGTCACAACCGGCCCGCGCGGAGAACCACCAGGCGCCGGGGCGCTCCACGGGGTCCAACAGGTCGCGCTCGGCACGGCGTTCGGCGTTGAGGGGGATGAACCAGCGCGCCCGGGGGCGCAGCGAGGTGTCCAGGTGCCCCAGCGCCCCGAGGAAGCGCTCGCGAGCGGAAGCGGCGTCCCCTTCCAGCGGACCCTTCAACATCTCCCAGGTGCTCAGCGCGCGGGCGGCGGAGGCGGCCCGGTCGCGAGCGGAGAGGCCTTCTAGCGCGGAGGCGCGCCACACATCGGACTCCTCCCCCTCATCGCCCAGCGCGGCCTCCATCGACTCCTCGGCGGCCCGGAGCAGGAGCGGCTGGAGCGCCTGTGGTTTCTGCGCGCTCACCCAGGCTTCCAGCTCCGCGCGGCCCAGCGCCTTCAGGGCCTCTTCCACCCCTTCGGTGCCGAGCCGATCCGAGCGGCGCAGCACATCCCCCACCGCCTCCAACAGCTCGCCCACCGGAGCGGGGCCCGCGGACAGGCGCGCGTGACGGGCCTGGTAGCGGGACAGCGTATCGCCCTTCATCGCGGCATCCCGCGCGGGGCGGAGGACAGCATCCCTCCGAGGGATTTCACGACGGCTCTTCCGGCTGACCGTCCCGCTGCAATTCGAGCAGGTACAGGCGCAGGTATGCCTGGGCGCGACTGACGCGCTTGTACGAATTCACCACGCTGATGTCCAAACGCCGTGCGCATTCCTCGTGATCCTCCACGTCCTCGTGGTGATACAGCTCCCATGCTGAAGCCTCCTTGGGGTGCTCCTGCTGGAGCCTGGCGTAGGCGGCCCAATACAGCTCCTGCGCCTCGGCGCGCTCCTCGCGACGCCGTGCGCCCTCCACCGCCCGGGCCACCTCGGACGGGGTCTCTTCCATGACGTCGTCGGGTGAAGACGGCGCGGGCGCCAGCTCCTCCCGGTGTCGCCGGTAGAAGTCGATGGCGACGTGCTTGACGATGCGCAGGAAGAACGTCTTGGGAGACGCGCTCCTGCCCGGCATCTGTTCGGACACGCCGCGGAACTGGTCCAGGCCCCGGTCGAGGAACTTCCCGACCGCGTCCTGGAAGAGCTCGTCGGCGTCCGCCGGAGAACCGCGTCCGTAGCTGCCCTGAATCCTGCTGATGACGTAGCGGGCCGGGCGCGCCCATCGCGCGCAGAGGGCCCCCAAGGGGTTGCCCACGGGCTCGCCCGTGGTGCGGCGGCGGGACACCTCCGCGAACAATTCCTCATCCGTGAGCTGCTCGTACACCGGAAGGCCCTGGAGGCTGTCCCGGGACGGGCGTCATCCCGGGAGGTTGGGTTGCGGGGATGTGGCGCGGCAAGGTACCACGTTGGCATCCGCGGACAGCCTCCCATGAAGTCGTGGGCGCCCGCGTGCCGGAACCACCGGACAGTCGGGAGCACCTGGAATGCCTCGACGCGACCCGCTGGGGCTTCCTGACGCCCCTTTTCGAGAAAAAGCACGGGCCCCCTTCGCCCTTTAATGAGGCCAGGGAAGCAGCGGAAAAGCCTGGGAAATCCCCCGTCAGGAATCCGGACAAGGGGGCGTCCAGGGGCGCATCGCTTTCGAGCGCCCGGCCGAAGAGGCCCCACAAGCCATGGTTCGACTCCATCCCCTCGCTCGAAAGGGCGGGGGGCCCGTCGGCGGTCCGACACTGAACTGTTAATTCAGCCTTCCGGCTTCCTCACTCGGGCGCTCACCCTTCCCTTCCAACCCTGGCTGCCCTTCCCGGGCATGCCTCTGCCTTTTTGTTCCCGACGTCCCGAAAGGGGGACTGCCATGACGACGCGCACCCAGACGACCCTTCCGGAGACGCAGCGGGGACCCGCCGAGCGACTGCTCGACGTGGTGCTCGGCGGCTCCGCGCACCTGTGGCACCACCGCCCCGGCCTGAACGTGTCCGGCACCTGGGAGGCGGCGGCGCACGCGCATCCCCAGGCGCGCGCGCGTTGGCCCAAGGTGGCGCCGGGCCTGTTCGTGCCCGCGGCGGTGAAGCTGTACGGCCAGCTCCTGGAGCTGTACCGCCTGAACCCCACCCTGATGGCGCACTTCGCGTCGTACGCGCTGACGCAGACGGACTGGCGCGACCTGAAGGTGGCCACCTGCGCGCTGATGCTGGTGCAGGGTCACGCGGGCCTGCCCGTGCGCGACGGCCAGGGTGCCGTGGCGTTCCACGACGACGACTTCCGCGCCATCGGCGAGGCCATGGTGCTGCACTACGTGCGCCGCTCCACGCGCATGCTCACGCCCAAGGCGGTGCTGCGCGTGGCGGAGCTCCTGGAGGTGCCCGAAATCGCGCGCCTCAACCGTGAGGCGGGCTTCGGAGACCCCGCGTCGCACAAGCCGCCCATGGGCCGCTGGAAGAACGTGGCGCGGAAGTGGCTGGCCGCGCGCGAGGCGAACCTGCCCATGCTCCAGGGCCTGGTGAAGGCGGGCTACAAGGAGACGCTGAAGAAGCTGGCGCGCAAGGCCGGCTACAAGCCCATGTCGCAGGGCTTCTTCGAGGTGCTCGGCTGGAAGCAGAAGCAGGCGGACGCGGGGCACCGCGACGTGGGCCTCCAGGGGCTCACGCTGGTGAAGCGCGAGCGCTTCGACGGGCTCAGCGAGGCGGAGATCTGCGAGTGGATTGAGCTGGAGCGCCTCTCCTACAAGGAGGTCGTGGGCCGCCTGCCGAAGGACGTGGGGCTCACGCCCGCCATCCTGGCGACGCTGTTGCCGTCGCTGTCGGACCGCGACCTGCGGCTGATGACGCCCACGCTGGAGGAGCTGGGCCTGCTGGAGGAGCCGAGCGTGAAGGCGCGCTGGGAGCGGGCGGTGTCACGCGCCACGGATCAGCGTTCGCTGAACATCGCGAAGAACGTCCGGGGCGAGGGGCTGCGCCGCAAGCTGGAGGAGGCGAGCGACAACGCCGCGCGACAGGCGGTGGCGCAGGCGACGGCGGACATGGACGTGCGGGTGATGTTCCTCATCGACAAGTCGGGGTCGATGGAGGGTGCCATCGAGCAGTCGAAGGAGGCGCTGTCGCGCATCCTCGCGGGCTTCCCGATGGACAAGCTGCACGTTGCGGCGTTCGACACCATGGGCACGGTGCTCAAGCCCAAGGCGGCCAACCGCACGGCGGTGCAGCACATGCTGGCCGACATGAAGGCGTCGGGCGGCACGGTGCATGGAGCGGCGGTGCACGCGCTCCACCGCGCGGGCGTGCGCATCCCGGCGGAGGCGAAGCTGGTGGTGATGGTGGTGGGTGACGAGGCGGGCGAGGCGGGCGACCAGTTCGCCAAGGCCTTCCACGGGTGCGGCTACACCGTGGCGGCGATGGCGATGCTGGTGAGCGTGGCGGGTGCGCGAGGCAACACGGTGCGGACGGGCGCGGCGCAGTTGGGCGTGCCCTTCAGCGAGGTGAGCGTGGGGCAGTTCGCGGACCCCTACCAGGTGCCGCGGGTGCTCCAGACGTTGATGGACGCGCCGCGCATGGCGGGAGCCCGCCAGTCCGGCTGGGTGGACCGGGTGATGAGCACGCCCCTGCTGAAGGTGGCGTGAAGAAGGAGGCAGGGGCGTGGACTACCGGAAGCTGCTCGGGAAGGTGGAGTCGGCGGTGCTGCCGTATTTCGGCGGCGGGACCGTGGACGCGCCTTCACGCCGCCTGCACGTCACCTCGCCCGTGGAACCGGGCTGGTGGCGCTTCGAGGTGAGGGGCCGTCAGGCCACCGCGCGCGAGCCGGCCTCCGCCGAAGGGCTGGAGGCCCGGCCGCGCGTGCGGGGCCACCTGTGGGGCACCCGACTGGTGCGCGAGGGCGCGGTGGCGGAGCTTCTGGCGTTGATGCCGGAGGAGCAGCCCCAGCGCCTGTCGCCGGTGACGGCGCGCCGCTGGCATGACGGCACGCTCGTCTTCGAAGGCGTGGAGTTCGAAGGCGAAGCAGAGGAGCTGGCGCGACATGCGCTGGAAGAGGACCGTCCGCTGGGGGATGCGCGCGGCGTGGGCGCGTCCCTGCGCGCGGCGTTCGGCTTCGCGGTGTTGGAAGCCGCGTCGCGCGGCACGAGCATCCCCTTCGCACCGGTGGAGGCGCGCGCGCGTGTGCTCGACGTGGCCCGGGGTGGACGCACGGAGGCGGAGGCGTGTCTGCGGCGGCTGGCGGAAGAGCGCGCCCGTTTCCTGCGCATTCAGGTGGACCAACAGGCCCGCTGGGACGCGGAGGCCCAAGCGCTGGAGTCCGCGCGGACGGAGCGCGAGCGAACCCTGGAGGAGATCCGCCGGGACGCGGAGACCCGTGCGATGGCCCACGCAGTTCGCGGTGATACGTCCGCGCGAGCGACAGGCGGGTCGCGGGAGCCGTGGAACGGGGCCGGCCTTTCGCCCGGCGCGCGTCGTCGCGCGGAGGCGGCATCCGGTGAGTGGGCGGAACGCGCGTTGAACAAGGCCGGTGCTCGGATGCTCGACCACCGTCGTTTGGGCGAGGGCCTCATGGAAGTGGTCTACAGCTTCATGGGCGAGCGCTTCGTCACGGTGGTGGAGATGGCGACGCTGCGGGTGCGCGACGCGGGCGTGTGCCTCGCGGGCGCGGACGCGCGCGTGACGTTGGAGAGCCTGCCGTCCGTGCTGAAGGAAGCCATCGACACGGACGCGCTGGTCATCACCCGGCATGTCTGAACACACACGCCTCCCGCATCCGGGAAGGCCACGGAAAAGCGAGGGCCCATGTCGACGCGTGAAGTGTGCCTGCTCATCGGGCCCGGGGACGAAGTGCTGTGGGGTGACTCGTTCGACGACCCCGTGGCGCTGCCGGACTCCCGGGCACGGTGGGAGGCCATCTGGAGCCTGCGGGACACGCTGGTGGAGGTGACCCACAGCCACCCCGAAGGGCCGCTCGGCTTCTCGTCGGAGGACGAGACGACGATGGCCGCGTTGCAAGCGGCGCTGGGCCGGCCGCTGCGCTTCTCGGTGGTGGCCCCCGACGGAATGGTGGCCCGCGTCGGTGGCGAGGACGTGCCCGTGCGAAACGAACCCCCGTGGGCCGCGCCGCTCCGCATCGCTTCGGGGCTGCTGTACGGCCGGCCCCGGCTCAGCCCGGCAGCAGGATGATGCGGGCAATCTCCGGCGGCGCGCCGACGCGCATGGGCGGGCCCACGAAGCCGCAGCCCCGGCTGACGTAGAGGTGGGAGTTGCCCATCTGGCTCAGGCCCGCGTTCTGCTCGCCCCAGACGAGGTGTCCCAGCACGTTGCCCGGGAACATCTGTCCGCCGTGCGTGTGCCCTGAAACCTGCAAACCGATGTCGCGGCGGGCGACCTCCTGGAAGTTGGAGGGCTGGTGCGCCAGCAGCACCGACGCGCGGTCCGGACGCAGCCCGCGCATCGCCGCGTCCAGGTCGTAACCGGGTTCGCCCAGCTTCACCGCGCTCCAGTCATCCACGCCCAGCAGGTCGAAGGACGCGCCCGCGTCGCCAATGGACACGGAGCGGTTGCGCAGCACGGTGATGCCCAGGCCCTGGACGAACGCCACCCACGCATCCGCGCCCGAATAGTAGTCGTGGTTGCCGGTGATGAAGAACGCGCCGTGCCGGGCCTTGAGCGCGCCGAAGCCCGCGGCGTAGCGCCCCAGCTCCGCCACCGTGCCGTCCACCAGGTCCCCCGTCACCGCGATGAGGTCCGGCTTGAGCGCGTTGGTGCGCGCCACCAGCTCATCCACGAAGCGGCGCTGCACCACCCCGCCAATGTGGATGTCCGTGAGCTGCACCAGCGTGAAGCCCTCCAGCGCCTTGGGCAGCCGGGGCAGTCGCACCTGGATGTCGCGCACGTCCGGAGGGTGGAAGGCCCTCCAGGCACCGTAGGTGCTCACCGTCGCGCCGGCCACGGTGGCGCCCGCCGCCAGGAACGCCCGGCGCTCCGGCGACGCAGGCTCCGGCGCCTTGCGCACGCGCGCGACAATCCGCCCGCCGACGTCCAGCATCAGCGTGAACATGAGCAGGTAGAGCACCAGCCCCATCCACAAGAGCAGCACGATGCCCACCGCGCGGGCCACTTCCGAGGAGAGCATCGCCCCCAGGATGCGGGCCCCCACGGAGCCCACGAAGCCTCCGGCGAAGAGCACGAGCCCGGCGCGGCGCAGTCCCTTGCGCGCGGTCACATCCCGCACGAGGCGGCGGTACAGATAGACGTGGGCCACCGCGAGCAGCGAGATGACCGGCACGAGGAACAGCGCGAGGCTGAGCCAGCGGGGCATGGGCGGCGTCTACTTCTTCAGCAGCTTTTCCACGAGCGCCACGTACTGCTGCTTCGCGGCGTCCTTCGCCAGGCCCTTGCGCTTCTCCCAGGCGTCGTACTTCGCACGGCCCTTGATATCGAGCATGCCAGGGCGCTTGCCCTGCACATCCCCGTCGGTGCCCTGCTTGTAGAGGGAGTACAGCTCCAGCAGCGTGTCGTTCGAAGGAGCCTTGGTCAGCGTCTTCACCCGCGTCTGGGCGGCGCTGAAGTCATCGTCGAGGGCCATGCGTTCTCCGGCAGGGTGCGCCGGAGACCTTAGGGCACCTCGCTGCCCCTGACACGCGCCACGTTTCGCGCGCGTGCGAAAGGGCCCGGGGATGGAGCCCACCCGACACACCGTCGGGCGGGCCCCGCGTCACATCGTCGGCAGCCACAGGTGGCGGATGTCCTGCGGCAGGTGCGCGCTCACGTCCTCGGCCTCGCCTTCGCTGATCAGATGGCGGACGGAGTCCATCACCGCGCGCACCACCGGCTCCACCGCGTCCGGGTGCAGGGCGAGGTCATCCCCTACCTGCCTGAGCAGCTCATCGCGCCCGAACTTCTCCGGACGGACCTCGGCGTCGTGGCGCTCGCACCGGTGCAGCAGCTCCGTGAGCTTGCGGGGAAGCTGCGCCTCCAGGTCGTGGGATTCCTCCGCGTGCAGCCGTTGCTCCAGCCCGCAGAGGACGGAGACGGCCGCCTGCTGGGCGACGGCGGGCGACATGCCTCCCCGTTCGCACAGGTGGTCGATGAAGCGCGCATAGGTCTGACTTGCGCGCATGGCACTGCGCCGCGCACGCCGCTCCTCGATGGACGGCTCGCGGTGCTCCTCCGCACGCTCGTCATCCTGGGGTGCACCCGAGCGGCGCTGCGGGTCACGGTCTTCAGCCATGGGGTCCTCCCTGTCGGTCCCGGTGGGAAACAGGGTGCCCATGCCCACCCCGGAGGGCACGTCATCGCGGCCTGGTGGACCTTGCGCCGCCCGCCCGGCTGCTAGGCAGCCACGCGGCGGACGTAGGTGTCCCAGAGGGCGCCGAAGAAGAAGCTTCCGAAGCGGCCCAGCGCCTCCAGCCGGTGCAGCTCGTCGCGGCCGTTGAGCACCTTCAGGGTGGTGAGCTGCCGGGCGAACTCCGTCGCGGTGAGGCGCAGGAAGCCCCGGCCGATGCACGGCGCCGTGGCCCCGTCGCCCTTGTGCAGGGAGACCAGCAGCGTGGTGGTGTCCTTCCACAGGTCCAGGCCGGGATCGTCGTAGAGGTCCTTGTAGCCCTCCAGGTAGTACCGCTCGCCGGCCTCGGTGAGCAGGTTCAGCAGGTACTCCATCCGCTGGCCACCCGGCCGGGCATGCTCGCGCGTCATCAGGCGCAGCTCGCCCTTCGTCACCACCAGCGGACGCGACGACAGCACGGGCGCCGTCACCGTGCCCATCAGCTTCAGGGGGTGGTGCTCGTCGCGCAGCGTCACTTCCAGGTCCTCCGCCGTCACGGTGAGGACGAAGCGCAGGGGCGTGGCGTCATCGCGCTCCGGGTTGCCGGCATCCAGGAACGGGGCGGCCACCGCGCCGGACACGAAGCCGTGCATCGTCTCCGTGAAGCGCACGCCCACGGGCCCGGGCACCGGGCGGGCGTCGCGCTCCGACAGCGGCGCGTAATCGATGGTCCAGCCGTTGCGCCGGGCCATCAGGGCGCAGGCCCGCTCGGCGACCGCGGAGATGGTGAGCAGCGGGTTGATGCCCAGCGAGCGCGGCATCACCGAACCGTCGGACACGTAAAGCCCCTCATGCACCGCGCGGCCGGAGGCCCCGGAGAAGACGCGCCCCTCGTGGTCCACGACGCCTTCCTCGGCGCGCTCGGCCATCACGCAGCCGCCCAGCGGGTGCGTGCAGAGCACCTCCTTGCCGAAGGCCTCCGTCCAGAGCGGATAGCGCACGTAGGTCCCGCCCAGCGCGGCGGTGGCCCGGCGCAGGCGCTCCTCCACGCGGATCAACTGGGGGTCCCGGCCCGCGTCCGGCCAGTGCAGGCGCACGCGGTCGTGCTCCAGCCGCAGCTCACCCTTCGCCTCGTCGTGGGACATCACCATCAGCGTCTGCGTGTGCTCCACCGCGCCGTGGTCCGGGCCGCGCACCAGGCTTTCGGCCTGACGGATGCGCTCCTGGACCCAGTCCAGGATGCCCTCGTCGGTGTCCTCGCCCACCATCGCCGACGCGCCCGCGAGCGCCGCGGGCATCAACGAGGCGAGCGCGCCGGGGATGGCGCCCTCCTCGATGATCATCCCCTCGTCCAGCCGCTCCGTGTCGCGCTGGTCGATGGCGCCCGTGATGCACGGGCCCACCGGGTCGCGCGTCTCATGGTCCTGCTCGCCGTGGCCCACGCCGTGGACGGGCATGTCCAGGTTGTAGCCGAAGGCCAGCACGTCGCCGTTGCTGCTGAAGCGGTGGCCCAGCTTCGAGGACACGGACAGGCCCTGCTCGCGCGAGCGCAGGAGGATCTCCGCCGTGCCCATGGTGCCGGCCGCCAGGACGACCCGGTCCGCGGTGAGCCACGCGTCGGGCGCGTCGAAGCGCTCGCGGCCGGTGTGGTGGGGGCGGTAGTAGACGCGCCACTTCGCGCCGTCCGGCACCACCGCGCGCACCGACACCTCGGTGAAGATGCGGGCGCCGTGCGCGTGCGCGTCCGGCAGGTAGTTCATGAGGATGGTGTTCTTCGCGCCGGTGTTGCAGCCGGTGGAGCAGTCACCGCACAGCGAACACCCCGGCTGCCGCACGCCCGCGGCGTTGACGCCCGCCTCGAACGTCACGGCCAGGGGCGGCCGCATCAGCCGTCCGCCCAGCTTCTCCGCGGAGATGCCCAGCGTCTTGAGCTTCTGCAGCGGCGGATGGTCCTCCGGGTACGGCAGGGGTCGCAGCATCAGCTCCGCGTGCGCGAAGCCGTCCTCCAGCAGGCCGTGCACGTCCGCACGCAGGGCGGCGGGCCAGCGCGGATCCTCGAACACGCGCGGATCCGGCCGCATCGTCACGTTGGCATTGATGAGCGACGTGCCGCCCAGGCCGCAGCCGTTGATGACGGACACATCCCCGTTGCGGTGCACCTCGATGAGGCCCGTGGGGCTGCCCACGTCCAGGTCGCCCTGCCCCGGCGCGCAGTGGAGCTGGAACTCGGCCAGGGCCTGCGCGGGCGTGCGAGGCATCTCGCCGGGGTGCATCTCCCGACCGCGCTCCAGCACGCACACCTGCTGCCCCGCGCGAGCCAGGCGACTGGCGGAGATGCCGCCGCCATACCCCGACCCCACGACGACCACCGGGTAGTGCGAAGCCAGCTCGCTCAATGGGGATGACAGCCTGCGCATGCTCGCTCCTGACGGCCGGTCAGCCGCCCTCTTTCGAATGTCGCCTTTATTCCCGGACGGGGCCGGACAAGACGGGGGCCGCATGCTGCGCGGTTCAAAGGCGCGGATCCACTCCTCGTCCGGCTTGTGCCCGCCCCGGGAACACCAGGGCAGGCCCCCTGCTGCCCGTCTGGACAGCAGGCAGGCAACCCGGCAGGTCAGGCCCCGCCGGACAGACGGCGAGCCCGCCCATCCTTGAGGAGAAATCGACCGGGAACGGTGGCTAGAAGAACCGGCGCAGCACCCAGGCGCCCAGGCTGAGCAGCACGGACACGAGCAGCATGGACGCGATGGGGGCGAAGAAGCGCGTGTGGCCGCTCTCCACGCGGATGTCCCCCGGCAGCCGTCCGAACCAGGAGAAGGCCCCGGCCCAGACGAGGAGCCCCACGACCACGAGCCCCAGGCCCAGCGCCACCAGCGTCAATCCCATGGGCTTCATCCGGGACTCCCTCCTTCCAGCTCCGCCGCCTCACCGCCCGCCCGGCGGAAGGCGTTGACCAGCCGGTGCGCCTGACGCGTCGTCTCCGGTTCACGGTAGCGCGGGCTTGCCTTGAGCACCCACTCCACGGCGGTCTCCAGGTCCATCCGGTGTCCGGGGGAGACGAACACGGGGCTGACGCCCTGGCGGGTGCGGACCGCCATGCCCACCACCTCGCCCTGGTGCGTGATGGGGGCCGTGGCCCCCCTGCCCTCCGCGAGCTTGCCGTGCGTTCCCACCAGGAGCGACTTGGCGCAGCCGATGGACGGCACGTCGAAGAGCAATCCCCCGTGACAGGCGATGCCCAGCCGGCGCGGGTGCGCGGTGCCCTGGCCGTCGAAGACGAGCACGTCGGGCCGGACCGTCAGCCGCGCCCAGACGGCCGCCAGCACCGGCAGCTCGCGAAACGACAGCAGCCCCGGGACGTACGGAAAGGACAGCGGCACCGCCGCCACGGACCGCGCGAGGGGCGCAAGCGTCGCCGCGTCCAGCACCACCATGCCGCCATAGCCCGTGTCGTTGCCCTTCTCCGTGGAGATGTCCGCGCCCCCAAGCCGCGTGACCTTCAGCCCTGGAGGTGGCTGGAGGATGAGCTGTTCGCGCAGGCGCTTCTGCAGCGCCACGGCCTCCCGGGGCGTCACGTTCCAGGTATGCGGTACGGGTGGTGACTCCATGCGTTGGATTCCTCCTGGAGCCCAACACTGTGCACGGCCCCGCGAAGAGGCGATGACGGCCCGCCTCGTGAAACGGCCACGTCACGGGTGCTGGCGCCCGGCCGCGCGCCTGCCCCTTCACACCCCGCCAGACATCGCGGGGAGGCCGCGCCCCCGACGGCAGGGGTTGTCAGGAAGGACGCGGCGGGGACGTCCCGGGCCAGGGTTCCCGGCCGGCCGCGCTTCCGCGGTTGGGGTCCGGGGCGCGCGCTCCAAGGAGACAGCCATCATGACCACGCTCAACATCACCTTCGACGGACTGTCGGCCGACGTGCCGGTGGAGCTGGAGCGGGCCATCAGCGACACGGACGTGCGTCGCATCGCGGTGGAGCTGGTGCGCTCGGGCGGAGTGCCGGGCCTGCACCGCATCCACCTGGGTGAGGACGCGTTCCAGCACTACGTCGTGGACCGCTTCCGGGGTGCGCGCGGCGAGGAGCGTATCTACCTGCGTCCGAAGGTGCCCTTCGGGGCGTGCTGAGGGCCACCATGCGCATCGTCTTCTGCGGGGTGGGGGCCATCGGATCCACGGCGGCCCTGCTGTGTCGCAACCTGGATGCGACGCTGGTGTTCATCGACTTCGACCGGGTGGAGTCGAAGAACCTGCTGTCACAGGCGTACGTGAAGCCGTCCGTCGGCAAGAACAAGGCGGAGGCGCTGAAGCTCCAGCTCCACAACCTGCACGGCGTGAAGGCGGAGTCCTTCGGCGTGCGCCTCACGCGCGACAACGTGGAGGCGCTGTGCAAGGGCGCGGAGCTGCTGGTGGACGCCTTCGACAACCAGGACAGCCGTCAGTTGCTCAGCGACCACGCGCGGAAGACGGGCACGCCGCTGGTGCACGGCGCGGTGTCGGCGGACGGGACGTTCGGCCTGGTGCGCTGGGACGAGCGCTTCGTCCCGGACACGGAGGACACGCAGGGCCAGGCCACCTGTGAAGGCGGCGAGCACCTGCCCTTCCTGGGACTGCTGGCGGCCACGCTCGCGCGGACCGTGCAGGACTTCCGCAAGCACGGGGTGAAGCGGGACGCCTTCGTGAACCTGTCCTCGGTCACCCCAGTTTAGCGAAGGCGCCCGCATCAGCGAGGGGCACGGGCAGTGCCCCTTCGCGCTCCTGGTCGAAGCGCACCAGCGCCTGGATGATGTCCTCCTGCGAGTCGGTGATCAGCAGGTGGCGCGCGTACTCATGGCCCCGCGCCAGGTGCTCCAGCAGCGGGTACACCGGCCGCGTCTTCGTCCAGAACTCGCGGCCCAGGAAGAGCATCGGGCTGATGATGCCGACCGTGTTGTAGTGGTTCTGGCAGGCGTCCTGGAAGATCTCCTGCACGGTGCCAGCGCTGCCCGGCGAATAGACGACGCCACCCCTCGCGATGGTGAGCAGGCCCTCCTCGCGCACGCTGTTGGCGAAGTACTTGGCGATGCGCGTGGCGAACGGGTTGGGCGGTTCGTGGCCGTAGAGCCAGGTCGGGATGCCCAGGCTGTCGCCCAGGGCTCGGTCCTCATCGCGCATCGGCCATTTCGCGCGCACCTCGAAGGCCCGCGCCAGCCATTCGCGGTCCTTGTAGGACGGGGCCTCGGCCAGCAGCGCGAGCGCCGCGTCCAGGTCGCCATCACTCCGCCCGGCGAACCACGCGCCCAGGTGCGTGGCCTCCATGGCGCCCGGACCGCCTCCGCTCACCAGGAAGAACCCCTGGCGCGCCAGGGCACGGGCCAGCTCCGCCACGGAGCGGTAGTCCGGCGCGCCCCGCTGCATGGAGTGTCCGCCCATGATGGCCACCACCCGACGGGGTTTGCCTTCGTGCAGGAGCACCTCCTCCAGGGCGTCACTGACTGCGTGGTCGTGCAGCCGCTGCGCCAGGGTCTCCAGCAGGGAGGGCGGGTTGGCGCCTCCGCGCGAGTTCCAGTGCGCATAGATGCGCGCGTCCGGCGTGTCCGCGTAGCTCTCCGGGTGCGCGGGGTCGAAGCCCGCGTACAGCTCCTCCGGGGTGTAGAGCGTGCCCCGGTAGGGCGAATAGGGCAGGCCCGAGAACGGCGGGAACACCATGGCGCCCTGTTCGACGACCCGCAGCAGGGTCTTCGCCTCCAGGTGACACCCCAGGAAGATGGTGCCCGTGAGGTCCGCTCTCAGCACCGCGTCGCTCCACGCCGTGAGGTCCAGGCCCTGGAGGATGACGTTGGCGAGGCTTCGGCCTCCTGCCAGGTGCTGCTCGAACGCCGTGAGGTCTTCCAGCTCCGTCATGTACACGCCCCGCGAGGAAGGATGAAACCGCCGGGCGCATCTTCGGACCATTCGGGGCAGACTCCCACTCCCTCGCGCGTCATGCCCGGACGTGCGGCCGCGTCAGCCTCCGATGAGCCCGACAGACCGAATCCTCCTGATCCTCGACCTGGATGAGACCCTGGTCCACGTGAGCGAGGAGCCCCTGGGCCGCAAGGCGGACTTCCGGCTCCAGGGTTTCTTCGGCCACGTGCGCCCGCACCTGGAGCCCTTCCTCACGGAATGCGCCTCCCGGTTCCAGCTCGCGATCTGGTCCTCCGGGACGGATGACTACGTGATGGAGATCGTGAAACGCATCCTCCCGCCAGCGCTCCCCCTGGCGTTTGTCTGGGGAAGGAGCCGCTGCACGTTCGCGGCCGACAAGACCCGCGTGATGAACGACGGCCACCTCGACCCGGACTCCCACTACGGCTACGTCAAGAAGCTGCACAAGTTGAAGCGGCGGGGCTACCGGCTGGAGCGCGTCCTGATTGTCGACGACACACCCGCCAAGTGCGTCCACAACCACGGCAATGCCATCTACGTGCGCGAGTACGACGGGCAGAAGCACGACACCGAACTGCTCGACCTGTCCCGCTATCTGACGACGCTCGCGGAGGCCGACAACGTGAGGCGCATCGAGAAGCGCGACTGGAGGAGCCAGCTCCTCCCTCCCGGAGTCCCCCCGGCTCGCTAACCCCCTTCAGGGAAGTTGGGTAAGGAGCTACCGGTTGCGTCATGGAGAGGTGGCGTCCATGGCGTGGCAACCAAAGCACTGGACGGCGCAGCAGCTTGAGGAGCGGCGGCTTGCGGCCGGACGACTCCTGCGACGGGGGCAACTGTCGCAGGCGGAGGTGGCGCGCCGTGTGGGAGTCAGCGAGGCCTCCGTCAGTCGTTGGGCGCGGCGACTGCATGAGGCAGGCGGCAGGACACGCGGACTGAAGGCGAGGCCGCGCACGGGCCGACCGTCGAAGTTGAGTCCGGGGGAATGGCGGCAGGTGGCGGAGTTGGTAAAGGCAGGGGCGCGCACCTGCGGTTTCCCTACCGAGCGTTGGACACTCACGCGAGTGGCGCACCTCATCCACCGCACGTTCGGTGTGCGCTACCACCCCAATTACCTGGCCGAGCGCCTTCACCGGCTGGGGTTGAGTCCGCAGCAGCCCCGCACGCGAGCCAAGGAGCGTGACGATGCGTTGGTGGAGGCATGGCTGAAACGCGACTGGCCCCGCATCAAAAGGGGGCTCGAAGAAGCGGGCGGGCCATTGCCTTCGTGGACGAGACAGGTAGTTCGTTTCGGGCCCGCGTAGCGTCTACCTGGGCGCCCGTCTGGCATCCGCCCACCTTGCGCCGTCGTGACAAGCGGCGCGAAGTCTCCAGCATCGTCGCCCTCATTGCCCCGTACGGCCGCAAGCCGGCGCGTCTGTATTCGCGCCACCGGGAGGGAAGCTTCACCAGCCAGGACATCATCGAGGCCCTGCGCTACTTCCGCAGGAACGTGGGCCGTCCTCTCACCATCGTGTGGGACGGCCTCAACCAGCACCACAGTGCCGAGACGCTCGACTTCGTCGCCCGCCACCCCGAGGACTTCCGTCTTGAGCGGCTGCCTGGCTATGCGCCAGACCTCAATCCCGAGGAGGGCTGCAACGGCGTGGTGAAGGCCGAGCTGCGCAATGCCACGCCCGACTCTGTCGCCGAGCTGCGCGCCCAGGCACGCGCCTCATTCGTGCGCCTGGGCCACCGCCACGACGTTCTCGCCGCCTTCTTCCTTCACGCAGGCCTGCGCCTTACTGAACTTCCCTGAAGCGGGTTAGGACGCAGGGGCGGGTGGGCCCTGGACGCCCAGCATCCGCAGCGACAGCTCCACGTGCAGGTCCGCCAGCATGTCGACGTCGAGCGCCGGGGTGGGCTCGTACCAGTACGGCAGTCGCAGCCCCAGCGTGGAGATCGCCGCCGCCGTCACCCCCGCGTGCGGCACCGAGAACACCCCCTGCGCCCTGCCCCGCTCGATGACCGCGTGCAGCAAGGCCGCGGACTGTTCCCGCAGGGCCAGGGCCGGCGCCGCCAGCTCCGGCGGCAGCGAGTGGATCTCCTCGTTCACCACCACCGCGAGCTGGGGATGGTTCGCGTGCAGCAGCGTATGGGCCCGGACCAGCGCCCTCAGTTGTTCAATGGGCTCCGAACCCGCGCCGAGCAGCGCCGCGCGCAACCCCTCGTGGTGCGCCTCGTGGCCCATGAGCACCAGCTCCGCCAGCACGTGCTCCTTGGAAGAAAAGTGCGCGTAGAGCGCGCTGGGCCGCAGCTCCAGCGCCGTCGCCAGGTCCCGGATGGACGCGCCATGGAAGCCCCGGCTCGCGAAGAGCTGGAGCGCCGCTTCCAGGATGCGACGACGCGTCCCGTCAGGGACCGCCGAGGTCGGAAGAACCGCCTTGCGAGCACGCAACCGGGACGGAGGAAGAGGAACGGACATGGGTGGCCTTGCGAAACGAACGTTCGTTCAGATAGCCTTCAACGGCATCAACGACAGTGAAGTCTAACGCACCTCTGAACAGTCGTTCATCCCGATGTGGCCGTCCCCCAGGATGAAGAGGCCCTGCCGATGCCCACGTTTCGCACCCAGGAAGGCGTGACCCTCCACTTCGAGGAGTCTGGCGAGGGCGCGCCGGTGCTCCTGCTGCACGGGCTGGGGTCCTCGGGGAGCGACTGGGAGGGTGTGGCGCCTCGGCTCTCCGCGCACCACCGCCTCCTCGTTCCGGACGCCCGGGGCCACGGCCGCAGCGACAAGCCGGCGGGGGCCTACGGCGTGGCGCTCTTCGCGCGCGACATCGCCGCGCTGTGTGACGGGCTGGGCCTGTCGTCGGTGCACATCGTGGGGCTGTCCATGGGCGGGATGATGGGCTTCCAGCTCGCGGTGGACCGGCCGGACCTGGTGCGCAGTCTGGTGGTCATCAACAGCGGGCCGGACATGGTCCCCCGCACCCTGCGCCAGCGGTTCGCGTACCTGACGCGCCTCCTGGCGCTGCGGGCGCTGGGGCCCCAGGGGTTGGCGAAGATCGTGGCGAAGAAGCTGTTTCCCAAACCGGAGCAGGAGTCCCTGCGGCGACAGGCGGTGGAGCGACTGGGCTCCAACGCGCCGGACGTCTACCTGCGCGCGACGAAGGGGCTGCTCGGGTGGAGCGTCCTTGAGCGGCTGAAGGACGTGTCCTGCCCCGTGCTGGTGCTGCACTCCGAACGGGACTACACGCCCCAGGCTTCGAAGCAGGCCTACGTGGACCTGCTTCAGAAGGCCCGGCTCCAGGTGCTGACGGACTCCGGCCATGCCGCGCCGGTGGACCAACCCGGACAGGTCGTCGAGGCGGTGGAGGGCTTCCTCCGGAAAGTCGAAGGCCCCTCGCGCGACGCGCTCCACACGGGCTGAGTCCCCGCCCCGGGCGCCGACGCATCCGCAACTTCCCGAGGCCGCATCCCGCGGCCTCGTTGAAGCAGGAGGCAGTCAGATGTCGGTGACTCGGAATGTCAGCGCCCTTTGCCGGGCGGTCGTGGGGTTGTGCGCGCTTTTCGGAATGCTGGGTGCAAGTCAGGCCCAGGCGGGCTCGTGGGTCCATGGAATCTACAGCGGCGACGGGGGGACCCGGAGCTACCAGCTCTGGGTTCCCACGGGCTATCAGCCCGGGGAGCGGCTCCCGCTGGTCGTCGGGCTCCATGGCTGTCTCCAGAATCCAGACCAGTTCGCCGGACTGGCACGGCTGAATGAGAAGGCGGACCAGGAGAAGTTCCTGGTGCTCTATCCCAATCAGGCCATGCTCGCCAATGGCACCCAGTGCTGGAACTTCATGTTCTCCATCAACCAGGATCGGGGCGGTCTAGAGCCGTCAGTGATTGTCGGCATGGTGGATTGGGTGAAGGGCCACTACACGGTGGATGAGCGCCGTGTCTACGTGGGAGGCGTCTCCGCTGGCGCGGTGATGTCGACCATCCTGATGGCCTGCTACTCGGATGTGTTCACCGCCGGCATGGTGGGCGCAGGAGCGATGTACAAGGCGGCCACCACGGCCTCCGGCACCCTCTTCGCCATGAAGTTCGGCAGCATCTATTCGCCGGACGACCGGGGGTATGACGCCTGGGCCTGTTCGGGCAAGCCGCGCCGGAAGGTGCCGGTGCTCGTCGTCCACGGCACGGCCGACGATGTCGTCAATCCCATCAATGGCACGCAGACGGTGCGCCAGTTCCTCCAGACGAACGACTACGGAGACGACGGCGCGAACAACAACAGCGTGTCGAACTCCCCCACCCAGGTCTACTCCGCCACCTCACCGGGAGGCCGCAAGTACACGGTGAGGAACTACGTCACCGGCGGCGTGCTCCTGGTCCAGCAGTATGAGATTGAAGGCATGGGCCACGCGTGGCCGGGCGGCAACTCCGCCTATCCGTTCGCGGACCCCGCCGGGCCCGACGGCACCACCATCATGTGGGACTTCTTCAAGCAGCACTCGCGCTGAAGTCCCGGACTGCGAGCCCGCCCCACCGTGCACCCACGGTGGGGCGGATGCGCTTCGCTCACTCCAGAGCCAAGGGGAACGCCGGCAGGGATTGGAAGTCCTCCGGAGCGTGCTGCACGATGAAGTGTCCGTGCGAGTCCTTCAGCAAGGCCTCCACGCGGGTGATGGACGCAAGGGTGTCCTCGCGGCTGGTGTTGAACGCGGGCACTCCATGGCGCACCCAGTTCTCACGTGTGTGACAGAGGTCTCCCGAAAGCACCCGGGTCCCCGCCTTCCGGAGCCGAAGCACCAGGGACTGGTGTCCGGGCGTATGGCCCGGCGTGGAGACGATGCGCACGCTGCCATCGCCAAAGACATCGAAGTCCCCCTCCAGCAACTGGACCTTCGCCTCACGCCAGGAGGAGAAGGCTCCCGGGTCCACGCCCAGGGGTGTCGGCGTCTGGGTCGCCCATTCGAACTCACGCCGTTGCACCAGCCACGTCGACGCCGTGAACGCATTGGCGTTGCCGGCATGGTCGGCATGCAAATGGGAGAAGCCCACGTAGCGCACGTCCGCGGGGGTCAGTCCCAGCCGGGTGAGCTGCACGCCCAGGGATGTCTCCAGCCGCAAGCGATTGCCCACCGGGTCCTCCGCGCCGCCGGCCTGTCGGGCCAGGGCATCGCTCAGCCCCGTGTCCCACAGCAGCGTGCCGCGAGGGTGCTGGATGAGGAAGCAGGGAACGACCAGCTCGCCGGGCTGCCCTCCCGGTGGACTGCGGTCCGCGAAGAGCCCCATGTCCTTCACGTCGATGTGGCCACAGTCCAGCGCATAGAGGCGGACGGAGGGAAGGCCTGCGGCCCCCGGTGCTTCGGGCGCCACCGGAGAACGGTTCGCGCACGCGCCCGTGAACACCCCGAGCAGGAGCGCGACGAGTCGGATGGGAGGAAGTCGGGGCATGATCAAAAGACCTTCAGGACGGTGTCGACAATCCGTTCCAACCGCGTGGCGTCCTGGGCTGTCTTTCCGAGCACGCGCAGTCCGGTGAGGGTGTTGAGCAGCAGGCTCGCCAGCGCCCCCGCATCAAGAGAAGCCTCCAGTTCGCCGGTGCGCTGGCCCTCCTCGATGACGGCCAGGAACGCCGCCTCGGTCTGGTCGAACATGCGCGCGGCCAGCTTCGTCGCGGCCTCATCACGCCCGGCGAGCTCGATGGCGGTGTTGATGGCCATGCAGCCCCGGCGCTCCGGATCCGCGAGGTCCACCCGGATGATGGCCAGCATCAGCCCCCGCAGGCGTTGCCTGGCCGAACCCGGCTGCTTCAGCAACGCGAGCAGCTTCACCGACTCGTGTTCGAGGTAGTGGCGCAGCGCGTGCTCGAAGAGGCCGTGCTTGCTGTCGAAGGTGTTGTACAGGCTGCCCCGGCCCAGCCCCATCCGCTCGCCCAACTCCTGGGGCGTCGTGCCCGCGTACCCCTTCGTCCAGAAGACCTCCATCGCCTTCTCCACGACGGCCTCGGGCTTGAACTTCCGTGGGCGTGCCATGACGGCCTTCTACGCATTTTGTACCTCAAGGTCAAATACCCCTTCAGGCAGCCGGAAGCGGGCGGGCGGGCAGGTCGTCGCAAGGACTTGTCAGGGCTGGATTTCCGCCGCGTCTCTCATCCCCGAAAGGAGCGGTGACCATGACGACGCGCGACGAGCTGAACCTGAATCCACTTCCCGACCCGGTCCCCGCTCCCGACAGCCTGGAATGGGCAATCGCCTCCTTCCGCGGCAGTCCACCCGGCACCTGACCCCGCCTCCCTGGAACCCAGGGAAGACGCAGGGCCAGAGGCCGGGCTCCCGAGGGGGGACCCGGCCTCAGTCATGTCCGGGTCCTCCCTCGATGCTCCACCTCACATCGGGACGTAGCTCAGTCTGGTCAGAGCGCGCGCCTCGGGCGCGCGAGGTCGCTGGTTCGAATCCAGTCGTCCCGACTCATCACCGCATCACGCCGGGGTAGCCCAATCTTGGTAGAGGCGCCGCGCTCAGAACGCGGAGGTTGCGGGTTCGAATCCCGCTCCCGGTACTGTTTCCCCCCTGTCCTTACGTGTGGTTGGCGGCGTCCTCCACGCGTGTCGCACGTATGTCACACGCCGGAGCGAGCGGACGGTCCAGGACGTTGACCGCCGCCCTCCGGCTGTCAGGGCTCAGGTGGGCGTAGCGCATCGTCATTTCGATGGTTGCGTGCGGTGCTCCTCGGTGCCCGCCTTCAGCGGTTTTTCTTGGCGCCCGGCCACTGACGAGGTGCCCGCCGCGTTGGCTCCCCTGAGCTGCGCCGCTCCTTGGCGTGGCTGATGGTGCCCGCGCGTCTTCGCACCGCTGGTGTGCTCCGGGCTGTGTGTGCTGCCGCGCTCCGAACACCATCGACGTCAGCGCGTGCTGGAATGCTCCGGGCGGGCGAGCCTTGACCTCCAGCATCGCGCTTGATTGAAAGGACGTGACCATGACGCGGCTCCGAGCTTGCATCGCACTTCTGCTCTTTCTCTCGGCCTGCGCTACGTCGGCGCCGAACCGAAATGAGCCAACGGTGCGGAACCCAAGGCTCGCCAACATCCAGCGAGCAGCGAAGCTGCCGTGGACAGACGGGGGACAGTGCGTCGTCCGTGAGGCTTCCCAGCCTTGGGCCGTGCTGGTGGAGAAGTGCTATCGGACCCTCGACCATGACCGAATCGAGTTCCACGACACCACGGGAAGATGCTCGTTCGCTTCAGCGGACGCTGCAGCCGTGGGACTCGGGTTCTGCGTGCTAGCGGCTCCTGAGATTGCCGTGGGGGCCGTGATCGTGCTTGGCGTGGTGGTGATCGGCGTCGCCATCAAAGAAGCACTGAATGCATACGAATTCCGCCACGCCTACCCTGAGGAAGCAGGAACCTCACGAGGAACGAAGGTGGCATCCCGGGAAGCTGAAGCCCAACGCAAGCCCAAGCTGAAGCCCGAGCCAGCGGGGCTGGACCGGCAGCCCCCAGCGCCACCTGTGCCCGTGGACCGGACGGGACGCGCCAGTTGCGAGCCTGTTCCAGTGCCTCACGCAGGCGGAGATGACCCGCACAATGAGTGCGCTGACTGGTTTCCGCCGAACCGCTACCGCGGCAAGGACGTGCTCGTTGGCGGCGTGCGCTTCGATGCGCTGCAAGTCGGCGTGCGCGTGCTGTGGGAGATCAAGACCGACCAATTTGACACGTACAATGCCTTTCTCCGAGGGCGGGTAATCAAAGGGCAGGCGGCCAAGATGCGGGAAGAGCGAAACATCGCGCTGTCATGTGGATATCGCTTCGTCGTTGGGGTGAGCACCGAAGCGCACAGAGAAGCGCTGGAGCGTGAGGCGCCCGAACTGGAGATCGTCGTCACGGGGTGCAGGCGATGACCACGCAAACCACCCTTGGCATCATTGTCTACGCGCCAGCGCTGCTTGCGAGGGACGGTCGCACGCTCGCTGTCGTCCATGGAATGGAGCGGGCCTTCCCTGGCTTGCGCCTCGATTGGAAGGTTTCCGAAGAGGGGCGCCCCATCGCTTTACCGCAGCGCGACACGTGGCTTTCCGAAGGGGCCAGGGACGGAGGCTTCCCTCTCGTATGCAACGGTGACGAGAGCTTCCCTGTGACGATTTATGGGTTGCAAACACCCGCGCGCCAAGCGCCGGGCGGGCAGTCGTTGCTCGATGCCCATGCAGAGCTGCCACTGAACGAGGCCGTCATCGCGGCGGCAGCGGATGTGCTTGGAGGCGTGGCAGAAGGGGCCCGCGCGTTTTGGGGGCATGCGACGCCGTCTGGCGCGGGTGTCGAGATCGCACGGCAAACACGCGATCCGGTCCACAAGCCAGGGATTCCGCCCCGGGGGCTGCCAGCACTCAAGCTGCCTGAGAAGATCCGCGCACCTGAGATTCCGCATCGCCTCGGATGGCTGAACTACTGGTCGGCCCCTGCCGCGAAGGTCATCGGGTTCCCGGACCCGACCCGCGACGCCGAACTGCTCTCACGGGCACGGCGCACGGAGTCGGGCGGGTGGGTCGTGCAGCTTACCGACATGCCGCTCGACCTGGACAACCCTGCGCACTTGGATGCGCTCAAGCGCGCCTACGAGCGCTTTCCGGAGATCGGCGGACGCGCGGCGCCTTGACAGACCTGCGACCCCAGGGCACCTGCTACGGTCGGCGTCGTCTTCTCGGAGGTCGTGCACCGGTGCTCCTGGTTTCCCGTCCGATGGGAGTAGCCCGGCCGGTGGACAGGCCGCTTGAGCCCCCTTGGGGTACACGCCGGCCCAGACCGCGCTCCCATCGGGTGCGTAGCAGGGGCCTGGACCTCTTGGCGCCTCTTGAGCCTCAACACCACGCGGCCTGGGGTGGCCCTCGTGCCGGGGCCAACCTCGCACATGCCGTGGGCAAGCCCAGGTGGGCGTGACCCGGTTCCGTGGCTCTCCCGCACTTCGTGTGGTTCCCCTCTGGGGAGTAGGCAGACACGGCATGCTGCCAGCGGGGCGAATACACCCTGGGAATGGAAACGCTGTACCCACTTCCTGGGTGTCGGGTGGACCGGGTGGCCCACGGTAGCGCGGCGGGTGTCGTCCTCGGGGTGCGCATGGAGGGCACGGGAGCACGATGTCCCTCCTGCCAGACGTCCAGTACCGCGGTGCATGGTCGCTACGTCCGACGCCCAGCGGACCTGCCCGCCGCAGGGCGCGTCGTGCAAATCGAACTGCGTGTGCGGCGCTTCTGCTGCCGAAACCCGGAGTGCTCCCGCCGCACGTTCGCGGAGCGGCCGGTGCGCCTGCTGGCCGCTCAGGCTCGGCGGACACGGCGGCTGGCCACCGCGCAGTGCGCTGTTGCAATCACAGCCGGAGCAGAGGCTGGGGCCAGGCTGCTCAAGCCCCTGGCCATGCCCACCAGTCCCGATACCCTCCTGCGGCTGATCCGCCGCGCTCCGCTGCCTTCTCCCAGCCCCGCTCGCGTCCTGGGCCTCGACGACTGGGCGCTGCGCAAGGGGCGCACCTACGGCTCCATCCTTGTCGACCTGGAAGCGCACTGCGTGCGGGACGTGTTGCCAGACCGCTCGACTCCCACGGTGAGCGCCTGGCTGCGCCAGCACCCCGGCGTGGAAGTCATCGCCAGAGAGCGGTCGACTGAGTACGCACGAGCGGCGGTGCTGGGCGCTCCAGAGGCCCAGCAGGTGGCGGACCGCTGGCACTTGCTGCTGAATGGACGGCAAATGATGGAACGCTGGATGACCAGCGCTCACCCTCGCCTTCGAGCGCTACCAGTCGTGCCGAGCGCAGACACTCCTCCTGCACGTCGTCACACCAGCTTCTCGCGAACTCACGCCGAAGCCCACGCCCGAGAGGAGAGCCGCTCCCGGCGTGTTGCCGCATACGAAGCCGTACGGCTGCGTCACCTGGTAGGGGAACCCCTGCTGAGAATCAGTCGCACACTGGGACTTGCGCGAGGGACCGTCCGCAAATACGCAGCCGCCGAAGTCTTCCCCGAGCGCGCGGCGCGCGTGCCTAGACCGAGCATCCTCGACCCTTATCTGGAGTACCTGACGCGGCGACAAGTCGCAGGGTGTGAGAACGCCTGCGAACTCTGGCGGGAGATTCGCGCCCAAGGCTTTCGTGGCACCTCGCGGCAGGTCCACCGTTGGCTCCAGGTGCGACGGACCGCTCGGCCTCGCTCAGGGGCGCGTGGTTACCCCGGCGGCAACTGGTGGTCGAAAGGCACGCGCCCTGACGCGCTCTCCTCGCCGAAGCAATTGGCGTGGTTGTGCGTGAAGAAGCCCTCGGAGTTGACCCCCGCGGAGACCGCGACGTTGGCGCGCATCGAGCAGGACGAGGAAGCGTCGCGTGTCGTCGCATTGACCCGGCGGTTTTGCGAACTCGTGCGCTCGCGGGGCGTTTCACAGAGAGCAAGACCCACGAGGTCTTGTAGGCCCTTTGAAGCGTGGTTGGGCGAGGCGCGTACGTGCGGGGTACGCGCGGTGGAAACCTTTGCGGAGGGCCTCGAACAGGACGGCGATGCTGTTCGGGCCGCCCTGACCTCTCCTTGGAGCAACGCCCAGGCCGAGGGCCAAATCACGAAGCTCAAGCTTCTCAAGCGTCAGATGTATGGCCGCGCCAACTTCGACCTACTGCGTCGTCGAGTGCTGCTCACCGTCTGAACCTACGGTCCACACAAAGTGCGGGAGAGCCACGGAACCGGGCTACTCCCAGTGGCTACTACGCCTGGGCGGCGCGGCCCGAGTGCGAGCGGAAGAAACGCGACCGGGCGCATCTGCCCGCCTGGTTCGACGACTACAATCGCTGCCACCCGCATCGGGGCCTCAAGATGAAGTCACCCCATGAGTTCCGTACTGCTAACTCTCAACCTTGAGCTGTCCGATTCGACGGGGGCAACTCCACAACCTGTCCACCGAACCGGAGCAGGCCCAGGAGAGGCATAGTCTCCGCATGCGGACGGGCCATGGTGCCGCGTGCCCGCGGTGGCAAAGGCAGGCGCTACGTCACGGCGTGGCGACCGTGCTGACGTCCTCGGCCAGGGGAACCGTGAAGCGGAACGTCGCGCCGTGTCCCCTCTCACTCTCGACCCAGATGCGGCCACCATGCGCGTCGACGATTCCACTCGCGATGGCGAGCCCCTGGCCGGTCCCCCTGTATCTCGCCTCGCCGCTGCGCCAGTACCGGTCGAAAAGATGCTTGATGTCGTCCGCGCGAATCCCAGGACCATCGTCCGCGACCGCGAACACGCTCTGGTTCTCGTGCGCCTCGACCTTGAGGGTGATGTGCCCGCCCTCGGCGGTGACCTTGGTGGCGTTGCCCACCAGGTTGGACAGGACCTGGAGGATGCGAACCCTATCGCAAAGAATGGGCGGAAGGCGCGGCTCGACCTCCGCGGTCATCGTCAGCCGATGTTCCTGCGCGACGCGCTCGAAGCTCGCCAGCGTCTCGTTGACCAGCGCGCCCGCGTCATTGGGCTGACGCTTGATGGAGAGGTGCCCGCGCTCGATGCTCACGAAGTCCAGCAGGTCGTCGATGAGCCGCATCATCCGCTCGGCCGCGCGTTGGATTCGCTCGACCGCCTTGGGGACTGGAAGCTCGGGCCGCCTCGCGGTGGCTTCTTGCTGTGCGAGCGCGTCGGTGGTCATGATGATGGTCGAGAGGGGGTTCCTCAGGTCGTGAGACACCACCCCGAGGATCTGCTCACGCTCTCTCACCGCGACCTGCGCCTGTTTGTACAGTTGGGCGTTCTCCCTGGCGAGCGCCTCGTATCTGTCACTCGAGCTCTCGGCGACGAGGCGGTCTCGTTCAGATGCGGCGCCTCGTGTCTCCGCCTGGGAACGCTCCTCCTCGGCGTCCTCGCGTCGGGTGATGTCGCGCCGCCACGCGCGGTCACGCTCGAGCGCGATCGCGAGTTGATTGGCGATGGCATTGACGAAGGTCAGGTCCTTCTTGTCGAGGGACATGGCCCCTTCGAGCTGAAGGGCACCGAAGAGCGAGTGCTGGGCCACCACGAGCGGGATGACGATGAACCGCTTCTCTTCATCCCCTTCACTCTGCTCCTGCCAGGGCAGCAGGGTCTCACCCGGCTGCTCGCTGAGTCCGAGGGACTCGGTCGACTTCGCCCCGACGAGGTAGGCATAGGAAGCCTCCGCGTGTTTCTTGACCGCTCGCAGCCGTTCGGAGTCCTGAAACTCGGACGGCCAGATGATCATCCTCGACTGGCCATTCTCCGTCTGGATGAGGACCGCGCTGCGCAGGGGTAGCGACTTCGCGAGAATGCCAAGCGCGGGGTCGAAGGACTGCGCGACGCTCTTGAAGCTCGCGAAGAGCTTGCTGATTTCATACAGGTGCTCGAGCCGTCGATAGGCCTGCTCCAGGCTCGCGAACGAAGGGTCGGCGGGGGGCAGGCAACGTGTGCTCGGTCCGCTCGCCTCCTCTCGCATGTCATGGCGAGATGCCTTCTTTCGCCGACCAGGGCTCATCCTTGTCTCGTATCCCCGTGCTGTGACAGATGCTTGGCATCCTCGGGGGCGGCCCAGGAAGGCGTCGGGAGCTCGCTCACGGGCGCACCGATTCGCAGCCCTCCCCGCGCGACCGTCATGAAGTGGGTGCGCCGCTCATGCTCACTGCCACGAGTCTTCACGACCGTCAGCGTAGGAGCCAGCCGGCCGGCCGCTTCCCTGTAGCGCAGCATGAGCAGGTTGTCGGCGATGGGTGAGAGCCCCTGGTCCGTGACTCGCTCCATGGAGGAGAGCGAGGACGACTCGAGCGTGAGGACGCTGGTGATGCCGAGGGTCTTGAAGCGGACCACCAGCTTGTAGAGCACGTGGCGGAACTCGTCGATGGGGGTGTGCGCCGTCAGCAGTTGCGTCGCGGCGTCGAGCACGACGCGTGAGGCATTGAGCGCCTTGAGCTGGTCCGACAGCACGGTGAGGAACTGACCCGCGCGCAGGTGCTCCCGGGAGACGTAGAGCACCTGGATGAGGCCCGCGTCGAGCTGCGCGCGCAGCGGCAAACCCAGGGCCTCGGCGCTGGCGAGCAGTTGCTCGGGCCCCTCCTCCATCGAGACATAGAGGCCCGACTCCCCAGCCCTGGCGCCCTCCAGGAGGAACTGGATTCCGAAGGTGCTCTTGCCGACGCCCGCGCTGCCAGAGACGAGGGTGGTGCTTCGCCTGAGCAACCCACCGCCCATCAGCCCGTCGAGCCCGGGAGTGCCAGAGCCCAGCCGGGAGGAAGCCTCCAACGCGGGGGGAGGGGCCTCCACGCGGAGTTGTTCCCCGTAACGAGGGAAGATGGAGACCCCCCCGGCGCCAATGGCCATGGCGTGTCGGCCCTTGAGGTGAGCGGTGTTGCGAAGCTTGTACACCTCGATGTAGCGCTCCCGCTCCAGGCCCTCCTCCGTGGAGCTGAGGATGATGACGCCGTCCACCACGGTCTCCTCGACGCCCATGCGGCTGACCTGACGGGAGCCGTAGGGGATGTCGGTGGGAAAGAAGCCGACGGCCTGTGCGTTCTGGACGATGCTACAGAGGTGGAAGACCTTCTCGCGGCTGAGCTGCGGGTCCGTCACCTTGTCCAGGAACACCGAGACGGAGTCGATGACCACGCGCCGGGCCTTCATGGCCTTGATGCGCTCACGAATCATCAAGAGGTGGGCCTCCACCATGATGTCGGGCTGGGGGATGAAGACAATCTCCACCATGCCGCGCTCAATCTCCCTGTCGAGCTCCCAGCCGAGGCCCTTCGCGGCGGCGCGGAGGCGCTCCTCACTCTCCTCGAAAGAGAAGAGGATGCCTTTCTCGCCCGCGAGCGCGCCCCGGTAGATGAACTCGAGAGAGAGGACGGTCTTTCCGGTGCCCGCGACGCCGCTGATCAGGAGGCTCGACCCCCAGGGGATGCCGGGCCCGAGAATCTCGTCGAGCTTGGTGATGTGCGTCTTGCAGCGCTCCTGCGGCTCCTCCGGAATCGACTCGCGTTTGATGGCCTCGCGGGGCGCGAACATCTCCAGGCCGTTGGAGGTGATGAGGAAGGGATGCTCGTCCCGGCTGTGGTCCGTCCCCCGCATCTTGACGATTCTGAAGAAGCGCTGGTGCTCGCCCTGGGACACGCGCTGAGAGAGGACGAGGAGGCCGTCGACGATGGAGAAGAGCGGATTGCTCTCATAGTCGGCGGGCCCGTACTCGCCGAGGAGCAGCGCGGTGGTCTCCCAAGCCATCAGGTTCACGGCGATCTCATAGCCGAACATCCTGAGCTCCTCCTTGGAGGCCGCCAGGTCATCAAAGGCCTTGAAGCTGTCGATGACGACGATGTCTGGCTTGACCTGCTTGAGGTTGTCCATGATGAGCGCGAGCGCCGCATCGAAGCTCCTCAGCCGCAGCATGGCGCCGAGGTCCACGAACTGGACGCCCTCCTCGAACTTCTTCGGGTCGAAGAACGAGAACTGCTGGAGGTGCCGCAGCGTCTTCGCGGTCGGCTCCGAGAGGGTGTTGAAGGCGAGGACGCGGTGGGCGGCCGAGGCGTTGTGGAAGCAGATCTGCTGGGTGAGCGTCGTCTTGCCCGAGCCGGGGGGGCCGCACACGGCGGTGACGGAGCCCTTGGGCAGGCCGCCCTTGAAGAGCGCATCGAGGTTGGGGACGCCGGTCTGGAGGCGCGGGATGGCGATTCTCTTCGTCATGACGTTGTGTCCTCGCCCGCGGTGACGCGTGGACGGACCGCCTCCGGAAGTGCGACTTTGGAGAGTTCCGCATGCAGCTCCGGCGTTAGGATTTCAGCGGTCAGGTTGCCGAGCACGGTGAGGAACTCCACGAGCACGAATCGACTGCCCTCCCTCAGCCCGGAGTCGTGCCCGGAGTGGACCTGCTCACGAAGCTCTCCGAACCGGAGCCCCCCCACCCGCTCGACGTTGAGGGACGCGAAGAGCGGGAACCGCTCGGAGGCATTGTGCAGAACGCGTCCGGCGATGGCGGTCAGCGTCACTTCGCCGAGCGTGGTCAACGTCTGTTTCCACAGCACGGTGAGTGCCGCCTCGAAGAGCTGGAGAAAATCCTCCGTCGATAGATTCCTGGCGGCTCGGTCCACCAGCCAGGCGTCGACGCAGGCCGCGTGCTGACCCTCGTCAAGCACGGTTCCCCTCACCCGCTCGAACGACCCGCGCCTTGGCTGGAAGGCCGTCGCTCCCGCACTGAAGGAGGAGGGTGCTCAGCGTGGCGGAGGGGGCGCCCACGTTCTCACCGGCGCTGGACGAAAGTGGGGCCGCCAGGGAGGCGGCTCATTGGGTGCATCCCTGGAGTGCTTTGGCTGCCCATCGCATTCTTTCCCGCTCTCTTCGCCTCTAACGTCCCGCCGCGATGGACGGAGCAGTACGAACTGCGGCACAGGCGGACGAGCGTGTGCATCAGACCGGCGCAGGCGCAGGGCTGGTGCTCCCGGGTAATGTAGGGGCGACTATTTATTCGAGGAGTGGTTGGCAGACCGGGGGGGGCCAGCCCGTACGCCAGCAAATACGACATGGGCGGTAGGAAGGACTGACTCCATCCACTTGAGGGAGGAGTCGTACTCCGCCGGGCAGACGTAGCCCAGAGCTGGGTGGCGCCGCTTAAGTCAGGCGGTGAATCGAGCGAACTTCGCAGCATCCGAGCGGCGTGGCTGGCACTCCACAATCGGAGGGCCCCGCGCCGCGTCCTGTTGGGTGCCTGTGGCGGCGTCACCGCCGCCCAGCCCGCTCTCGCGGCTCAGCCATACAGCTCGCTCAGCGGTCCCGGCGCGATGCGCGTGCTGCCCTCCTGCCCGAAGGTGTTGAAGTCCGCGTCTCCGAACGCGTGGCCGAGCGTGTTGAAGAGGTTGGAGACCTGCCGGTTCCGGGCCGCGTCGTACTTCGGGTACACGACCGTGCGCCCGTCGGTCTTCAGGCCCAGCGCGTTGCCGCCCACCACGAGCTTCGGCCACTCACGCGAGGTCGAGTGGTGCTGCTCGCCGTTATCGGACATGAAGACGATCGCGGTGTGATCCAGCATCGAGCCGCTCGCGCCGACCTCGGGCGTGGCGGCCAGCGTCCTCGCCAGGTTCGCCACCAGTTGCACGTGGCGGCGGGTGACCTCGGCGACGCGCTCCCAGTTCTGCCCCGCATCCAGGCCGTGCTGCAGGCTGTGTCGCGGGATGTCGGCCACGTCCGGGCCGTAGGCCACGTCGAAGCCCGAGGTGCCCGTCGCCAGCACCACCGTGTTCGTCAGCCCGCCCAGGAGGGACGCCGTGGCGATCTGGAACTGCGCCTCGAACCACTTCAGCGAGTCGGGCGGTGAACCCGCGCCGATGATGAGCGGGTTGTCCTTCGGCGCAAGCGGCAGGTAGGGCCGCACGCGGTCCGCCATGCCTGCGAGCTGATCCTCCCGCGTGCGCAGCGACTCGAGCGAGGAGAGGTAGCGCTCCAGCTTCAGCCGCTCGTTGGAGTTGCCGCTGAACTCCGCCAGCGCCTTGCGCGAGTCGGCCAGCGCGAAGTCGAAGAGCATCTTGCGATCGCGCCCATTCGTCGAGCCGCCGAGCAGCGAGCCGAAGGTGCTGTCGAACGCGAGCGACGGGTTGACGATGATGCCCGCGGGCTTGCGGGGTCCGAGCGCGCAGGTCTCGTACACGATCGACACGCGCGCGGAGCTGGTGCCCAGGCGCAGCACGTCGAACGGTGCACCACGGCGCAGGCGAGGTGCGATCACCGCGTCGAAGGTCGCGCCCGCGCCGTTCACCGCGCAGCTCAGCCCGCCCGTCCCGCTGGAGTGCCCGCCGCCCGCGATGAGGTTCGAGAGCCCCAGCAGCACGGCGGAGCGGTTCACCAGGTCGATGTTGCCGGAAGACGCCGCCAGCGGCCCGAGACTGATCGCGCTGGCGAGATTGTCGCCCTCACGCACCAGCGGCGTGTCCTTGTACGCGTCCCAGAAGAGGCGGTCGGAGGTGTTGGCGCGTCCACCCAGCGCCGCGCGGGTGCCCGTGCTCAGGAGCGCGCGGGGGTAGACGCCATTGCACTCGAGGACCAGCACCAGGCGCGCCGGCAAAGCTGACGACTGGGCGTAGACGTCGTGGAAGTAGGGCGCGAAGAGGCCGGCGGCCATGCCCTTCAGGACGGTTCGTCGCGAGAACATGGCAGTCACTCTCCAGCCTGCGGCACACGCCGCGTCTTCCAGGTGTCGCTGGTCATCAGCGTGGTCAGCATCTTGGAGAACGAGCCGTTGTTCTGGTCATAGGCCTGCTCCATCTGCGTCAGCGTGCAGGCGTCGCTCGGGTTCTCCGGACGGGCCATGAAGTAGCGGAAGGCCTGTCTCACGAAGCAGCGTTTCACGTGCCGCGACGTCGCCAGGCGCTCGCTCAACTCCACTGCGTCGCGCACCGCGCCGTCCAGCGCGGGGTCCGGCATCGACGTGAGTGTCGAGCTTCCGTCCGGCGTGGTCCAGCCTCCGCTGGTCGAGTGATCCCGCGCGCGCAGGAAGCCCGCGTGGTTGTAGATCTCGAAGGGCAGGCCGAGCGGCTCCATCAGGCGGTGACAGCCCTGACACTGCGCTCCGGCGGTCGCCTCCTGCAGGCGGCGGCGCGCGTTCTTGTCGGCAGCGTGAGCGCCGACCTGGGCTGCCACCTGCACGCTGCTGAGCGGCGGGACGAAGCCGCACAGGAGGTTCTCGCGCACCCACTTGCCGCGGTGGACGATGGACGGATCGTCCTCGAAGTTGCCGCCGTGCGCGGCCAGCCACACCGGGTGGGTCAGCACGCCCGCGCGCTCGGCGTCTGGCAGCTTCTTCCAGCGGCCCGCGACGGTCGCCGGGAGGATCTCGCTGACGTTGTAGGGGTGCGAGAGGCCCTTATGCGAGTCGTACGCCGCGTTCTGCATGGAGGGCACGTAGAAGGTGCGCGTGGTGAGCAGGTTCGCCAGCACGTCCCGATCCTCGACGACCACCCGCGCGATCAGATCGTCGAACTGCTGGATGAAGGTCGGCTCCAGCGGATGGAAGTTGGTGAGCAGGTTGTCGTACGAGACAGAGCTGATGTAGCCGAGCCCCTCGAGATCGAAGCGCGAGGTCGCCGCCGGGGACTCCTTGAACACCGCGGACACGTGCTCGTAGCCGAGCCACTCGCGGAAGAAGCCCGCGACGCCGTCACCCAGCCAGTACTGCCCGCGCTTGGAGCGCTGCTCCTCGTTGTAGTCCTGCACCAGATCGAAGCGCGGTGTCCCGTTCTGGTTGGCGTCGACGCCGCCCAGGTACTTCTTGATCAGGCCGGTGGTCGTCGCATCCTGCGTGAGCGAGCCATCCTTCGCGGCGGTGGCCACGTCCGCCAGATGCCCCTCGAGGGGCGCGGAGTAGTACGGCCACACGAAGCTCGGCGTGGCCGAGGGCGCGCGCCCCCCAAGCGCGTAGGCCAGTTGCGAGCCCAGCTCGAGGCTGGTCAGCTCCACGCGACCGTTGGCCGGCACGCCGCCCATCTCGCGGCGGAACATGGCGCCGGTCATCATCCACGCGGCGTTGGAGATCCGCGTGATGGAGTCCGCGCGGTTTTGCGGGGAGTTGCTCGGCTCCTGCGCGATGACCGCGGTCGCGAAGGCGGTGAGGCGGGTGAGCTCATCCTCGGTGGGCGGGCGGAAGAAGACGCCGAACTCGAGCATCTGGCCCAGGTGGAAGCGCTTGCAGGTGTCGCTCGGGTTCGAGTCGCTGAACATGCAGTTGAAGCGGCTGTTGGTGTAGACACGCTCCATCCGGTTGCCGTCCGGGTAGTTCATCGTCCACGGCGAGGCGGCCGCGCCGACCACCGGCAGGAAGAGCTCCACCGTGGCCTCGTCCAGCGTCTCGTCCGTGGCCCAGGAGCTGTACTGCTCGATGGCGCTGGGATCGAGCGGGTTGTCGTAGAAGCTGAACCCGGTCCAACTGCGCTCGACCGAGCCACCGACGTTGCGGGTGAACTCGCGCCGGTTCATGCGGCGGATGCGCGTCGGCGCATCCGAGCGCACGCCTTCGGTGCAACTGAAGAGCGCGGACTGATCAAGCAGGTTGGGCTCGGGCACCACGGTCACGGGCGGGCCGCCCGTGCCACTGCAGAGGGGCATCCCCTGCCCGATCCAGGTCTCGAGCGCGGCGAGCTCGGCTGCGCTCGCGCGCTCATGCGGGGCCGGCGGCATCGGAGACGCGTCGTCGCGCATGCGGATGAGCGCGCGCTGGGCGTTGCTGAGCCTCCCATCCATCCCCGAGCTCACCCGCATGTCGTGCAGGGTGCGCAGCGGCATCGTCGCCCCCTGGGCCGGCAGCGCGCCGTGACAACTGGCGCAGCGATTGGCGAGCACCGACTGCACCACGCACGCGGCGCCCAGGTTCCCGCCGGGCTCGCCAGGCTCACCTGGGTTGTTGGGGCCTCCGTTGTTGGGGCTTGGCTCGATGGTGCCCTTGCACGCAACGAGGCTCAACAGTCCGGCCAGCAGGAGGACGCGGTTCATCCGGCAAGACTGGCACGGACGGCGGGGGGGATAGCAAGCAGGCCCTGCCAAACGGGCTCACAGCGCTCCTCAGTCGACGCGAGCAAGGTAGCCCGCGTGGCGGAAGTAGCCCTGGGCGTCGGTGGTGACGCGCCCTCGGTTGCGCGGCACGGCTTGCAGCAGGCGCTGGCCTCGGGGAGCTGAGCCATCCCCTCATATGAAGCCGAGAGCCTCCTGGAAGATGGGGTGGCGGTGAAGAAGTTCGGCGAAGCGCTCGACGAGCGGAAGCAGTTGCTCCTCCTTCATCATGGGGATGGCCTGGTAATACATGCAGCCCTGACGGAAGAGCGAGTAGGTGCGCGTCTTGGCCGTGTTGGCCTTCAATCCCTTCTCCATGCCGAGGCTCTCTCCGGCGGCGCCCAGCAGTGTCAGCAGGACCTGAGCCAATGCGCTCACCAGCAGCAGCCTGTCGCGCCGCTCGGGACGCTTCACGTGCACCGCGGACAACCCCATGCCGAATCTCAAGTCCTTGACGTCCCAGAACGTCTCCTCACACGAGAAGCGCCGGGAGTAGAGGTCCACCACCTGGCGCGCGCTGGCACGGCCCAGGCTGGTGGCCAGACACCACGACTCCTTCATGCCCTTCTGGTGCACCAGCACCAACCGCCGGCACCGGCGTCCGGTCCGCCAGCACCGTCACCTTCAGCGCGTCGATGCGCTCGGCCAGCACGTACGGCACCCACGAGGCCGCCAGTTTCCACACGTCCACCGCCTCGTTGGACAGCAGCCGGTCCACCTGCTTGATGCCGTGCTTCTGCACGCCGCCTCGCGCCCACGCCAGCGCTTGGCCAATCGCGTGCACCGACAGGGACGCGGCCTGCACCACGCCCAACGTCGCATGCGCCAGCGACAGCACTCTCTTTGCGTGCAGGTCTTCCTCGAACAAGTTCTCCAGGGACGCCAGCACCTGCTCTTCGTTGATGGCCACCTTGCGTACCAGCAGGGCCTCTCTTCCTGCACCCCACCACTCCTCCCCGCACGGAGCTGTCAGGGAGGAGGCTGACGATCTGCTCGCTCAATTGCGGGGATCGCTCAGCTCGCTGACTGGCCCGCTGACAAGGGTATCATCGCATGAACCCATGCGACCCCTGCTCACGCTGTCTGCCCGCCTCGCGCTGTTCTTCTCGCTGCTGCTGTGCGCGTGTGCCAGCAACCCGCCGCCAAGGAGCCCCGTGAACCTGAACGATCCCTTTCTCCGACGAGGCGAGGCACTGTTGCGCCATGGCGCGGGCAACGCGGAGTTCTCGCCGACCGAGCCGACTCCCGCTGTCCAGGACCTCGGCGCCCAGGCGGGTTTCGGCCGGCGCAGGACGGCGAGTTCGATCCGGGCGTCGGTCTATTTGTTCAACAACTACAAGGACGCGCGTGTCGCGGAGGACTGGCTGAAGGCACACGTGCCCCAAGGCCTGCAGGGCGACGGAACGGTCAATGGCGACCTGCTCGTGTGGGTGACCGCGGACGCAACGGACGCAACAGCCGGAGCCGTCATCGAAGACCTGATCGGCTCCTTCGCGGGCGAGGAATGAAACAGTGAGTCATCGGCGGCCCCTCTGGCCTGGTGAGAGAGGGTTCGATAAAGCGCTGCCGCCTCTACGGAAGCGGGCGACGCTCAGTGCACGAAAGTGCACCATGCCCATGTTCATGTCGTCTGGGCGTCCCATGTCCATGCTTTGGGCACGCTCATGATTCCCGCTCCCTTGCCCCCAGACCTCGAGTCGCGCCGCTCCCAGATGTTCCCCGTCCTGGATGCCCGGGATCAAGAGCACATGCTGCGCTTCGGTGAGGTCCGGCACGTCCCTGATGGGGAGTGCCTCGTCGCGGCCGGGCAACCGGGCCCTGGGATGTTCGTGGTCGTCCGGGGCCGCGTGGCCATCTCCCGGCGCGATGGCCTGGGGCACTCCATTCTCATCGTGGAGGATGGCCCGGGACAGTTCCTGGGTGAGGTGGCCCAGCTCTCTGGCCGCCCCTCGCTCGTCGACGCTCACGCGGTGGGCGAGGTAGAGGTGCTGGTCATCCCCCCACACCGGCTGCGCGCTCTGATGGTGGCGGAGGCGAACCTCGGCGAGCGCATCATGCGTGCCCTCATCCTGCGCCGTGTGGGCCTTCTCGAAACCGGTGCTGGCGGCCCTGTCCTGGTCGGCCCTCCCGAAAGCGCGGGCAGGGTCCGCCTGGAGGGCTTCCTCTCGCGCAACGGCCACCCGTATCTCGCGCTGGACCCGGAACAGGGGGGCGAGGCGGCCTTGCTGATCGAGCGCTACGCGCCACGCGTGGAGGAGTTTCCGCTCGTGGTGTGCCCCGATGGCTCGGTCTTGAAGAACCCCTCGGAGAGCACCCTTGCCCGAACGCTCGGCCTGCTTCCGGAGGGGGCCTTCGAGACGCACTATGACGTTGCCGTGGTGGGGGCGGGTCCCGCGGGGCTCTCCACCGCCGTGTACGCGGCCTCCGAGGGGCTGCGGGTACTCGTCCTGGATCAGCGGGCCTTCGGAGGGCAGGCGGGCGCCAGTTCACGCATCGAGAACTATCTGGGCTTCCCCACGGGCATCACCGGTCAGGCCCTCACCGCGCGCGCCTATGTGCAGGCCCAGAAGTTCGGCGTGGAGATGGCCATTCCGGCGCAGGTCGCCACCCTGCGCTGCGCGGACCCTGATGCGTCGCTCGCGCTCGAGCTGACCGACGGGCGCACGGTGCGCACGCGGACCGTGGTGGTGGCCAGCGGCGCACGCTACCGCCGCCCCGCGCTCGCGAACCTCGCCCAGTTCGAAGGCCGTGGGGTCTTCTACTGGGCCAGCCCCATCGAAGCGCGCATGTGCGACGGCGAGGAGGTCGTGCTCGTCGGCGGTGGCAACTCCGCGGGCCAGGCGGCCGTATTCCTCGCGAACCACGCGCGTCGGGTTCGCGTGCTCGTGCGGGGCCCGGAGCTCGCCGCGAGCATGTCCAGCTACCTGGTCGAGCGCCTGGCCGCATCCCCTCGCATTGAGCTGCTGCTGGAGACGGAGGTCGTGGCGCTGGCCGGCTCGGACGAACGGGGCCTGCGGAGTGTGCGCTGGCGGCACCTGCCCAGCGGGCGGGAGGAGGAGCACGAGGTGCGTCATCTCTTCCTCTTCATCGGGGCGGACCCGGCCACGGATTGGCTCACGGGCTGCGGTGTCGCGCTGGACGCGAAGGGATTCGTGCGCACGGGCGTGGCGCCCGGCGAGCAGCCACTCCATGCGGAAGCCTGGGCGGCCATCGGGCGGGCACCGTTCGCGTTGGAGACGACCCTGCCCGGCGTCTTCGCCATCGGCGATGCGCGTTCGGACTCGGTCAAGCGGGTGGGCGCGGCGATCGGCGAGGGCTCGGCCGTGGTGTCGCAGGTGCATTCCTGCCTGGCTTCCACCCGAGCGTCCGAATCCCGACGCGCCAGCACGCAGGGGCCGCCACACGCATTGCGATAGGCCCTCTCATATCCCCGATGTTCGACACCCGGGGCCCTCGGATGCAGGCCCTCACACGGAGCGCGAGCCATGAAGAAGGCATGTTCCCACCTGGAAGCGACCGCGCATCAGCGGACGGATCCCATCCACCCCACCGGCCACGGATGTGTCGAGTGTCTGAGGGACGGAGGTGAATGGGTCCATCTCAGGCTGTGCCTGACCTGCGGGCACGTGGGCTGCTGCGACGACTCGCCGTCACGCCACGCGACCCGGCACTTCCACGCCAGCTCCCACCCGGTCATCAAATCCTTCGAGCCTGGGGAGGACTGGGCCTGGTGCTTCGTGGACGAGCAGCTCCTCGAGCAGATCCCCACCTTTCCAGGCGAGTCGCCGTCGGTGCATTACTCAGCCACATGAGCGTGCCCCCCAAGGGGGCTCAAGCAGCATTGGGCGTGGCCCGGTTGCGTAGACAGGTTGGTTGCGCTGCCAGCCTCTTCGTTGTGGCCATTCGCTCGAACTCAACAGGGCTGTCTTGGGTGGATTCAACGGGTTGTCGCAACACTCGAAGCTGAGGAGTTGCGATGGCTGCAAGGATTCGTCGACGGTCTGCCCAAGCTGGACGCCCTCCCATGTCGTCGCCCGGTCGTCCATCCGTAGGGCGGCGTGAGCACCGAGAACGCTTCTGGTTGGCGATCGCCCAGGGGCCGTCTTCCGCTTCATCAAGGACTGGTATAACCCGCTCCGACGCCACTCCGCGCTCGACTACGAGTCACCCGCTGGTTACGAGAAGACGCACCGCGCTGCCGCTTGAGGGCGAAAGCGCGGAACGCTCTGCGGAACCGGGGCAACTTCACCTCGGCCCTACCCCGTCCCTCAGTAGAAGGTGATGGTGAACTGCTCCCATTGCCCCACGGCGGCGCCGGCGGCATACACCGAGCCGTCGCCACCGTTATCGGCATACAGGTAGCGGGGATTGAGGAGTTCGTTCGTCGACAGGGCCACGGTGTCTCCGGTGCCGATGGTGAGCAGGCCCGTGCCGGCTATCTTCAAGATGCGGAAGGTTTCATAGTTGCCAGGCGCCGTGGGGGTGGCTGTCACCCCCGCGCCGCCACCGTTCACGGCCATGACATAGTTACCTGAGGCCGTCTGCAGGTGGATGAGGTCTCCGGTCTGCAACTCGAAGCCGTTGCGGTCCACCAGTTGGAACCGCTCCCAGGCACCCACGGCGGCACGATTGGCGTTCACCGCGCCGCCGCCGCCGCCCTCGGCCACCACGTAGTGGCCGCGCAAGGCACGCAGGGAGATGGTTCTCGAATAGAGACGCGCCACGGTTGCCGCATCCGTGATGCTCAGCGAATCGCGCTGCCCGATGGCCTGCCCCCCCAGTGGTTCGATGGTGGGTAGCCCATTCCTCGAGAACGCCGTCCTCGGGTAGTGCATGATGGAGCCGTAGTCATAGGCGAGGATGTCGTCACCGTCGGCGATCTGCTGGCTGAAGTTCTGCTCATAGCCCGCGGTGATGTTCTCGGGCCGGATGAGCACGTAGTTATTGCGGTCCTCGCGCGACTGCTCGTGCCACAGACCCAGGGCGTGTCCGATTTCATGGATGATGTTGCCCGTGCTGCACGCGGCCTCCAGCGACACCATCTGCCTGCCACCAATCCGTCCCACGTGGGCACTGCACCCGGTGCCCGTCTGGAAGTTGACGTAGTTCGGGTACAGCGCCGCATTGAGCACGTTGCGCTGCACGAAGCGCAGGTGCGTACGCTGTTGCCAGTGATTGATGGCATCCGTGATTCGCGCCTGGTTTGGCACAGCCGCGTCGATGGTGTAGGGCACCTCGGAGTTGGGCCAGCGGAAGTTTGCCCCGGTGATGGCCACGCCCTGGGCCTGGACCCCCGGGGCGTCGAGACCTCCCCGGGCCTTCACCTCGCGCACGCGCGCCTCCATCTCCTCCACCGTGCCGAGAACCATGTCTCCATCGAGGATGGCCAGTCCATCCACCTCGGCGTACTTCACTGGCACCAGCTTCCCTCTCGCGGCGTTCCAGGCGTAGCCCTCGCGAACCGGGGCGCCAGCCGGCACTCGGGCCATCTCCGGGTCCAGGGCGGGACGCGACTCCAGTCCCTCACCGCAAGCGGTGAGCAGCAGGCTGGGGATGAACAGTGCAACCAGCGCGGACTTCAATGTGCTTCGAAGCATGGTGCCTCCTTTCCGGAAGGCATTCCGGGGAACAGGAGACAACCACATCACTCTGACATTTGTCGTTTGAATTAAAGACCCTCATCAATTCGCGACATGCCCCGGCGCCTCCGCCGAATGAAGGAGATGCACTGCGTCTGCATTTATGAGCGCCAAGGCGGACGGGCACATGTGGATTCCCCGTATATGTCATAGCGCCAGGACTCGGGTTCCAGGCGTAACGGCGGTTCATGACAAGCCCAGGCGCGAGAGTTCCAGCCACACGAGCAGCCCCCTTCTACTTCGCGGACGTGCGGGAACAGATGATGACTGGCACTTGCGGTTGTGCTGGCGTCACCTCCGCTCGAAGGTCTGACGCCTGGCCACGCTCCTGGGGCTCACCGGCGCAGTCGGAGGTGCGCTGTGCCCCCCTCATCCCCCCGATTCGCGGAGGCGCTCAAATGCATGTCATGGACTCTGTGTCCATGGTTCTCAAGTGCTTTCTGGCTGGTCGCCAGAGGACGCTGGCCATTTGCATATTGCTGGAAAAGCGGGAGGGAGAAAGGAATAGTGTCTTTCATTCCATGGGGGGGAGATGATCCATTCCGGGTTCCATCCTGCTCATTGGGGGAGAAACAAGATGCGAAGCCGTCAAGGTGTGCTGTGGTCGTGGGGGCTGGGCGTGACACTGGCCTTGTCACTGGGCGCTTGCGGTGTGGAGCCCCTCGACGAAGGGGCAGAGCCTGGAAGCGATGAGGCGTTGACGCAGGTGAGCCAGGAGCTCGCGCCGCCGTGGGACTTGTATGCGGACGCGGTGGCGCCGGGCACCACGCCGGCGGTGCTCCACCCGAACAGGGCGCTGGGCGCACCGGACGGGCAGCGGGCGACGATACCGGGCCTGCTCACCTCGGCGCTGGTGCTGGACCTGGGGCAGGGCGAGGAGGGCACCGGCGACCTGCGCGTCTATTACCATGGCCTGTCGGTGTTCCTGGTGGCCCAGGTGGACTTCCTGAAGGCGGATGGGACCCACGTCGGCTCCAGCCTGCTGCACATGGGCCTGGGGACCCATGTCGCGGTGGCGAGGTACCTCGGGACCTACCCCTATCGCTACGTGCGCCTGCGGGGCGCGTTGTTAGGGATCTATCAGGTGGACGCGGTGGAGACGTCCATCCGGCCCTTCTGTGGTGACGGGGTGATGGGGGGAGCCGAAACCTGTGACGACGGCAATCAACTCTCGGGAGACGGCTGTAACAGTGTCTGCCAGGTGGAGCCGGGCTACACCTGCACGGGACAGCCGACAGTGTGTACCGACATCGACGAGTGCGCCGCCGGTACCGACAACTGCAACGAAAACGCCTCCTGCACCAACACCGGGGGCTCCTTCACCTGCGCCTGCAATGCGGGGTACGCGGGCGACGGCGTGACCTGCGCCGACATCGACGAGTGCGCCGCCGGTACCGACAACTGCAACGAAAACGCCTCCTGCACCAACACCGGGGGCTCCTTCACCTGCGCCTGCAATGCGGGGTACGCGGGCGACGGCGTGACCTGCACCGACATCGACGAGTGCGCCGCCGGTACCGACAACTGCAACGAAAACGCCTCCTGCACCAACAGCGGAGGCTCCTTCACCTGCGCCTGCAATGCGGGGTACGAGGGCGACGGCGTGACCTGCACCAACATCGACGAGTGCGCCGCAAACCCCTGCCTGAACGGTGGCACCTGCATCGACGGCGTGGGTAGCTACACCTGCAAGTGCGCGCCCACCTACGAGGGGAACATCTGCCAGTCTTGCTCAGGCACCCTCGCGGACTGCAACGCGAACTCGTCCGACGGCTGCGAGGTGAACCTCCAGAGCGACGCCAACAGTTGCGGCGCCTGCGGCATCGTGTGCTCGACGGGACAGATATGCTCGAACGCCACCTGCCAGACCGCCCCCACCGAACAGGTCCCCGGCACGCCGGTCAGCTCCCCCGCGAACCACAGCCCGCTGGCCCCGGCGGTCGCCGATGTGAATGGCGACGGCAAGCTCGACATCCTGGTGGCCAATGCCGAATCCGGGTCGACCCAGACTCCCTCTGGCTCGCTCTCCGTCTTCCTGGGGAATGGCGACGCCAGCGTCCAGTCGGAGGTCAACTACGGGAGCGCCTCGCTCTCCAGCAACGCGGTGGTGGCCGTGGACGTGGACGGCGACGGGTGGCTCGACGCCGTCACCGTCAACGGCCAGACCAACCTGCCCCTCATCAACGGAAACATCAGCGTCTACAAGAACCTGGGCTCGAGCGCGCCCGGGACCTTCGGCGCGCCGACGAGCTTCACCACGGGCACCCCGGGCTCCGTCCACCTCTGCACCGGAGACTTCGATTCCAACGGGGTGGCTGACATCGCCACGACAAGCGTGACCCAGAACCAGGTGAGCGTGCTGTTCGGCACCGGCGCGGGCAACTTCGGCGCGCCCACGTTCATCGGCATCCAGAGCACCGGCGGCGCTCAGTCGACCATCGCCTGCCGTGACCTGAATGGCGATGGCTTCTCCGACATCGTGGTGACGAGCCCCGCCAGCGCACGCCTGTCGGTCCTCATCAACCAGGGAGACGGCACGTTCGCCGCACCCGTCGCCTACAGCAATTCCGCCAGCGGCCAGACAGCGGGCATCGCCTTCGGCGACGCCAACGGCGACGGCACGCTCGACATCCTCTCGAACGGCGCGGCCGGCCGGTTCCTCTTCTACTTCAGAGGCAACGGCAACGGCACCTTCGCGAGCGGCGCTCAGTCAACCGCCGCGACCAATACGGCCGCCAACTCGGCGCTGGGCGTCGTGGCCGGTGACTTCAACGGCGATGGCAAGCTCGACGCCTACATCCTCGTGACAGCGGCCTCGGGCGGCGTCCGCCCGATGACCGGCAACGGCAACGGAGGCTTCACCGCGGGCACCGTCGTCACGACCGGCGCCTCGCCTGGCCTCAACGCCATCGCCACCGCGGACATGGACGCGGATGGGTACGCCGATCTCATCCTGACCAACAGGGGCTCCGGCACCGTGACCGTGGTCCCCAACGGACTCTAAGTCGCTGTCCGCGATACCGCGATGGGGCGGCGTGCTCTGATTTCAGCGCGGTTTCGGTAGGAGAATCGGTGCGCCGCGTGCTTCGCGCGCGGCGCACCGAAAGACGCGCAGGCGCCTGACGGGCATTGCGTCGGTGGCTCGGGCTGCTGCGCGCTAGGCGCGCTTTTCGTAGAATCCCACGCCATGAACCTCCTCACCTTCGGTCTCAACGTAACTTTGGACGGGTGCATCGATCACACCCAGGGCATCGCGGACGACGAGCTGCACGACTATTGGACGCAGCTCATGGATCAGAGCGGGGCGATGCTCTTCGGGCGCAACACCTACGAGCTGATGGAGGGAGCCTGGCCCGCGGTGGCACGCGACGAAAAGGCGCCGCGCGCGATGCGCGAGTGGGCACAGAAGCTCGAGGCGAAGGCGAAGTACGTCGTGTCGGGCTCGCGGAGCGACTTTCCGTGGCAGAACACGATCAAGGTGGAGGGTGACCTTCGCGAGGCGATCTCGGCGCTGAAAGCGAAGACCGAGCGGGGTGTCCTCGTCGGAGCGCCCAAGCTCGCGGCTGCGCTCGAGGAGTTGGGGCTCATCGACGAGTACCGCCTCGTCGTTCATCCCATCATCAGTGGCCGCGGGCCGACGTTGTTTCATGGCCTGTCGAGTGCGCGGCATCTCGAGCTCCTATCGACGCAGCGGTTCAAGTCCGGCGTGCAGGCGCTCCACTTCCGTCGCAAAGCGGGATGACCGTGGAAGGACCCGAGCGCTTCACCGTCGGCTGCCTGTGCGGCAGCGTCCGCATCGTCGCGCCGGGACGGCCGTACCGCGTCGGCGTGTGCCACTGCCTCGACTGCCCTGCCAACCGGCAGGGCCTTTTTGTTCAACAAGGGCCTCGCGATGAATATCGCGAGGCCTTCGTGTTCAAGCCCCTGAACCCCAAGGGATTCAGGGCTGCGACTTCGTCTGCGCGGCGGCGGGCACCGGGAAGCCGCGCTTGCGCATCAGCGCGTTGATGCCGGCGTCGCGGCCGCGGAACGCGCGGTAGCCCTCCGCCGGGTCCACGGTGTTGCCCACGGAGAAGACGCTCTTGCGCAGCTTCTCCGCCACCGCCTTGTCGTACGCGCCCTTGCCCTCGGTGAAGCCCTCGAAGGCGTCCGCCGTCAGCGTGTCGGACCACAGGTAGCTGTAGTAGCCCGCCGAGTAGCCATCGCTCGCGAAGACGTGGCCGAACTGCGGCGTGCGATGGCGCATCACGATTTCCCTGGGCATGCCCAGCGCCTTGAGCGTGTCGCGCTCGAAGGCATCCGCGTCGATGCTCACGTCGCCCGCCAGGTGCAGCTTCATGTCCACCAGCGCGGAGGACAGGTACTCCACCGTGCCGAAGCCCTGATTGAACGTCGCGGCCTTCTCGATGCGCGCCACCAGCGCCGGGGGGATGGGCTTGCCCGTCTGGTAGTGCAGCGCGAAGGTGTTGAGCACCTGGGGCGTGGACAGCCAGTGCTCCAGGAGCTGCGAGGGGAACTCCACGTAGTCGCGCGCGACGCTGGTGCCGGCCAGCGACGGATACGACACCGACGAGCTGAGGCCGTGCAGCGCGTGGCCGAACTCGTGGAACAGCGTGCTCGCATCCTCCCAGGAGATGAGCACCGGCTCGCCGGGCGCGCCCTTCACGAAGTTGGAGTTGTTGGAGACGAGGGTCGTCACCTCACCCTTGAACCGCTCCTGGTTGCGGTACGCGTTCATCCACGCGCCGGAGCGCTTGCCCGGCCGCGCGTACGGGTCGAAGTACCACAGGCCCACGTGACGGCCGGAGGCCTGGTCCTTCACCTCCCAGACACGGACATCCGGATGGTAGACGGGCACGTCCGTCACCGGCGTGAAGGCGAAGCCGAACAGCTCACCGGCCACCCAGAACATGCCCTCGCGCAGCTTCTCCAGTTGGAGGTAGGGCTTCACCTCGTTCTGGTCCAGGTCGTACTTCGCCTTGCGGACCTTCTCCGCGTAGAAGCGGTAGTCCCAGGGCTCGATCTTCAGCTTTGCGCGCTCCTTGTCAGCCACTTTTTGCATGTCCACCACCTCCTCGCGGACACGGGCCACGGCGGGCTTCCACACCGCCTCCATCAGCTCCATGGCGCGCTCGGGCGTCCGGGCCATGGCGTTCTCCAGGCGCCAGTGCGCGTGCGTGGCGTAGCCCAGGAGCTTCGCGCGCTCGGCGCGCAGCTTGAGGACCTCCGGGATGATGGCGTTGTTGTCGCGCGCATCCCCGTTGTCGCCCCGGTTGACGTAGTTGCGCCAGACCTTCTCGCGCAGGTCGCGGCGCGACGAATAGGTCAGGAACGGCTCCATGGAGGAGCGCGTGTTGGTGATGATCCACTTGCCCTTCTGCCCCCGCGCCTCGGCCGCGGCGGCGGCGCCCGCGCGCACGGAGTCCGGCAGGCCCGCCAGGTCCGCCTCGGACTCCAGGACGACGGTGTAGCCCTCCTCGTCACCGAGCACGTGCTGGCTGAAGGACGTGTAGAGCGACGCCAGGCGCTGGTTGATGGCGCCCATCCGCGCCTTGGCCGCCGCGTCCAGCTTCGCGCCGGAGCGCACGAAGCGCGTGTGGTGCAGCCACGCCAGGCGCTGCTGCTCCGGCGTCAGCTTCGCCTTGTCGGGGGACTGGTAGACGGCTTCGATGCGGCGGAAGAGGCCCTCGTTCTGGAAGACTTCGTCCTCGAAGGCGGCGAAGCGGGGCGCCATCTCCCGCTCCACGGCCTGGAACTCCGGGCTGCTCAGCGACGAGCCCCAGATGCCGTAGAGCGTCCTCTCTTTGGCGTACGTCCGGCCCGCGTCCTCCAGCGCGGCCAGCGTGTTCTCGAAGTCGGGCGCGGCGGGGTTGCTGACGATGGCGTCCAGCTCCCGGCGGTACGCGTCCATCGCCGCGGAGATTGCGAGCTTGAAGGTGTCCACCTTCACCTGGGCGAAGGGAGGCACGCCGCCGTACGGGCCGGACCACTTCCCCGGCAGGGCAGTCCGGGCTGCACCCGGCGCGGCGGCCTCGCTCGTGGGGGCCGGCGCGGCGACTTCGGGGCGGGCCTCCGGGGACGTCGTCGCACAGCCGGAGGAGACGAGCGCGGCCACACCCGCGCTGGCGAAGAAGAGGTTACGCATGAAAGGGGGTTCTCCCGACGAAAAGGGGTGTCCACCAAAGCATGGACTCGGGGCCCCCAACACGTTCTGAAGGCCGCGTCTTCCCGACCGAGGACAGACGCCCCACCGGCCGGGTGACGCTCAGACACCCTGGAATCTGGTGAGGTTCGACCGGGGTGGATCTGGCGTGCAGGGAGAATCCCTCCAGGAACGCCGGGCGCGCAGGCGCCCACACGATTCGTCAGGGGCGCGGCGTGCGCTTCGGTGCTAGCGCACCCCGCGGGTGGCAGGCTCGCCAGCGCGTTTCCGCCAGCGAGCGCTGAGTGATGCTGGGTGGCGCTCCGTCCTTCAGGGGGCGCTCACCGTCAGGATGAAGTTGTCGTACCAGATGTCACTGCGACCCCCTGCGTTGTAATCGCCCAGACGCACGATGATCTGCTTGCCGATGGGCCCCCCGGAGGCTGGCGTAATGTAGGTAACCCCCTGCGTCGGCACCCAGCCGGTGGCTCCGTCGACGCTGATGGCCTGGGTGCTCAGGGCGACGAAGCTTCCCAGGCTGTTATCGATGTTCGCGTATCCAATCTGGTAGGGAATGGTTCCCAGGTTGTCCGCTCCGCCAGAGGCCCGGCTGGCGAAGACGTATCGGGTGTTGGCTTTGAAGCGGGCGCTGAGCAACTGCCCCACCGTCTCGGTGGTGCCCGCTGAGTAATACCCGAACTTGCTTCCCAGATCCCCGTTGTTGGATTTGGGGTAGGATGTATGGAACGCCCAGGCGCCTCGGGGGCCCCAGGATTGGATGTACCCGTGCTGGCTGGCAGACGTCGTCTCGATGTCGACGTTCAGCAAGGAGGGAGGAGGCTCCCAGTTCGAGCAGAGCGTGTCGCACTGGTTGCCGCGGAGGGCCGCGCACGCCGAGGGTTCCATCGAAGGGCCGCACCAGTTGTTGACGATGGCGTCCCAGTTCTGGCACTGCGTGTTCCACCCCGCGCTTTGGTAGTGGGTGAGGATATCGTTGCGCACCGAGAGGATGCACTGGGCGCACTGCGACTGCGCATCACAGGCTGGCGTCTTCGTCACCGTGTTCCCGCTCACCAAGCCATAGCAGGAGAGCGAGCCGTTCCGAAGACAGTCGCCCATCGTCTCGGGGACGACTCCCACGGCCTGCGCGTCTCCTGGCCACCGGGCGCCCTGATACAGGGTCAGGTGCAGGTGGACCTCCGTGGTGCCACTCGAGCCCACGGAGCCGATGACGCTGCTGGTGCCTACAAGCGTGCCATTGGCCAGCGTGACCGGGGCTCTCAGGTGGGCATACAGTGATTGATAGCCGTTCTGATGATCGACCATGACGTAGTTGCCGTAATCGCCGAGGTTGCCGGTTTGGAAGATGCGGCCGGGTGCTACGGGGTATACCGAAGTGCCCAGGGGCAGGTAGAAGTCGAGCGAGTAGAAATCCTTGGCGCAGTGCCAACCCGAGCCATAGGCCTGGGCAATGGTGATGTTCCCCCCGGTGGCCCACGGAAGGCGCATGGGAAAACCCTCCGCCTTGTTGATGCAGTTGGTGCAGTCGACCTGGCAGGCCGCCTGGGCCGCGGGGGCAACCAGGATGAGCACCAGCAGAGAGAGCGTGGTCAACGCTCCCCAGCACGCCGGACGAGATACAAGTGACAGTTTCACTGTGACTCCGTGCATGGATGTATTCACTACCAGAACGAGTCTCGGCACGGCCTTGAGCACGTGTCCAGAATGCTTCCGCCCCGCACGGTCCTTCCATCTGTCGGAGACATGGAGCCACCGTCGACGAGCGCGGACGGCCTCCCCTGCACGAAAGCGTCAGCCCCAGCCCCACTTCCTGCGGGGGGCAGCGGGTGTGGCAGGGCTTCTTCGCGGAAGATCTGCAGCCCATCCATGACTGTTGCCACGCATAGGGCGAATAGAAGGCCTGTTGAGGGTGGGGGCTGGAGCAGAGGTGCCGAAGAGGGACGCTGACGGGTGCCGCCGAGCTGTGCGCCTGGCCGGTGGAGAAGCCGTGCAGCCCTCATGGGGCACACGCCCGCTCAGGCCGCGCTTCCCTCAGGGGCGCGGCAGGGGGCTTGGGCATGGGGGCCACTGCGGCCTGGCGCTCAACACCACGCGCTCTGGAGTGGCCCCCGTGCTGGGGCCAGTCTCCCAGGCCGCGTGGGCAGTCCCAGGTGCTCCAGGATGGCACGCACCCCACTGGGAGCCGTCAGATACGCCAGCACCCGGCGCCTGCCTCTACACCTGCCGCAGGCGAAGACGTCCAGCGCGAAACTCCTGCTTGAGCAACCCGGCCCCATCCAGCCGCAGCGTGCGCTCCTGTCTCGTCGCTGCTAGAGGCAGCTCGCGTGGCTCTTCCCACTCCGGTCTAGACTTCCTCGAAGTCCAAACCCGTGACCTTGTTGTTCTCCAGGAGCTGCTTGATGTGCTCCGAGACGATGAGCGCGTCGGACCAACCCCAGGTGCGAAACACCTGGAAGTGGCCGACCTTCCTCGGGTCAATTCGCATCCCGATGATGCTGCGATAGTGGCCAGGTTTGCCCGGTTGCCCATCCTCTGGTTTCCAGACCTGTATCTCTTTCGATGCCTTGTCATCGATGCATCGGATGAGTTTCGTGGCCACCAGAACACTGTACTCACCTGAGCCGCCTTTGACGCTCACGGGCAGCAGTTGAACTTCCGGGGAGGCATACTCCGCGAGATGGGTTGCCATCCTGTGGTGGACCACGGGAACCCTGCCGGCGCCTGCCAGGGTGAAGTCGCGCCGACGCCCCTGCTCTCGAACACGAAGCTTCAGGAGGTCAGGGGCATGGACGGGCCGGCCCGAGGTGAACTCCGTCGCGTCTTCCAGTTCCTTGCCCTGTGCGTCCATCAGGGGGCCTAGGGACCAGTCACCGGCCTGCACAGCTTCGTTGAGCCTGAAGTACCGAGTCTGCATGGTGGACTTCCCAATGACCTCATTCGCCTTGAATCAGAAGCTTCTGGAGTTGCGTCCCCGGAGTCTGGGAGCGGCAGTCCGTGGGCCTCTACGAGAAGAAGATGTCCGCGCGCCCATCCTCGTCACTTCCGCCGCCGACTCGGCGGAGCCTCCGCCAGCACGGATTGGCCGCGCCGGACGAACGCGGCGAGCTTCTCCGGGTCGATGGCGTCGATCCACGGCTCATCCGGGTCCGCCTCGTCGCCTTCCTCGTCCTCGAACATCTCGTCCGCGAAGACCTTCAGCAGCTTGGGCGAGAGGCGTTCGCGGACCTCGCGAGTTGTCTCCTCGATGAAGGCGTACTTCTGCTGGCTCCGGATGTGCTTCGCGTCTCCCGTGACGAGTCGTGCCTTCACGCCTCCATGCACCTTCACCGCGTGGTAGTTCGTGTAGACGAAGGGGGCACGGACGTCTCCGAAGACCTCGCAGCAAGCATCGTTGTCGATGAAAAGGATTGACCGCTCGGCGATCAGGTCCCCGTGAACCTCAAGAAACCCCTTCGTGATGACATCCCCCGCGCGCAGGGTGCCTGTTACGACCACGACGGACCCGGGGTCGAGCGAGTCTTCGTAGCGTCCCTTCACGATGAGGTCTCCCTCGACGATCAAGAGGCCCATCCGAGGTCTCCGTCCGGTCGAGAGTTCGTCGAGGACGAGCTGTCCCTCGTGGTGGATGATGTCGCAGTCCGAGCACTCTCCGGCGAGGCGCTGCGCGGCGAAGCGCCTGGCTTCGCGGAGCGTGCTCGACTTCGCGAACCTCCCACGAACGGTCCGCTTCAGGAGTGATGGGACTCCCTCCGGCGTGAGGGTTCCCGTGCTGAGGCGCTTTGCCTTCGGGCCGGGATGCTTCGTGGTGGGCATGTCTCCACGATATAGCGCGGTGCCCCTCTGTGTATGTGAACTCTGGCGGGAGATTCGCGCCCAGGGTTTTCGTGGCACCTCACGTCAGGTCCACCGTTGGCTCCAAATGCGACGGACCGCTCCGCCACGCTTCGGCGCACGCAGCGACCCCGGCGGCAATTGGTGGTCGACGGGCACACGCCCCGACGCGCTCGCCTCGCCGAAGCAATGGGTGTGGCTGTTCGTGCGCTCGCGAGGCATCGCACGCGGAGCCGAGCCAACGAAGTCCTGTCAGCCCTTTGAAGCGTGGCTGACCAAGGCTCGCAGGTGCGGTGTGCGCGCGATGGAAACCTTCGCGAAAGGACTCGAACAGAGCCGGCGATGTCGTCCGGGCCGCGCTGACGTCTCCCTGGAGTAACGCCCAGTCCGAGGGTCAACTCACGAAGCTCAGGCTTCTCAAGCGTCAGATGTACGGCCGAGCCAGCTTCGACCTGCTGCGTCGTCGCGCGCCCCCTCCGGCCGCCTGCGCCGGTACTCCCACCCGTGCTCCCCCACCTGCCC
>NZ_RAVZ01000179.1 GCF_003611635.1 Corallococcus terminator | reverse complement strand
CTCCCAAGCCTGTCCGAGCTGCAACGGGTCAACCTGCCCCGCCTTGCCTCGGAAGGCCCTGCCCAGCGCCTTACGCTTGAGCGCTGCCGTCAAACAACCGGCACCGCACAGGTACGCCCCCCGCCCTGGCAGCCTCCGCCGCCTGTCCGCCACCACGCCGCCCTGGGGACCTACCACGAACCGGGTGAGTTCCGCCTGTGCCTTGCGCGAACCGCACCCGACGCAGGTCCGGACGGGACCTGACGTCGTGATTTCAATCGGATGTATCCCAGGCCGTTTCGTTGCGCGGCGCATCTCCCCGTCCCCCGTGAGCTTACGGTGCCTTGGCCGCTTCCGCGCCCTCCGAGCCGCCGGCCGATGCCAGCAGGCTCCTCTCCGCGTTCAGTTCGGCGCGGAGCTTGGCCTCTTCCACAAGGTAGTTCTCGGCCGCGCTCTTGAGCTGGCGGGCCTTCTTGATGCCCACCCCTGGCACGTCGCCCAGGCGGGTGAGGTCCTTCTCGTTCGCGATGTCCTCCACCGTGCGGTAGCCGGCGAGGATGAGCTGCTCGATGGTCTTCTCGCCGACGCCGCGCACGCGCGCCATGCGCTCCGGCTGGGACAGCTCGTCCGGGTGGCGACGGGCCTCGGCCAGCCGGGCCTGCTCGCGCTCGTGGTCCATGCGCGACAGTTCCTGCTGGTCCTCGACCATGCGCTTGCGCGCCTCCTCCTGCATGGAGGGGATGCGGGCGGGGTCGATGCCGGGGATCTGCGCCAGCATCTCCGCGTTCGCGTCCGCCACGTCCCGCGCCTGCCGGAAGCCGTGCGCGTAGAGCGTCTCCACCAGCATCTCGTTGACGCCCGGCAGCGCGCCCAGCGAGCGGCTCGCGAACTCGCGCATCTCACGCACGCGGCTCTCGCTGTTGATGTCCAGCTTCCAGCCGGTGAGCTGGGCGGCCAGGCGCACGTTCTGCCCGCGCCGACCGATGGCGAGCGAGAGCTGGTCGTCCGGGACGATGAGCTCCATGGCGTGGTTGGCCTCGTCGATGATGACGCGGCTGACCTCCGCCGGGGCCAGGGCCGAGCACACGAAGCGGGCCGGGTCCTCGTCGTAGGGGACGATGTCGATCTTCTCCCCGCGAAGCTCCTGCACCACCGCCTGCACGCGGCTGCCCTTCATGCCGACGCACGCGCCCACCGGGTCCACGTCCGAGTCACGGCTGGACACGGCGATCTTCGCGCGGCCACCGGGCTCGCGGGCCGCCGCCTCGATGACGACGATGCCTTCGGCGATCTCCGGCACCTCCATCTCGAAGAGCTTGGTGAGCAGGTTGACGGACGCGCGCGACAGGACGATCTGCGGGCCCTTGGACTCGCGAAGCACGTCCAGCACGTAGGCCTGGACACGGTCGCCCGGGCGGTAGGTCTCACGCGGGACCTGCTCGCGCACGGGCAGCACGGCTTCCGCGCGGCCCAGGTCCACCACGATGTTGCCGCGCTCGAACCGGCGGGCGATGCCCGTCACGATCTCGTTCTTGCGGTCGCGGTACTCGTTGAAGACGTTCTCGCGCTCGGCGTCCCGCGTGCGCTGGAGGATGACCTGCTTGGCCGTCTGGGCCGCGATGCGGCCGAAGCCGCGGCGGAAGGTCTTCAGCCGGAGGATGTCCCCGTACTGGTCGTCCTGGGCCTTGGCCTCCGCGGCGTCCTCGTCACGGTAGAAGATCTGGAAGACGAGCTCGTCGTCCGCTTCGACCTCCATGCCCTTCTTGTGGGCCTCTTCCATGGCGATCTGGTTGACCGCCTGGATGGGGTCGACGATCTGCTCGACGACGGTGATGGCCTGGAACAGCTCCACCACGCCCTTGTCCGGGTCGTACTTGGCTTCGAGGTTGCGCTCCTGGCCAAAGTGCTTCTTGGCCGCGGTCTTCATCGCGTCCTCGAGGGTCGCGATGAGCACAGCCCGCTCGATGCCCTTGTCCTTGGCGACCTGGTCCAGAACGAGGTTGAGATTGACGGCCGGGTTGGCTGGGGTTGCCATGACGTTCTCCTAAAATGGGTCCACGGGCGGCCCTGGCGCGATCAGGGTCCCCTGTATGTCGACAACTAGAACTCGAACTCCAGATTGGCCTTGGCGATGTCCTTGAAGGGGATGCGGAAGTTGCCGCCCCCTTCCACGTCCACGGAAATGGCGTCGGCCGCCACGTCGGTGAGCGTTCCGGCGAAGTTCTTTCGCGGAGGATCGCCCAACGGACCGAAGGTCTTCACCTTGACCTTCTGCCCCTTCACCCGCTCGAAGTGCGCCGGCTTCTTCAACGGCCGGTCCACTCCGGGGCTGGAAACCTCCAGGTTGTATTCCTGGGGGATGAAGTCCTCCACGTCGAGCACCAGTTCCACGGCGCGCGACGCCTGGGAGCACTCTTCCAGACCCACCCGGCCACCTGGCTTGTCGATGAACAACCGCAATACCCAGCCCTCACGCTCGCGGACGTACTCCAGGTCCACCAGCTCCAGGCCTTCGTTCGCCACGATGGGGTCGAGCAGCGTCGCCGCCTTCTCCTCCACCGTCTGTTTGATGTTCTTCGACTCCATACCGGGATGCAGGTCTCCAAAAACGCGAAAAGCGGGCACGGCGGCCCACTTTTCGATGTCGTGCGTCGAAAAATGTCGGGGCGTCCGTAACACACGCCCCCTCGGGGTGTAAAGGAAGGACACACCCCGAGCTTCCTGATCAACGCGGCCCTGGATTGAAGGATTCCCAGGGGTTCGCGAGCCCCCTGGCGGCGTTATAACAGCCGCCATGCACCTCATCGCCGCCGCCCAGATGGTGTCCACCGCGGACAAGGGCCACAACCTGGATGTGGCTGCCCGCCTCGTGCGTCAGGCCGCTGGCCTGGGAGCCCGCCTGGTGGGCCTGCCCGAGAACTTCTCCTGGATGGGCCCGGAGCCCGAACGCGCCAGTGCCGCCGAAGCCCTGGATGGCCCCACGCTCAGCCGGATGGCGGAGCTGGCCCGGGAGACGAAGCTCACCCTGCTCGCTGGCTCCATCCTGGAGGAGGGCGCGCCCGGCGGCCGGCTCTACAACACCAGCGTCCTGTTCGGACCGGACGGCGCGCGGCTCGCGGTGTACCGGAAGATGCACCTGTTCGACGTGGATGTGGGGGATGGTGCCACCTATCAGGAGTCCGCGGCGGTGGCGCCGGGGACGCAGGTGGTGGCGGCGGACACGGAGGTGGGACGGCTGGGGCTGAGCGTCTGCTACGACCTGCGCTTCCCGGAGCTGTACCGCCGGCTGTCGAAGGACGGGGCGACCCTGCTGGCGGTGCCGGCGGCCTTCACGATGATGACGGGCAAGGACCACTGGGAGGTGCTGTTGCGCGCCCGGGCGATCGAGAACCAGGCGTACGTGCTGGCCCCGGCCCAGGGCGGGCGGCACTCCGCCCAGCGGCTGACGTACGGGCACGCGATGGTGGTGGACCCGTGGGGGCTCGTCACGGCGCGGGCCTCCGAGGGCGAGGGGCTGGCGGTGGCGCCGGTGGACCCGGAGCTGCAAGCGCGCATCCGGCGCAATCTTCCATGCCTGGCGCACCGGCGGCTGGACTAGGCGGGAACGTCCAGCGCCTCCTCTTTCCGGGGACGCTTTGCGGTTAGACTCCCGTCCCACGGTGGTGAACGGAAGACGCTGGCCTCCCCTGTTGCTCGTGGTCGCACTCGCGGCCCTCCCTCCCGGCTGCACGGCCGATGAGAAGCCGCGTGGGCCCACGGAAGCGCCCCTTCCGCCCCCGGTGCCGCGCGCGCACCTGAGGGATTTGACGGGGGATGTGCAGATCAAACGCGCGATCGCCGACGAATGGAGCGCCGCCCGGAACGAGCTGCCCCTGTACGAGAACGACAAGGTGCGCACCGAGTCCGGGGCCAGTGCCCAGGTGGTGTTCGCCAACGGCAGCACGGTGCACCTGGGGGGCGATTCCCTGGTGGGAATCGCGGAGAGCAAGCTGCGCACGGATGTCACCGTCCTTCGGGGACGGGTGGATGCCACGCTGGAGAAGCCGGCCACGCAGTCCTTGTCCGTCACCACGCCATCCGCCACGGTTCGGGCTGGCAGGAAGATCGAGTTCCAATGAAGGCCGCCCTCTGGCTCAGCGCATGGATGGGGCTGTCCGCGGTGCCGTCGGCCCCGGCGGTGGTGGGACGCGAACCTGCGGAGCCCCCCGCCCTTCGCGGCAGCGGGGGTTCGGGGACCGCGACGAAGGCACCGGGCGCGGAGCCGCAGACGGCGCTCAAGGCGCTGGAGATGTCACGCGCGGCGGTGAAGGCCGCCCCGGAGGATGCGCGTCGCCGCGAGGCGGAAGGCCGGTTGAAGGACGCCGAGGCGCACTTCCAGCAGGCGCGCTACGCGGACGCGCTGCACAAGGCGGACGAGGCCTGGGCGCTGCTCAACCCGCCCCAGCCGTCCCTCTTCACGGTGGAGGTGGGCAAGGATGGTGGCACCACCACCGTCACCCACCGCCAGGGACCGCCCGTCACGGTGGAGGCCCAGCACGCCACCCGCATCCTCGCGAGGGGCGAGTCCGTGCGCGTGCAGCAGGGCACCGTCCTGCCGGAGCCGCCCTCCGCGCCCCAGCCGGTGCAGCCCACGGACAAGTACCGCTTCACGCTGAAGCCGTCGGCCGGGGGGCTGCTGGGGCCGGTGACGCTGTCGTGGGCCGCGGTGGAGGGCGCCACGCGGTACGAGGTGGAGGTCATCGCGGAGACGGTGGAGGCGGGCCCCCTGCCCCTGCCCGTGCGCGAGGTGCTGGATGCCCGGAAATGGGCGTTGCCGGCGCTGCCAGCGGGCCGTTACCGCTGGACGGTGACAGCGGTGAGCCCGGGACAGGGCCGGTCCGTCCCTTCCCCGGCACGGCGTTTCGAGCTGGCCGCGGATGCGCTCGAACTCAACATCAAGGTGAAGGACGGCTGGCAGAAGTAGCCAGTCGGTGAGGAGCGACCGCCGTGCGTCTTTTCAAAGCCATCCTCCTGCTGATGCTCGTGGTCAGCATCATCCCCACGGTGATGGTGGGCTGGTTGTCGGTGTCGCATACGCGCGAGCTGCTCATCCGCGATGCGCAGGAGCTGGCGCAGGAGCGCGTGAAGCAACTGCGGCTCAAGGCCGAGCGCTTCCTGGAGGACCCCACGGAGATGGTGGTGGGGCTGTCCAGCGTGCCGGGCGGCTTCTTCACCCTGCCGCGCGACACGCAGCGCTCGCACATCGCCGCGGTGCTCAACCAGCGCCAGGAGGTGCTGGCGCTCACCGTGTTCGGCGCGGACAAGCAGCGGCAGCCGGGCCTGCAGGCCTTCGCGGTGCATGACATGGCCCCCAGCGCGGTGGCCGAACACGAGGAGCGCGCCCGGGCCCTGCTCGACGCGGGGCTCACCGGGGTGCGCTATTCGGACGTGGTGGCGTCCCCGGGCGGCGGCGGGCCGGTGGTGACGCTGGCCTTCCCCGTGGGCGACCCGGTGCAGGGCTACATGGCGGCGGACCTGACGCTCGCGGGCCTGCGGCAGATGCTGGCGCAGGAGCGCGTGGGCAGCACGGGGTTCGCGTACCTGGCGGACCGGCACGGACGGCTCATCACTGGCGGCGGAGACCTGGGCGCGGTGGGCGAGGACGTGTCGAAGCGGACGCCGCTGGCGCATCTGATCAAGCAGCGTGATGGCTCGCCCGACACGGAGCTGTTCCACGTGGGCAACTTCGGCGAGGGACGCGACGCGGTGGTGGCGGCGTACTCCGTGTTGCCGGAAGCGGGCTGGGCCATCGTGTCCGAGCAGCCGGTGGAGCACGCGTACCGGCAGGTGGAAACGATGGAGCGGCGCATCCTGGCGGGCCTGGGCGGTGCCATCCTGGTCGCGCTGGTGCTGGCGGCCATCTTCTCCCGCAACCTGACGCAGCCCTTGAAGACCTTCATGGCGACGTCGATGGAACTGGCGCGCGGCAAGTTCGGCGTGGAGGTGAACCTGCGCCAGAAGAACGAGCTGGGGGAGCTGGCCCAGACGTTCAACTACATGAGCAAGCAACTGCTCGCGTACGACATGGAGACGCGCGGCCTCTACGAGAGCCTGGAGAAGGGCTACCTGGAGACCATCGTCGCGCTGGCCAACTCCATCGACTCCAAGGACGCGTACACGCGCGGCCACAGCCAGCGGGTGGGCGACGTGGCGGTGGAGATCGGCAAGGAGATGAAGCTCACCGAGCGCGAGCTTCGTCAGCTCCAGTATGGAGGCATCCTCCACGACATCGGGAAGATTGGCATCGTGGAGAGCATCCTCACCAAGCAGTCCCGGCTGACGGATCAGGAGATGGCCACGATGCGCGAGCACCCCGCCATCGGCGACGCCATCATCGGGCCGGTGACGTTCCTGGGCCCGGTGCGCGCGTGCGTGCGCCACCACCACGAGCGCTGGGACGGCACGGGCTACCCGGACAAGCTCAAGGGTGAGTCCATCCCGCTGCTGGCGCGCATCGTGGCGTGCGCGGACACCTTCGATGCGTGCACCTCCACGCGCCCGTACCAGAAGGCCATGCCGCTGGAGAAGGCGATGGAGATCCTGGACAACCTGAGCGGCGCGCAGTTGGACCCCAAGGTGGTGCTGGCCCTGCGCGCGGTGCTCGCCCAGCGGGGCGTGCGGGTGGAAGGCCACCGGCAGCCGGTCAAGCTGGCGTCCTGAGCGCTTCCCGCCCACACCCGTCTCGCATGGCGCGCGGCGGGCCCCCCACCCCGCCGGAAGGATGGTAGGGAGGGAGCTTCCTGCCCAAGACTCTGGAAGGTGGATCAGTGAGCAACTTCTGGGACCGCATCAAGCCCGCGGCCAAGCCCATCAGCGCGACGGACGCCAAGCTGTCCGCCGACGGTGAGGCCCTGACGCTGACGTGGGATGACGGCGTGACGACGACCGCCACCGCGCAGGTGCTGCGCCAGCAGTGCCCGTGCGCTGCGTGCGTGGACGAATGGACGGCGAAGCGCACGTTGGATCCCGCGCAGGTGCCCGCGAACCTGCGCGTGTTGCAGATGCAACCGGTGGGCAACTACGCGCTCGCGTTCGTCTTCAGCGACCAGCACAACACCGGCATCTACCCGTGGAAGCACCTGCGCGACATCACCCAGTCGCAGGGCTGAAGCCTTCAGCCTCCTGGAGCACTTCGTGACTTCGCGCTATCGGCTGCTGCAACCGCTGGCCACGGGAGGCATGGCGGAGCTGTTCCTGGGGGTGGCGAAGGGCGCGGAGGGCTTCGAGCGCACCGTGGCCATCAAGCGCGTGCTGCCGCACCTGGCGCGCGAGCCGGGCATCGCGAGCATGTTCGTCGCGGAGGCGCGGCTGTCCATGCTGTTGCAGCACCAGAACATCGTCACCGTGCACGACGTGGGCGAGGGCTCCGAGGGGCTCTTCCTGGTGATGGAGCTGGTGGATGGATGGGACCTGGGCGCCATCCTCCGGGCGGTGAACCGGCAGGGCCTGCGCATCCCGCCGCACCTGGCCGTGTTCATCGCGAGCCAGGCCCAGGCGGGGCTCCAGCACGCGTACCGGCGCCAGCACGACGGACAGCCGGTGATGACCGCGCACCGGGATGTTTCCCCGTCCAACCTGCTGGTGTCCCGTGAAGGCGAGGTGAAGGTCACCGACTTCGGCATCGCGCGGCTGGAGGGCATCTCGCGCACGGAGCCCGGGGCCTTCAAGGGCAAGGTGCCCTATGCCGCGCCGGAGGTGTTGCAGGGGGAGCCCGCCACGGCGCTGAGCGACCAGTTCTCACTGGGGATCATCCTGTCGGAGCTGCTCGCCGGGCAGCACCCATTCGGTCCGGCCGCGGAGCCGGTGGCAGTGGCGTACTCCATCCTCAACCGGGCGCCCGCGTCGTTGCCGGACGTGCCGGCATCGCTGGCCACGCTGGTGCTGCGCATGCTGTCGCGTGATCCGACGAGCCGTTTTCCGGAACCGGAGGATGTGTCCGAGGCGCTCGCGCGGTGGCTGGCGCAGACAGGCGAGCCCGCGTCGTCGCACGCCCTGGCCACGTTCCTGCGCGGGGTGCGGCTGCCTCCATCCGTGGGAGAACTGGCCCGGGCCGCGGCCCATGAGGGCGCGCAGGCACCGTCCGTGTCGTTCGTGACGTCCACCCCGGCGCCTCGCCAGGGTGCGGAGGCCTCTCCCGGGCCGCTCGCGGCGCCCGTCGGGCATCGCGAGGGCGTGGCTCCGAAGGGTGGCTCGGGGACGGCGGCTTTCGGCTCGGGCGGAGCGCCGTGGAAGGCAGCGGGGCCGGCGTCCGTGCCCGTGAGCGGAGAAGAAGAGGAGCCCTGGAGCCCGAGCCCCGGCGGCGTGGCGCTGTCCGCTTCGGGCGAGGTGGTCCATGCCTGCGCGCTGTGCGGTTCGGCCCTGGCTTCGTCCGATTCTCCATGTGAGGCGTGCACGCAGGGGCCCGCTTCATCGCCCTGGAGTTCCGCCACCGAGACTCCGACCTCCGTGGGCATTCCTTCCGCGCATGGACGTTCAGCAGCGTCGCGGGCGTCACCTCCCAATGTCTCGGCTTCGTCTGGCGGAGACGCTTCGGGTCATGGCGTGCCTGGAGGCGGCTCGCAGGGCCGGATGACACCGGGTGCAGTGGCTTCCGCTGGACGCCCTTCCCTCGGCGTCACCTCCGGCGGTGCGCCCCGGGGCTCACCTTCAGGTGGTGGAGCCTCCGCGTCGGGCGCTTCCTCCAGCCCCCGCGTGGACAACGCAGCGCCGTCCTTTGCCGCGCAGTCGCTCGCGGACATCGACGAGGCGGCTCCCAGGAATCGCCCCAGCATCCAGCAGGCGGGCTCGGGGGACCTGGAACTGGAGGAGCGCGCTCCCCGGCCGGAAGGCACGTCGTGGGAGCTGGAGCCCCCCGTCTCCGCCCTTCCCCGCAGGCGTGGACGGTGGGGACTCGCGGTGGCGTTGTTCACCGTCGCCACGGTGCTCGCGGGGGGCGTGGTGTTCCTGTGGCCGCGCTATGAGGCCCAGGTGATGAACGCCCTGCGCGGCGGCCAGACGCCTGCCCTCACCATCCGCAGCGAGCCTTCCGGAGCGCGCGTGACGGTGGACGGCGTGGACATGGGCGTGACGCCGCTGGTGATGGACAACGCCTACCCGGCGCGCTCCATCCCCGTGCAGCTCAAGCTCCGGGGACACCGCACGTGGACGGGCTCGTTCATGGGCGGCATGAAGGCGGACGTGGACGCGCAGCTCTTGCGCTGACGTCCGCCGTTCCGCCCTTCCGGGGCCGGCCCTACTTCACCAGCCGCAGGTGACCGCCGCGACGCGGGGGCTGCGGCTCCTCGGGCGGGCTGCCCTCGGGCGGAGGTGCGGCCGCGACTTCAGGACGCAGCTCCGGCTCGTCGGAGTGGTCGCTCTGCACCTCCCGAAGGAAGGTGCGGGGCCGCTCCGCGGCGACGGGCATGGGCACCGGCGCGGGCTGCGGCGGACGCGCGACGGAGGCGGACGCCACGGGCGGCTGCTGAAGCAGCTCCGGCGGCATCTCCTCCGGGTACATCCAGAACTCCTTCGTCACGTGGCTGGCGATGGCGAACAGCGCCGACCAGGGCACCGCCACCGTGAAGCGCGAACCGGAGAAGCTCAACGTGGAGCGCACGCCCCACTCGCCCACCGTGAGGTCGGGCGGCTCGAAGCGGTAGGAGAGGTTGAGGCGCAGGTGCGCTTCGCCTCGGAGGCTGGCGGGGACGAGCACGCCGGGGCGGCGCGCGTCCAGGTGGATCATCACCATCCCCTGATCCAGCGCGGCCAAGAGCCGCTCCTTCTTGTCGGAAACCTTCTTGTCCATTCCAGCCTGTCCGGCGGGGGAAATTCGGGCGCGCCCATCAACGACGGCGCACTTCCCGGTCCATCTCCCGCTTCGTCTCCCGTTCCTTGATGTCGTGACGGCGATCTTCGTGCGTCTTGCCGCGGCACAGTGCCAGTTCCACCTTGGCCCGTCCCTTCCTGAAGTACAGCACGAGCGGGATGATGGAGTAACCGCGCTCGCGAACCTTCGCCGTCCAGCGGTCGATTTCCGTCCGGTGCATCAGCAGCTTCCGGCCCCGGGTGGGGAGGTGGTCGAACACGCTCGCCGCCTTGTAGGAGCCGATGTGTGCATTGAGCAGGAACAGCTCCGTGCCCTTCTGCAGCGCATAGGCGTCCGACAGGTTGGCGATTCCATCCCGCAAAGACTTCACCTCGCTCCCGGTGAGCGACAGTCCCGCTTCGATCGTGTCGTCCACCGTGTAGTCGAAGCGCGCACGCCGGTTCTCGGCAATGACCTTCACCCCCGGCTCCGCACCCACACCCTTCGACTTTCCGGCCATAACGTGTCCCGAGTCTCCTAACCGCCCAGGGGCATGTTGTCGATGAGCCGTGTGGCGCCACAGAAGGCCGCCACCAGCACGCGCGCCGTCTGGCCCGGCGCCACCGTCCCGAGGGGCGAGAGCGTTTCCGCGTCCCGCACCTCCACATAGTCCTCGCGCAGGTCCGCCGCCTTCAGCTCGCGGCGCACAGCGTCCACCAGCGCGCCCGTGTCCCGCGTACCCGAGGCCAGCAGGGCCTGGGCCGCCCGCTGGCCCTTCGACAGGGCGAGCGCCCGCTGGCGCTCGTCGGCGGACAGGTAGGCATTGCGGCTGCTCATCGCCAGCCCGTCCGCTTCGCGCACCGTGGGCATGCCCACGATGTCCGCCCCCAGGTGCAGGTCGCGGTTGAGCGCCCGGATGACCTGGAGCTGCTGGTAGTCCTTCTCACCGAACAGGGCCACCGCGGGCCGGAACAGCGACAAGAGCTGCGTGACGATGGTGGCGACGCCCCGGAAGTGTCCGGGACGCCGCTCGCCGCACAGCCCCTGGCTGACGTCGGTGACGTCCACGTAGGTCTGGTAGCCGGGCGGATACATGGCGGCGGGCTCGGGCGCGAACACGGCCTCCACGCCCGCGCTCGCGCAGCGGCCCAGGTCTCCCTCGAAGTCGCGCGGGTAGCGCGCGAGGTCCTCGCGGGGACCGAACTGCGTGGGGTTCACGAAGATGGAAGCGGCCACCACGTCCGCGCGCCGGCCGCCCTCCCTCATGAGCGAGACGTGGCCCTCATGGAGGAAGCCCATGGTGGGCACGAGCGCCAGGCGACGGCCCTCCTTCTGGAGGGTGGCCACCCAGGCCTTCACTTCCGGCACGGTGCGCAGGACGCGAGGGGCCATGGCTAGACCGGAGCCCCGTAGATGGCGCCGACCTTCTCCGCGCCCTCGACGGGCGCATCCACTTCCGGGCCCACGGGCGTCGCGGCCACGAGGCGGACGTTCTTGTTCGCCTTGAAGCTGTGGTCCTCGTCGGGGAACGTGCCCGCGCGGACCTCCGAGAAGAACGTGCCCGCCGCTTCCGTGATGTTGCCGTGCAGGTTGGCGAAGCGCTTGACGAACTTCGGCTTGAAGTCCGGGTTCATGCCCAGCAGGTCGTAGCAGACCAGCACCTGTCCATCGCAGTGCTTGCCCGCGCCGATGCCGATGGTCGGAATCTTCAGGCTCTGCGTGATGGTGCGCGCCAGCTCCAGCGGCACGCCCTCCAGCACCAGCGCGTACGCCCCGGCCTCCTCCAGCGCCAGCGCGTCGTCCAGCATGCGGCGCGCGGCATCTTCATCCCGGCCCTGCACCACGTAGCCGCCCATCTTGTGCACCGACTGCGGCGTCAGCCCCAGGTGGCCCATGACGGGGATGCTGGCGCGAACGATGGCGCGCACGGTGTCGGCGAACTCCGCGCCGCCCTCCAGCTTCACGCTGCCCACGTTGCCTTCGGCCACGAGCCTGCCGGCGTTGCGCACCGCATCCTGCGGCGACACCTGGTAGCTCATGAAGGGCAGATCGCCCACGACGTGCGCCCGTTTCGCGCCCCGGCTCACCGCCGCCGAGTGGTAGACCATCTGGTCCATCGTCACCGGGAGCGTGGAGTCCTGCCCCTGGATGACCATGCCCAACGAGTCACCGACCAGGAGGACGTCCGCCCCACCCTCGTCGAGGATGCGCGCGAACGTCGCGTCGTAGGCGGTGACCATGCAGATCTTCTGACCGGACTGCTTCAGGCGCTTCAGCGTATGGATGGTGACCTTGTCCTTCACGGTTCACCTCCTGTGGAGACGGGTGGGACAGCCTCGTGGAACGTCAGGCCCCTCGCCGTCCCCAGGGGGATCGCCGGAGGCCAGGGTTCCACGAAGGTGCACTCTAACGCCCCCCGAGGCTTCGTGGGGGATCACCGCGATACGAACAGCCAGGCAGGCGGGCGGCGTCAGGGCCGCCGGGACGCCTTCGGCACGTAGTGCTGCACGCCGGGCTTCGCGGACTGGATGGCGTTCATCAACTCCTCGCGGTCGGCTTCGTTGTGCACGAAGTCGATCTCCGAGGTGTTCACGATGAGCAGCGGCGTGTCCGTGTAGTGGGAGAAGAAGTCGTTGTAGGCGTGCGTCAGCGACTCCAGGTAGCCCGCGTCGAACTTGCGCTCGAACTCACGGCCGCGCTTCTTGATGCGGTGCAGGAGCACATCCAACTGCGCCTGGAGGTAGATGACCAGGTCGGGCCGGGTGACGCGGGGCCCGAGCGCCTCGAAGACGCGGTCGTAGAGGGCCAGCTCGTCCGACGCCAGCGTGAGGTTGGCGAAGATACGGTCCTTGGCGAACAGGTAGTCGCTGACCGTGACGGAGCGGAACAGGTCCTGCTGGAAGAGCTCCTGCTGCTGACGGAAGCGCGACAGCAGGAAGAACACCTGCGTCTGGAACGCGAACTTCTGACGGTCCGCGTAGAAGCTGGAGAGGAAGGGGTTCTCCTCCACCACTTCCAGGATGCGACGGCTGCCCAGGCGCTCCGTGAGGAGGTTGGCGAGGCTCGTCTTGCCCACGCCGATGGGCCCTTCGACGACGATGTAGCGGTGGTCCATCGGCCCGAGGCCTCCGCCCCCGGTGACAACGCATGCGACGCATGCGCGCGGGGGGCGGATAACACAACCATGCCCCCGTGCATCCGGCAATTTTCGCCGGCCCATCCCGGCCTTGCACTGCCCCCGGGCCATCCCCTACGGTGCCCGCCAACACGCACGAGAACCACGGGAGTGTTCGGCCAGATGCGCGGCAGGCAGCGGGTGAAGACGGCGGTGGTGGAACTGGAGGCGCACGAGGAAGCCGCGCCCGCACAGCGCCCGGCCACGGCCCCGCCCGCACCTCCCGTGGACGTGGATCCACTCTACGGCGTGGCCCTCTTGAAGACGGCCTTCGAACTGAAGCGCCGCCCGGAGGGCTCCGTGGACGAAGTGCTGAGCGCGGTGCTCGCGCGCCTGCGCATCGACGAGGGCGAGTTCCGCGCCTTCCTCGCCCAGCAGGGTGGGCTCCTGGCCGCGCTGGGCCAGAAGCACTGAATCCCTAATCCGCGTCCGGTCCGGAGTCCGTGTCGGATTCGGGTGCGTCCGGAGGCGGTGGCGCCATCGCGGTGACGGGCCCGAGCGCGCGCTCGATGGCGGCGAACTCCGCGGGCGACAGCGTCTCCGCGCGGCGGCCCGGATCGATGCCCGCCGTCTGGAGCGCGGCCAGCATCACATCTGGCGTCGCGAGCCCCTTGTCGGACTTGAGCGAGTTGATCAGCGTCTTGCGGCGCTGCGCGAAGCCGGCCTTCACCAGCCGCGTGAAGCGCGCCTCGTCCACCAGCGGCGCGCGGGGCTTGGACAGCCGCGTGAGGCGCAGCACGGCGGAGTCCACCTTCGGGGGCGGATGGAAGCGCCACGCCTCCAGCGTGAGCACCTGCTCGATGTCGAAGTGCAGGCCGAGCAGCACCGTGAGCAGGCCGTAGTCGCGGTTGCCGGGCTCGGCGGCCAGGCGCACCACGACCTCCTTCTGGAGGGTGAAGACGGCGCGCGACAGGTGGGCGCGCTGCGCGAGCACCTGGAAGAGGATGGGGCTGGTGAGGTGGTACGGCAGGTTGCCCACCAGGGCGACTTCGGGCGCGCCGGCCACCTGGGCGAAGTCCACCGTGGCGGCGTTGCCGGACACCACGCGCACGCCGGGGATGGCCTCCTTCTCCAGCACGGCCACCATGTCACGGTCGCGCTCCACGGCCGTCACCTGCGCGCCCGTGGCGGCGAGGAAGCGCGTGAGGTGGCCCAGGCCCGGCCCCAGCTCCACCACGGGCTCACCGGGGCGCAGCTCCAGCGCGTCCGCGATGGACTGGAGCGCGTCCGCGTCTCCGAGGAAGTTCTGGCCCCAGCTGTGCTTGGCGCGCAGGCCGTGGCGCTTGAGGATTTCGCGCGGCGATTCCACTTGGGGGATTCCCTTCCCTACTCCATGCGCCAGGCGGGGTCGGCCGCGAGGCGGAAATCACCGCGCAGACCGCGGCGCCACGCTTCATACCCCGCGACGGCGATCATCGCCCCATTGTCCGTGCACAGCCGCACCGGGGGCAGGAACATGCGCAGCCCCCGCTCCTCCGCGCGCTGCTTGCACAGGGCCCTCAGCCGCGAATTGGCCGCCACGCCGCCGCACAGCACAAGCTGCGTGTGACCCAGCCGCTTCGCCGCGGCGACGAGCTTCTTCGACAGCACGTCCGCCACCGCCTCCTGGAACGACGCGCAGAGGTCGTGGAGCGCCTGGCCCTCCGGCACGCCGTGCTTCTGCACGTGGTGCAGCACCGCCGTCTTCAGGCCGGAGAAGGACACGTCGAAGTTGTCGCCCGGCAGCGCGCGCGGGAAGCGGATGGCTTCCGGATTGCCCTTCTGCGCCAGCTCGTCGATGGGCTGCCCGCCCGGATACGGCAGGCCGAGGATGCGCGCCGTCTTGTCGTAGGCCTCGCCCGCGGCGTCATCGCGCGTGCGGCCGATGAGCCGGTAGTTCCCGTAGTCGCGCACCTCGTAGAGGCTCGTGTGGCCGCCGGACACCACCAGCCCGAGGAACGGCGGCGACGGCGCGTCCTCCAGCAGGCGAATGGCGAGCAGGTGCCCTTCCAGGTGGTTGGCGCCAACGAAGGGCTTTCCGGTGGCGAGGCTCAGGCCCTTGGCCACCTGGAGCCCCACGAGCAGCGCGCCGATGAGGCCGGGACCGGACGTGACAGCCAGCAGGTCGATGTCGTCCAGCGTCTTGCCCGCGCGGGTGAGGGCCTCGTGGAGCACGGGCATCACCTGGACGATGTGGTTGCGGCTGGCCAGCTCCGGCACCACGCCGCCCCAGCGACGGTGGATGTCCACCTGCGTGGAGACGACGTCCGACAGCACGCGCCGGCCGTCCTCCACGACGGCGGCGGCGGTTTCATCGCACGAGGTTTCGAGTCCGAGGACGAGCACGACGACTCCAGGAGGACGGGAAGGCGGAAGGACGGTCGCCTAGGTACCCATCCCCTTGAGCAGGACGCGCACCTCTTCCGCCGAACTTCCCGTCGGTTCCAGGTACAGATACTTCTTATAGGCCTCGGCCGCTCGGGGTTCCTGTCCGGAGAGCTGCAGCGAGCTGCCCAGCCAGAACCAGGCCCTCGCGTTCTTGGGCTCCTCGCGGACCACGTCCTGGAGCAGCTTGGCCGCTTCGCGGAAGCCCGCCTCGCTCGCGTTGCTGTTGTTGGCGAGCGAGATGCCCAGGCCGGCCTTGGCCTCCGTCGAGTTCGCGTCGAGCGCGAGCGCCTTGCGGTAGGCCCCCACCGCCGACTTCCAGCGCTTGCTGCTCATCGCCGTGCGGCCTTCCTTGATCAGGTCGGCGTAGGTGGCGACCTTCGCCGGAGCGGCGTCGGGAGGCGCGGTGGGCGCCACCGCGACGCCCGCATCGGGGACCGCCGCGGGCTCGGGCGTGGCCGTCTTCACGGGCGCGCCCGCGTCCGGGATGGCCGCGACAGCCACCGTCTGGGGAGGAGGCGTGCCCGCATCCGGGACGGCCGCGACAGCCACCGTCTGGGGAGGAGGCGTGCCCGCATCGACGGGGGCTTCCACGGTCTTCACGGGCGGCGGCGTGACGACGTCGGGAGGCTTCGGGGTTTCCGGAGGCTTGCGCGCCTCCACCGGCTGCGAGGGCTGCTTCGGCTCGGGCACCGGGGGCGTTTCCGTGCCCGAACCCCGGGAGATCACCACCGCGGCCACCGCCGCCAGGAGGACCAGGCCTCCCGCGACATAGAGCCCCGTGCGCTTGGGCTTCAGCGCGGCCTGTAGCGCCGCGTCGTCCTCGTCGAGCGCCGGCTTCTTCGGCGTCGGCGTCGGCGTCGGAGTCGCGGGTGTGGCGACCGGGGCCGTCACCGCGGGCGTGACCGGCGCGGGCGTGGCGGCGGGAGCCTGGGGAGCGGGCTCCGTGAAGGACGCCTCCGACACCGGCAGCTCCTCCACCATCGCGGGCTCCACCGGAGCACTGGCGGAGGCGGGCTTCTCGAAGGGCGTCGTCGCGGGGAACTCGACGTTGAGGCTCGCCGGGCCCACCTGGGGCGGGACGATGCCGTGCCCCGGATACGGCGGCAGCGCGAGCTGCTGGGGCGGGGCCGCTTCGGAGGCCTCGTCCATCGGCTCCAGGTCCTGGGGGGACATATCCCCGTGCGAGGACTCATGGCCGCTGACCAGCGTGACCTCGTCCGAGGGCGGGGCCGGCGTCGGCGGAGGCACGTGAGCCAACGGGCTGGGCGCGATGGCCGCCCCGCCGAAGATGGGCGCCTTCGTGAGCGGCGGAGCCTCCACGGCGTTCTGCACCGGCGCCGCGGCGACGGCGGGCCCCTGCGGCGACATGGGCGCGCGGGGCGCGGGCGACCAGACGGAGCCGGGCCCCCAGGTGCTGGAAGCGCTCAGGCCCTCCGTGTCCACCCGGCCCCAGTCGAGCAGCAGGCTGCGCCGCGCGTGATCCACCGCGCGGTGCGCCGGGGGCGGCTCCACGAGGAAGGAGGAGCCCTCCTGCGACAGCGGCGGGGCGACGGGCTCCGCGGCCTCTTGTCCGAACGCGGGGGGCTGGCCTTCACCAGGACGGGAACGCGGCGGGAAGAGGATCACCTGCGCGGGCTGCACCGGGGCCGGCGTGGTGGACGCCACCTCCGCGACGGGGGTGATCTCCTCCACGGGCACGGGTTCCGGCTCGGGCGCCACGTCCTCCACGGGCGCGGCCTCCGCCACGGGAGCGGGCTCCGGCTCCGGGGCCACGTCCTCCACGGGCGCGGGGGCGGCCTCCACGGGCGCGGGCGCGAGTTCCACCGGGATGGGCGGGGCGGCGTTCAGCCACTGCTCGATGCCGGGCTTGCTGCTCTGCACGGGCTCCAGCGGCGCGTTGCCCAGCTCGCGGATCAGCCCCTCGAAGTACAGCTTGCTGATGATGCCCAGCGCGGCCAGGTCCTCGAAGTCCGAGTCCTCCACCACGCGCGACAGCGCACGCTTGCCGTCGAACAGGCGCAGCAGGCCGTTCACCTCGTCGGGGATCTCCGACAGGCGGTCCGCCAGTTGGTGGTAGTCGATCTCGAAGACCGTCTCCAGCGGCGGAAGCTGCTCGAGCATCCGGCCCCACTCGTCGAGCCGGCGCATGCCCTCCATGAGCAGGCCCTGCGTGGAGACCTCGATGCGTTCGGGCCGGTCCAACGTGGTGAACTGCACGTCGAACTGGCCTTCGAACGTGTTGAGCAGGCGGTAGAAGGCGTTCTCGCCCTTGAGCCGGCCCAGCTCCGCGTCCACGACGCGGCCTTCCTTGAAGTAGACGGTGCCGGTTCTCTCGCCCTGGATGGCGATGACGCCCGTCTTGCGGCCGATTTCGAAGGTCTGGACCAGGTCCACGACGCCCATGTCGGCGAGGCTGCCCGCGAAGCCGCCCTTGGTCGTCTCGCGCTTCTCGATGCGTTCCTTCTCGGCCTTCTGAAGGATCATCTTCACGCGGGCGACGATCTCTTTGATGTAGATCGGCTTCGTCAGGTAGTCGTCGCTGCCCAGCTCAAGGCCGCGCACCTTGAACTCGACCGACTTCTGGTTCGTCAGGAAGACGAACGGGATGGACTTGAAGCGCTCGTCGGACTTGAGCGTCTTGCAGAGCTCGAAGCCGTCCATCTCCGGCATCTTCGTGTCGGCCAGCACGAGATCCGGAGGGCTGATCTGGACCTTCTCCAGCGCATCCTTGCCGTGGATCGCCGTGGTGACGGAGAAGCCCGCCTTCTTCAGGCTGACCTCCATCACACGCAGGCTCTTCGCGTCACCATCGACCAGGAGCAGGTGCTGCTTGGCCACGTTGCATGCCTTTCAAAACGGGAGGGGCAGCGGATCCAGCGGATGCGCCCCGTGGGGGCAAGCATCGGGCCCGCTTTCCAGGTGTGTCAATGGGCGGGACTGTCCGGAAAACCGTCCGGTTCCCTCCCTGGAGGACAGGCAGGTCAGCGGAAGAGGCCCTTCTTGGGGGGGTTCTTCTTGCGCATGTCGATGAGCCGCAGCTCCTGGTTCGCTTCCAGGTGCTTGGGGTTGGCGCGCACCGCCTCGCGGAAGTGGCGCTCGGCGCGGTCCATGTCGTTCTCCACCCGGGCGATGACGCCCAGTTGGTAGTGGGCGCGATCACAGTTCGGGTCCGCGCGCACCGCATCCGCCATCCACTGTTTGGCGCGGGCCATGTCGGCCTTGCGGCTGGGGTCCATGTAGATGGCCCACGCGCGGGCGGCCAGGTACAGGGGCTTGGGGTCCAGCGTGTGCGCGCGCTCGTAGTGCTCGTTGGCGGCGACGAAGTCGCGCTTGCGGAAGTAGACCTCCGCCATCTTGAAGAGGTCCTCCGCGTTCGCCGAGCCCCGGGCGGCGGGGCGGCCCGGGGTCGCCTGCTGCGACGGAGGCTTGGGCGCGGCCTGGGCGCCCTGCAGCGACTGCAGGTAGCTGTTGCGGCGCGTGTCGTCGTGGAGGACCTCGTAGGCCTCGCGGATGGACTCGAAGACGGAGGTGATCTTCTGCGCCAGGTGGGGCAGCGACGGGGGCAGCCGGTCCGGGTGGTAGATCTTCGCGAGGCTCAGGAAGGCGGCCTTCACGGTGTCCCGCGAGGCATCCTGGGGCACGCCGAGCACGAGGAAGTGGTCGCGCTTGGCCTGGATGTCCGCGAAACGCTGTTCGATCTGCTGCGCGAGCCGGCCCTCGTCGGGCTTGGGGGGTTCCGGGGGCGCGACGGGCGCCGCGGCGGCGGAAGGGTCGGCGCCAGTGGCCTGGGAGGGAGCAGCGGCGGGCGGGAGCGGGCGTCCTCCGAGCGCACCCATGTTCTCCATGGCGCGGCGCAGGAGGCGCTGGCGCCGGAGCTTGGAGGCTTCGTCGGGATTGGAGGGGTCTTCGGCCGCCACGTCGTCCTCGTCAAAATCCCAGTCGTCCAGGTCGCCGGACAGCTCGGATTCATCAGTCTGGCCAGAACCCCCTCCGTTGTCACCGGGGAAGGCGGCGAACCGGGGGGAAGGGAGGGGTTCGAAGGTTGCTTCGGGTTCGAACGTCGTCTCGACGATGGCTTCGACGAGGAATTCATTCGCTTCGCCCGCCGCCGGCCCGACGTCCGAGCGGATGAGCGCTTCCAGGTGGGCATCCACCTGCTGGAGGGCAGCTTCGAAGGAGGCGGTGAGGTTCTGGGCGGGGTCGTTGGATTCGTCGAAGGAGACGATGCGCCACAGGTCATCCTCGCTGGCGCGCACGGGCCCCAGGCGCAGCGGCGGGGT
>NZ_RAVZ01000178.1 GCF_003611635.1 Corallococcus terminator | reverse complement strand
CGCGTGGAGCCCGCCCCCATCATCGCGGCGAGCGCCGGCCCCCGCCTGCTGGGCCCCACGAGCGCGCTGGCGCCCGGGGACCTCTTCGACCACGCCCGGGCCGCCGAGGCCGCCTTCAGCGCCGGGGACTACACCACCTGCGTCACCGCCTGCACCGACGCCGTCCGGCGCGCCATGGCCTTCGCCGGCGAGGGCACCCTGGCCCAGCAGGCCTTCCTGCTCCACGTGGACGGCGCGGACCTGCTGCGCCTCCAGGGGCTGTCCACCATGCCGCACCTGCGCGTGGACGACGCCGCCTTCTCCCTCTACGTCCTGATGCAGGTCTTCGTGCGACTGAACGCCGTGGGGCTTCCGACCGCCGGGTGATTCAGGCCGGGCCGTCGCACCCACATCTCAGGGGCATGGCTCCCACCGGGGAGTCCCGGAGGGCGCCCCTGCATGTTGCGTGTGAAGACGTCGTTGAAGCCGTCGCGGATCCACGGGTTGGGCCTGTTCGCGGAGGAGCGCATCCCCCGGGGCACCGTGGTGTGGCTCTACGAGGCCGGCCTGGACCTGCGCTTCTGGCCCGAGGATGTCGAGGACATGGCCCCGGAGGCGCGCGCGTTCCTGGCCCGCTACGCCTACTGCGAGCACGACACCCTGGTGCTGTGCGGTGACCATGCCCGCTTCATGAACCACTCGCCCGAGGCGACCTGCGGCAACAACCCGGAGCGCACCGCCACGCTCGCGCTGCGCGACATCGAACCGGGCGAGGAGCTCACGGACAACTACGCCACCATGGAGGACCCGTGGACCGCGTTCGAGGGCCTCATCGAATCCGAACTGCTGCCGCGGCCCCCCACGGTCCACTGAAGGCCCGCGAGGCCCCGTCGGGAGGACGGGGCCCCGGGCTCCCTACGTCCGGCTCGCGGGGCGGTAGCGCACCACGCGGAGGGAGGCGTTGTTGACGAGGAAGGTCGTGATGGACGCGAGGCGCGCCTTGCCTCCGGACTCCGTCCATTCGAGCACATGGACCCGGAGGGGTTCGTCCTCCTGCAACATGTCCGGGCCGTGTGCGCGCACGAGCACGACGTCCGCCTTGTCCCCCGCGTAGCGCACCAGCGTCTGGCGGAAGGTGAGCCAGGACTCGCGGCTGCCGGACTCCTCGGCCTTGCCGCGCAGGAAGGCCGTGGGATTCGCCAGGGGGCCCTGGAGGAACTCGCCGCCCTCCAACTGGTGCTTGAGCACGTCGGCCTGGGTGCTCACCGGCGCATCGTAGCAACCGGTGCACTCGCCCTCGCAGTCGCAGTCGTGCGTCTTGCCGGCCGGCAGGGGTTCATCCTTGCGGTGCTGCACGCACTGCTTCACGCAGGCCTTCAGCGCGGCCGACTCCTGCTTGCGCGTCCTGGCGATCGTCGCGAGCATCTGCGCCTGGGTGGTGTCGGCTTCGAAGAAGGACACATCCCCCAGGTGGAGCAGTCCGGCGACGCCCACCAGCCCGTCGTCCTCCATCGCGGAGAGCGCCGCGCGCGCCGTGGCCTTCTGAGGCTTCAGTTGCGCGGGCTTCACCCGTGCCCACGTCGAACGGGCCTCGGACGCGGGGCCCTTCTGTTCCAGGTCGGCCTTCTGGAACAGGTCGGCCACCTCCCGGGCCAGCACGAGCGCGTCGTGGTACGCCTTCTTGTCCGGAACGCTGGCGAGCCGCTTGCTCGCGGACTCGCTGTAGTTGTCGTCCGGCTTCCTGCGCTCCTGCGACAGCAGGGTCTCCGCCGTGTAGCGCGGCGCCCAGGCCAGCTTCGCTCCGGTGTCATTGCGCGCGGCGGCCTGCTTGCGCTCGTACGCGAAGCTGCGCACCTCCTCGAACGCCGCGGCCTCCGCCTCCGCCCGGTACGGGTCGTCGCCCTCCACGTAGACGCGCAGGTCGCTCAGGCACGTGTCCTCGTAGGCGCTCCCGGGATACGTCGTCACCAGCGTGAGCCGCACGCCCTCCACCTTCGCGGGCACGGGCAGCACCACCTCCTGCCAGCCCCGCACGTCCTTCAACTCCACCTCCAGCGGCGTACCCGTCGTCTGGGGGCCCGTCTCTCCCTGGACCAGCGGCTCCAGCTTCACGTTGCGTGGACGCGCGTTGGCCCGGAAGAGCTTGTCCGTCTTCTGGAAGCCGTTGCGCACGAAGAGGCGGTAGCTCTTCGCCTTCGTCAGGGACGGCCCCCACCACTCGATGGACTCGCCTTCGCCGCGCCCCTTCACGCCCTCCACCCACGCCGTCGTCGGGTCTTCATCCGCGATGTAGAGCGGCAGGTAGTTCTGCTCGTGTTTGTTCCAGCCGTTCTCCAGGAACGACGACGCCGTCACCCGGCGCGGGTGCAGCCGGTGCGCATTGCCCGCGTCGGGTTCGAGGAGGACGGGCGGCGCGGCGGCGAGCAGGAGCGAGAGGAGGATCATGGCGTGTGGTCCTTCGTGGAAGTCGGAGGGGGCTTCGGGCCTTCGCTAGGTCGCGGGGCGGTAGCGCAACACGCGGATGGACTCGCTGCTGACGATGAAGGAGGTGATGGACGCGATGCTCGCCTTGCCCTTCGACTCCTTCCAGTCGAGCACGTGGACCTGGAGGGGCGCGTCCTCCACCTGGCGCAGGACCACCTCCGCCTTGTCCCCCGCGTAGGTCACCAGCGTCTGGCGGAAGCGGACCCAGACCTCGCGGTTGCCGGTCTGCTGAGCCACGCCGAACAGGTAGGCCGTGGGCTCCTCCAGGGAGCCCTGGAGGAACTCGCCGCCGCCGTACCGGCGATCCAGCTCTTCGGCGGAGTACAGGGGCGGCCCGCCGCAGTTGTCGGCGCACTCGTCCTTGCAGTCACAGTCGTACGACTCGCCGGCCGGCAGGGGCTTCTTCTTGCGCGTCTTCTCGCACGTGTTCACGCAGGTCCGCTGCGCGAGTTCATACTTCTCGCGCTCGGCCTCGCGGGCGGCCTGCTCCGCCTGAGTGGTCTTGTCCTCGGTGAAGCTGACATTTCCCAGGTGGAGCAGTCCGGCGACGTCGCGCACCCCATCGTCTTCCATGGCGGACAGCGCCGTCATCGCCGCGGCCCCCTGGGACTGGCGCTCGGAGTACGTCACGCGCGTCCAGTGCGTGCGGGCCAGGGACCCGGAGCCATTGAGTTCCAGGTCCACCGACGAGAACAGGGCCTCCGCATTGCGCGCGAGGGCAAGCGCCGCACGGTACGACTCCTGCTCCGGCACGCTGTCGAGCCCCGTCCACACGCCCCCCAGCCCGGCCGCCTTCTTCGTGTCGCGCTCCTGCGACAGCAGGGTCTCCGCCGTGTAGCGCGGCGCCCAGGCCAGCTTCGCCCCGGTGTCCTTGCGCGCGGCGGCCTGCTTGCGCTCCAGCGCGAAGGCGCGCACCACCTCGAACGCGGCGGCTTCCGCTTCCGGCCGGTACGGATCATCCCCCTCCACGTAGACGCGCAGGTCGCTCAGGCACGTGTCCTCGTAGGCGCTCCCGGGATACGTCGTCACGAGCGTGAGCCGCACGCCCGCCACCTTCGCCGGCACGGGCAGCCGCACCTCCTGCCAGCCCCGCACGTCCTTGAGCTCCACCTCCAACGGTGTGCCCGTCGTCTGGGGGCCCGTCTCGCCCTGGACCAGCGGCTCCAGCTTCACCTTGCGCGGACGCGCGTTGGCCCGGAAGAGCTTGTCCGTCTTCTGGAAGCCGTTGCGCACGAAGAGGCGGTAGGCCTTCGCCTTCGTCAGCGCCGGGCCCCACCACTCCAGCGATTCACCCTCGCCGCGTCCCTTCACACCCTCCACCCACGCGGTGGTGGGGTCTTCATCCGCGACGTAGAGCGGCAGGTAGTTCTGCTCGTGTTTGTTCCAGCCGTTCGCCAGGAAGGAGGACGCCGTCACGCGGCGCGGGTGCAGGCGGTGCGCGCTGCCCGCATCGGGTTCGAGGAGGACGGGCGGCGCGGCGGCGAGCAGGAGCGACAGGAGGATCATGGCGTGCGGTCCTTCGTGGAAGTCGGAGGGGATTGCAGCGGCGCGGCCCACAGCACCAGCCGCGACAGCCCCGCGGGATAGAGCCCCGAGTCCTCCTGCTGCCGGGACACGAGGTGGTAGACGATGCGGGCATAGCGGGCCCCGGGAGGAAGGGGCACGCGGCGCGTCTGACCGGGTAGAAGCCGCGTGTCCTCCACGGCGCCCAGGTGCGGCAGGGGCTCTCCCGGCCACGAACGAAACTCCAGCTTGCGTCCAAAGGTGGCCACCGTGCGGGGGGACTCGAAGAGGGGCTCGTTCGCCACCTCCACGCCCACCCAGCGCATCACGTCCCCCGTGGGGAACGCATGGCCCACGTCGCGCAGCGACAAGAGCAGCGCCCCGCGCACCTGCTCCACCGCCAGCGCGGCCTTGAGTGAATCCGTGCGGCGCGTGCCGCCCAGGCCATGGTCCCCGCGCGGCATGTGGCAGGCGGTGCAGTGACGCGTGTCACCGGACTGTTCACGCCACCGCGTCCACTCGCCCACCGTGTCCTGCTGTGACTGCTTGGCGGACAGCCGCTGCCGATGTCCGCCGCTGTCGAGCACCGGAAAGCCGAACTGGTGACAGCCCGCGCACGGCATTGCCTGCGCGCCCTTCGCGTCACCGAGCGGCGCGTGACAGCCGGCACAGGTGACCCCGCGCTCCTCCGCGGGACTGTCGGGCGGCAGGGCTCCACGCCCCAGGTTGCGCGCGAACGGCGCATGGCACTGCACGCACCACGTGGGGCGGTCCTCTGTAATGGCCACCTGGAAGACGTCGTCGGTCCGCGCCGTCGCATGCCCGCTGGCGCGCCATTGCGTCACCTGCTCCGCGTGGCACTCCTCGCAGCGCTGCACATCCCAGTCGGGCAGTCCGTGCGGCGCGGGCCCCGCCTCCATCCGCGCCGTCCCTTGAGGGAAACGAGCGCTGGGAGCCGCCGCCAGCAGGGAGCAGGTGAGGAGGAGCGCGAGCACGGGAACACCGAAATCTATGCGTCCGACCCGACGCGAGGAAACAGCACGCATGAGACGCGTTTCACACGCACGCCCCCGCCGAGTTCTTTTTTCTCAGACACTCATAATCCGGACATCTCCGAAAATCGGGTCGGAAATACCGCCGAGAATAAAGAAATACGCCTCCGTATACCCAATGGAAGTGAACAACAGGGGCGCTCCGGTAGCCGGAGCGGAACCGTTCATCGGGGCCGTGGGATGCAACCATCGGACGAAGACTGGATGCTGCGCGCGATCGAGTTGGGGCGGCGCGGCCGTCCCGCACCGAACCCGCACGTGGGTGCGGTGCTGACGCGAGCCGGAAGGTTGATCTCCGGTGGCCACCACGAGAAGGCCGGCACGGCGCACGCGGAAGTGAATGCCATTGCCAACGCTCAAGGTGACACGCAGGGCACGACCCTCTACGTCACGTTGGAGCCGTGCAACCACCACGGTCGAACGGGTCCCTGCACGGAAGCCATCCTCAAGGCGGGCATCACGCGCGTCGTCGTGGGCGCCACCGACCCGAATCCCCACGTCCGGGGCGGCGGCATTGAACGCCTGAGGGCCGCGGGCGTGGAGGTCACCACCCACGTGATGGCCGCCAGCGCCGAGGAGCTCGTCGCGCCCTGGGCCAAGGTCCAGACCACCGGCATGCCCTCCGTGCTGCTGTCCACCGGCCCGGGCTCCCGCGTCGTGCCTCCCGAGATGGATGCCCTCTGGATTGCCACGGAGGAGATGGACGCGGCCCTGCCACCTGCCGCGCCGCTGACGGTCGTCGCCGCCCCTGGCACGGAGCTGCTGCGCCGCGTGGCGCGCCGGAGCACCTCCGACCGCTGGCTGGTGTTCTGCCCGGAGGCCCGGCACGCCGAATACATGCTCGCCTCGGGCGCCGCCGCCATCACCGTGGTGCCGCTGCCCTATCAGGACGGCACGCCGCTGCCCTTGCGCCTGGCCCTGCGCGAGCTGCCCCGTCACGGCGTGGTGACGCTCTTCGTGGACGCGGAACCCCTGCTGGAGCAGGGCCTGTGCGACGAGGGCCTCGTGGATGGACACGTGGAGCGCCAGCTCGACCGGAAGGTGGGGACATGATGCCGTCGACCGCCGTCCCGCTGCTCCGTCGCCCCACCCTGCTCGTCCTCGCCCGGGCCCAGCTCCCCACGCGCGCCGGCACCTTCACCGCCGTCTCCTTCCGGCACGCCTCCGGCGAACAGATTGAAGACATCGCGCTCATCCGGGGTGCGCTCGACGGCACCACCCCGGTGCCCGCGCGGCTGCACTCCGAATGCCTCACCGGCGATGCGCTGGGCTCCTTGCGCTGTGATTGCCGCGACCAGTTGGAGCAGTCCCTGGAGGCGCTGGCCCGGGAAGACAACGGCGTCCTGCTCTACCTGCGCCAGGAGGGCCGGGGCATTGGCATCGCCAACAAGCTCCAGGCGTATCAGGCGCAGGACCGGGGGCTGGACACCGTCCAGGCCAACCTGCACCTGGGCTTCGACGATGACCTGCGCACGTATGACATCGCCGCGGGCATGCTGGCCGCGCTGCGCATCCAGCGGGTGTCGCTCTACACGAACAACCCCCGGAAGATCGCCGGGCTGGAAGCCCACGGCATCGACGTGGACCGCCGCGTGGCCCTGCTCGGGCCGACCCGCCCGGAGAACGTCCGGTACCTCGAAACCAAACGCGTCAAATCCGGCCACCTGCTCTAGCCCGCCCATGATTTCCCAGGACCGACTGAAGCTGGCGTTTGTCATTGGCAGCCACCGCACGCCGTCGCAATCCGCCAAGGTGGGCCGCTTCGCCCGGGATCAATTCCTCCAGGGCGGGCCGGGCCGGGAGGCCTTCTACCTGGACCTGGGCGAAACGCCCCTGCCGCTCTGGGATGAAGGCGTCTGGAATGGCGCCGAATCCTGGCAGGCGACCTGGGGCCCCGTGTCCCAGGAGCTGTCGGATGCGGACGGCCTGGTGCTGGTCACCCCGGAGTGGGGCGGCATGGCCACGCCCGCGATGAAGAACTTCCTGGTCCTTTGCAGCGACGGCTGCGTGCGGCACCGGCCCGTGCTCGTCGTCTCCGTGTCGTCGGGCATGGGCGGCAGCTACCCGGTGGCCGAGCTGCGCATGAACAGCAGCAAGAATTCGCATCTGTGCTTCATCCCGGAGCACATCATCGTGCGCAATGTCGCGCAGGTCCTCAACGAAGGGGCCGCACCGGGAAGCGACGAAGATTTGTATTTGCGCGAGCGAATGTTTTACGCGTCGAACGTATTGATTGAGTACGCCCGGGCGATGAAGCCGCTGAGAGTACGGCCCGGCATGTTCGAGAAGAGATTCCGCTACGGAATGTGACCCAGGCCGCTTCGCCCGGAACGCGAAGACGGCCCGCTTCAAACCCACACAGCTCCGACCAGCGACACAGGCTTCGGTGAAGGGATGTCTTTGCATTCCCTCCGCCGAGGACCCGCCACGCGTGCGTGACGGGGACAACCCCACACACCAAGGAAACAACCCCATGAACAACCAGACCATGAGCGCCCCCGCTGCCTTCCCCGTGCAGGTCAAGAGTGGCGTGAAGGCCGGTGCCTTCACCTTCCCCACGGGTCCGATCATCACCAACCCCGGCCCGATCATCACGGGTCCGATCATCGTGCGCCCGCCGATCATCATCGCGGCCCCGGCCTAATCGTCGTCCCCCGGCGGTGGGGCGAACCGTATGTCGCCCCACTGCCGTTCTTCCTTCTTCCCACCGTCTCTCCTCCCATGACCCTGGCCTTCGTCCGTCCCGCGCTCGAACCCGTCGAGTTAATGCCCATCCCCGCCGGAGCCTTCCAGATGGGTTCCACCGAGGAGGAGGTCGAACGGGCGATGCTGCGGTGGAAGTCCGCGCTGATCAAACCGGACTACCACCTCTCGTTCGGGGCCTGGCTGCGCAAGGAGATGCCCCAGCACCGTCAGGAGGTCGCGGCGTTCCAGTTGGCGCGCTTCCCGGTGACGAACCAGCAGTACGGCGCCTTCGTGGCACAGACCGGCCATGCGCCGGCCACCTCGCTGCGCCAGGGCCTGCCGGACGACCACCCCGTGTGGGGCGTGAACGCGGCGGACATCGCGCGGTACCTGGAGTGGACCCGGCAGCGCACCGGGCAGGCCTGGCGGCTGCCGACGGAAGCGGAATGGGAGTACGCGGCTCGCGGCCCCGAGCACTGGGACTACCCGTTTGGCGACACGTTCGATGCGCGCCTGTGCAACACGCGCGAGGCGGGCCTGGGCGGCACCACGAGCGTCACGCGCTACGCCGCCCATCCGACCGCGTATGGCGTCTGTGACATGGCCGGCAACGTGGAGGAGTGGACCTCCACGGACTACGCGCCCTACCCGGGTGGCCGCTTCATCGAAGACAACCTGACCGAAGCGCTGGGGCCCGTCTATCCGGTGCTCCGGGGCGGCTCCGCGGAGTGCGGCGGAGACCTGGCCCGCTGCGCGCGCCGGCACGGCCCCCACCCGAACTTCAACTTGTTTGGCTTCAGACTCGCGCTGTGAGCCCCGCTGGCCCGGCGTGAGCCGCGGCTTCTGGAGAACCCTCATGAACTCCCTCCGCAAATCCTCTGCCTTCGCCGTGGAACCGTCCGAACAGTTCATGTTCGCGGCGACCATCGGTGGCCACCTCCTGTCCGTGAGCGTGGATGACTTCGCCATCCACACGGACCTGGTCGCGCACGCCGCCTCCATCGAGTCCATCGCGGTGCACCCGACGCTGCCGTACCTGGCGACGCTGGGCATCGACTACACGGTGTCCATCTGGGACCGCAGCGACCCGCGCAAGCTGCGCAAGCTCCAGGACATCTACCTGCGTGACATCCGCTCGGAGGGCTACGAGTTCGTCGCCACCCTGCCCCTGTCGTGCCCGCTCGCGTTCCATCCCACGGAGCGCAAGCTCATCACCCACAACGCGGACGGCGCGCTCACGGAGATCTCCTTCGACGACACGCGCCACGATCCGCTGTGGGCCGCAGGCTACTTCCAGGATCCGGACGGCATCGCGTACGACATCGACTACGTCCGCTACCTGCCGGACTCCGGGAACATCTTCGCGTCCACCTTTGGCGGCCACGTGGCCGTCGTGGATCCGAAGAAGCCCAAGGAGCCGGTGCTGCGCTACCGCTATGACCGGCGCACCATCCACTGCGCGGAGCACCTGGGCGGCTCCATGTACCTGCTGGCCAGCGACACGCGCCGGGTCATCCGGTTCGACGCCAGCGGCAAGCAGGAGCCCTTCGTGGGCCCGCCGGTGGTGCGCGACCACCTGGAGCAGATCTCCATCAACCGCGCGTCCGGCCGCGTGCTCGCGAGCGGGTTCGACCGCACCCTCGTGGAGATCGACCCGGAGACGTGCGCGTCCAAGGGCGTGGTGCTCCAGACGCCGTTCAAGCTGCGCTGGCTGCACCACCTGGAGCGCGACCCCGACCTCGTGATCGTGCAGTGCCGCAACGGCGCCTTCTACAAGGCGAGCCTGTCCGGCAAGCGCCCCACCGCCGTCATCAAGGAGACGCCCAACGCCCTGTGGACCGGCGTCCGGGTGGGCACGCACGACCTGGCGTTCGCGGGCGAGGGGCCGGAGATGCTCCACGTCCACGTGGACGGCGCGAACCCCGGCACGATGGAGACGAAGGTCTCCACCCGCTGGGAGACGGTCGCCGCGTCGCGGGGCTCCTATGCCAAGCGCATGGTGTTCCACCCGCCGACGCAGGCGCTGGTGCAGGGCCGCTCGGACGGCCACATCCTCAGCGTCCGCAACGGCATCACCCGCCCGGTGACGAAGCTGGCAGCGCCCCTGCGCGACATCGCCGTGTCGCAGGAAGGCTTCGACCTGTTCGCCATCTCGGAGGACTCGCGCGCCTTCCGCATCGACCTGGAGTCGGGTCAGGTGAAGGCGGAGGTCCAGACCGGCGAGGAGCCCATCTGGGCGCTGGCCCACAACCCCACGCGCAAGGTGCTGGCCGTGTGCGAACGCCAGGGCCTGCTGCGCCTGCTGGACGCCACCACGCTGAGCCCCCTGCTCACGGTGGAGGGCACCTGGGCGCCCAAGCGGATGCAGTGGCGCGACGCGGACCGGCTGCTCGTGGGCCGGGGCGCGGAGCTGTACGAACTGAACGTGGCCACGGGAGCCATGGCGCAGGTCATCCCCCACCTGGGCAACACCATCGAGGACTTCGCCTGGGATGACTCGGGGCGGTTCCTGGCGCTGTGCACCTACGCGCGGCGCATCCACCTCTTCGACTTCAAGACGTTCCAGGAGCTGTCGGTGACGGGCTTCGATCTGGACTACCCCAAGGGCCTGCTGTGGATGCCCGCGAACCGCGCGGAGGGGGCGCACCCGAACGAGTTCGTCGTCTTCGGGCGCACCGGCGTGCTGCGCCGGTACTGGGCCCACGACGGACGACTGCACTCCATGGGCACCGTGGATGCGCCCCTGTCCGCCGCCATCCACGACGACGCCGGGGTGTACGTCCCGTGATCAACCATCGCTCTCCCATCAGCGGCGTGGCCTGCCTGGACGACCGCTACGTCGCGACGGCCGGCTACGACAGCCAGCTCATCCTCTGGGACGCCCGCACGCAGACGGCGGTGGCCCGGGCCCGGCACGACCACCTGGCCAACCACTGCACCTTCAGCCCGGACGGCCGCTTCCTCTTGTCGGGCAGCAGCGACCACACGGTGCGCCTCTGGAGCGTGCCGGACCTGGGGCTGCTCGCGGTGATGCGCCATTCGGACGACATCGAACGCGTCGCGTTCTCCCCCCGAGGGGACCGCTTCGCCACCGCGTCGCGCGACTACGCCATCCGCGTGTTCGACCTGACGGGCCGACTCGTGCACCTGCTGGAAGGCCACGCGGCGGACGCCGTGTTCGTGGAGTTCTCCCCGGACGGCCGCGAGCTGTGGTCCACCAGCGATGACGCGGACATCCGCCGCTGGGACGTGGAGACGGGCGCGCTGCTCCAGCAGGTGTCGTTCGGCGACGTGCAGTTGGACACCATCGCGATGGGGCCCGAGGGCGTCCTCTACGCCGGCAACGACGCCGGGGAGATCCTCATCCTCAAGGACGGGCAGGTGCGCACGCACCAGGCGCACGCGCTGGGCATCAAGTGCCTGGCGTACAGCGGGCGCGAGTCGCGGCTGGCGAGCACCGGCTACGACGGCTTCCTGCGCACGTTCCGCACGGCGCCGGATGGTTCGCTCACGCTGGAGGCCGAGACGCGCCCCCCGCGCGAGGTGTGGCTGCGCACGTGCGCGCTGGATTCGCGCGACCGCGTCATCGTGGGCACGTTCGGCTCCAGCTACGCGACGTTCGACATCGGCTCGCGGCGCTGGGACCTGTCCCGCGTGGGCGACACGCCGGGACTCAACGCGGTGGGCGTGCACGCGGGCGCCATCATGGCCATTGGCGACGCGGGCGTGCTGTACCGCGACGGCGTGGCGGTGCGGCGCATCGACAGCCTGTGCAACTTCCTCCTGTCCTTCCAGGGGCAACTGCTCACCGGCGGGCAGACGGGCACGCTCTTCGACGCGCTCACCGGCCAGGTGCTGTTCGAACAGCCCTCGCCCATCAACTGCGCGGTGGAGATCCAACGTGGGGGCGAGTCCCTGGTGGTGATGGGGACGTACTCCGGCGACGCGTGGCTGCTGGCGCGGGCGGAGGGACGGATGGTCCTGCGCGAGCGGCTGTCGGTGTTCCGCGCCGCCATCAAGGGGCTCGCGGTGCACGGGGGCACGCTGTTCGCCACCTGCGCGGACCGCACCGTGGCGCACATCACGCTGTCCACGCTGGAGGTGACGCGCACGGTGAACGCACACGAGCGCATCACCAACGGCGCAGCCGCGCTGCCGGATGGGCGCTTCGCCTCCGTGGGACGCGACCTGATGCTGCGCGTCTGGAGCAAGGGACAGCCGAGCGTCCACCCCACCCCGCACGGCCGCTCCGTGCGCTGCGTGGCCAGCTGCCCGCAGACGATGCTCCTCGCCACGGCGGCGTACGACGGGACGCTGGCGCTGTTCGACGCCGAGCACGGCGAGTGGCTGAAGACAGAGCGGCTCACCGACTTCGGCATCTCCACCGTGTCGCGGGGCAGCCGGCCCGGACACTTCCTGGCGAGCGCCTACGACGGCTGCGTCTACGAGGTGTCCCGCGACGCTGCCCCTCGCCGCGTGTTCCGAGCGAGCGTGGAGCCGTTCCCGCCCCAGGCCCTGGCGGCGTAGTCGAAAGCCCCCATGTCCTACGACTTCAGAGACTCACTGGCCTCGCTGGACGAAGGCCGCCGGAGCACGCCGGTCATCGCCACGGTGCTGGTGTTCCTGGTGGCCTGGGGTGCGTGGCTCGGCCTGGGCCGGGTCTCCGTGTACGTGAGCAGCACCACGTCGCGGCTGGAAGTCGAGGGCGCGGCGTTCCCGGTGGAGCCGACCATCGCGGGACGCGTGGCGCAGTCCTCGCTGCGCCTGGGACAGAAGGTCCGGGCGGGCGAGGTGCTGGTCCGCCTGGAGTCGGGGGAGCAGGAATCGGTGCTGCGTGAGCAGTTGGCGCGTCAGGCGGCGCTGGAGGCGGAGGCCGCCGCGCTTCGCAAACAGCGGGACGCGGAGCGCGAGGGCCTGGAGGGGTACGTCCAACTGACGAAGGCCACGCTCGGAGAGGCGACAGCGCAGGAGCAGCAGGCGGCCGTCGTCGCCGAACAGGCACGGCGTCAGGCTTCGCGGACGGAAGGGCTGCTGCGCTCGTCCTTCGTCTCGGAGGCGGAGTACGAGGCCGCCGTGAGCGAGGCGACCCGGCACGCGGCCTCCAGCACGGTGCTGCGCTTCTCGCAGGAGCGCCGTTCGGCGGAGCTGCGCGTGGGGCAGAAGGACCGGCTCGCGAGCATCGCGGCGCTGGAGATCCAGTTGAGCCGGCTCATCGGTGAGCAGCAGGCGGTGGAGGCCGCCCTGCCCCGGCTCCGCGCGGAGGTGGACAAGCGGAGCATCACCGCGCCGACGGACGGCACCATTGGCAGCGTGCTTTCGCTGCATCCGGGCATGAACCTGACGGCGGGTCAGCAGCTCGCGATGCTCGTGCCCGAGCGCGCCTTGCAGATCATCGCGTACCTGCCGGCGCCCACCGCGCTGGGCCGAGTGCGTCCTGGCCAGGAGGCACGGCTGCGGCTGGATGGATTTCCGTGGACGCGCTTTGGCGCCATGGAGGCCCGGGTGTCACAGGTCGCCCAGGAGGCCCAGCAGGGACTCATCCGCGTGGAGCTGAGCGCCTCACCTGACTCCCTGCGCGACGTGGCGCTGGAGCACGGCCTCAGTGGCAGCGTGGAGATTGAAGTCGAGCAACTGTCACCCTTCGCGCTCCTCTTCCGGGGCTTCGCCGAGACGCTGGGCACGACTTCATGACCGTGCGAGATCCCCAGCGACGGGCGCCTCCCCTTCCTCCGGCGGTGTTTCCGCCCGTGGATGGCGGGGCGAACGATGTCCCGGACGACGCGCACATCGCTGGGAGCACCGGGGCACCGGCGCCGGTAGAGCCTCCTTCCATCGAACCGATCGCGCCGGCCCGCAAACCGCCCGCGCGGCGCTTCTTCATCCCGGAGGTCATCCAGTCCTCGAAGATGGATTGCGGTCCCGCGGCGCTCAAGGCGCTGCTGGGCGGCTTCGGCATCTCCGTGCACTACGGGCGCCTGCGCGAGGCCTGCCGCACGTCCGTGGATGGCACGTCCATCGACACACTGGAGGAACTGGCGGGGGCGTTCGGCCTGGACGCGCGGCAGACGGTGGTGCCCACCGACCACGTGCCCCTGCCCGCGGCGAGCGCGCTGCCCGCGCTGGTGGTGGTGAAGCGGCCGCACCTGGGCAACCACTTCGTCGTGTTGTGGAACCGCGTGGGTCCGTACGTGCAGGTGATGGATCCGGCGGCCGGACGCATCTGGGTGCGCTGGTCGGAGTTCGCGCCCTCGACGCTGAAGTACCGGGCGACGGTGCCCACGAAGGACTGGCGGGCCTGGGCGGAGAGCCCCGCGTTCCTGAGCCCGTTGGACTCCCGACTGCGCTCGCTCGGCGTGTCGCGGCGGGACGCGGACGCGCTGCTCGACCTGGCGCGCGCCTCCGAGGGCTGGCTGGGCCTGGGCGCGCTGGACGCGGCCGTGCGCTTCTGCGCGTCGCTCCAGCAGGCGGGCATCGTCCGGGGCTCCGAAGCGCAGACGGTGCGCGCGATGGTGGAGCGGGTGCATGCCTCCTTCGAGGAGAGATTCGACCTGCTGCCCCGCCCCTACTGGTCCGTCGAGGGTGAGTCGCCCGAGGACGCGATGGTCGCGTCCACGGGCGTGCTGCTCGTCCGCGCGCGGCTGGCCACGGAAGTCCGAGCGCCCGGCGTCCTGCACACGGCGGAGGAAGGCACGGCGCTGCCGAAGGAACTCCAGGCAGCGCTGGAGACCCGCGACGAGCGGCCCGAGCAGGAGCTGGCGAAGCTGCTCGCGGGCGAGTCGCGCGTGGGGCTGGCGCTGCTCACGGTGGGCGCGCTGGTGACGCCGCTGGGGATGATCTGCCAGACGGTGCTGCTGCGCCGGCTGTTCGACCTGGCGCCGGACCTGGGCATGGGCATGCAGCGCGTGGGCGCGGGCGTGCTCGTGGTGGGCTTCCTCGCACTGCTCGGCGCGCTGGAGGCCGGGGTCTACGCGGGCATGCAGCGGCTGGGGCGGGTGCTGGAGATGCGCCTGCGCCTCGCGTTCATCCAGAAGATTCCCCGGCTCCAGGACCTGTACCTGCAAAGCCGGCTCAGCTCCGACATGGCCGAGCGCAGCCACATGATGCACGTCGTCCGGGGCCTCCCCGCGCTGGCCTTCACGGGCGCGCGCGCGCTGGTGGGGCTCGTCGCGACGGTGGTGGCCATCGGCATGATGGACTCGCGGCTGTGGACTGGCACCATCGTCCTGGCCGTGCTGAGCGTGGTGCTGCCGCTCGCCTTCCGCCAGCGGATGACGGAGCAGGACATGCGGGCCCGCACGCAGTTGGGCGGCCTGTCGCGCTACTACCTGGACTCGCTGGTGGGCGCGGTGCCGCTGCGCGCGCACGGGGCGCAGACGGCGCTGGGACGGGAGCACGAAATCCTGCTCACCGGCTGGATGCGCAGCAGCCTCCAGTTGCTGCGCACCATGGTGTCCCTGCGCTTCGTCCAGGCCACCGTGGGCGCGGCGCTGTGCATCACCCTGCTCACGCTGCACCTGGGCTCTCAGGGCGTCACCGGCGGCATGCTGCTGGTCGCCTACTGGATCATGGGCCTGCCGGAGCACGCGCAGCAGCTCGCGGGCGTCATCCAGGGCTACCCGGCGGCCCGCAACGTCGCCCTGCGCTGCATGGAGCCCCTGGGCGCTCCCGAGGTCGCACCGAGGCCCGCGAGCCCCGCGCCGCTGACGGAGGTCTCCCGGTCCCAGGCCACGGGCATCTCGCTCCACGGCGTGTCCGTGGAGGTCTCTGGCCACCGGCTGCTCCACGACATCGACCTGGACATCGCCCCCGGCTCGCACGTCGCCATCGTGGGCAGCTCCGGCGCGGGCAAGTCCACGCTCCTGGGCGTGCTGCTCGGCTGGTATCCGGTGGCGTCTGGCTCGGTGCGACTCGACGGCCGGCCGCTGGAGCCGTCGGACATCGAGGACCTGCGCACCCGGACGGCATGGGTGGATCCGGCCGTGCAACTGTGGAACCAGAGCATCGCGGCCAACCTCACCTACGGGCAGGAGCAGGTGGGCAGCGGCGACATGGCGCGGGCGCTGGAGTCCGCCGACCTGGAGACGGCGCTCCAGCACATGCAGGGCGGCCTCCAGACGCGCACGGGAGAGAACGGCCTGCGGCTGTCGGGCGGCGAGGGACAGCGGCTGCGGCTGGCCCGCGCGCTCCTGCGTCCGGGGATGCGGCTCGCGCTCCTGGACGAGCCGTTTCGCGGCCTGGACCGCACCACGCGCCGCAAGCTGCTGGGACGGGCGCGCGAGCACTGGAAGGACACCACCCTGCTGTGCGTGACGCACGACGTGAGCGAGACGCAGGGCTTCGACGCGGTGGTGGTCATCGAGGATGGCCGCGTCGTGGAGCGTGGGACCCCCGAAGCGCTGCTGTCGGTGCCCGGCTCGCGCTACCGCGCGCTGCTGGAGGGTGAGGCCGTGGCGCAGGGACTGCTGCATGACGCTCCGGCCTGGCGACGTTGGCGGCTGGAGGGAGGGAGGCTCGTCGAATGACCGCGCTCACGGCACAGGAGTTTCCGGAGGCCTTCTCGACGGCGTGGCCGTTCGAGCGACTGTCCGACGCGGTCCTGCTGCTGGCCCGCCGCACGGGCTTCGTGGCGGAGCCCCGTGAGGCGCTGGCGTTGGATCGCCAGATGGCGCCGCACGACATCGCGGGCATCCACCGCTGGTTCCAGTACGCGGCGGACGCGCTCCAGGTCGAAATGCAATTGGTGAGCAGCCGCTACGAGGACGTGGACGGACTCGCGTCCCAGTGCGCGCCGGCCATCATCCGCCTGAAGGCGCCCACTGCGGACGAGTACCGTTTCCTGGTCATCCTCCGCACGGATCCGAAGCACTTCACGGTGCTGCTGCCGGACGGACGCGAGCAGACCCTTCCGGTCCCCAGCCTGCGCGCGGCCCGCTTCGCCGCGTTCGAGGAGGAGACCGACACCTGGCTCGCGAAGCACCTGGGGCCCCTGGCCGCGAGGGTGGAGCGCGGAAGCCAGGAGGCCGTGCGGCTGCGCGCGGAGTTCCGCTCCGACCTGACGCTGACCAACTGCTGGCTCTTGCGGCCGGTGCCGGGCCGCACGTCGCTGAAGACCCTGCTGAAGCGCGAGCGCATCCTGCCGAAGCTCGGCGCCCTGCTGACCGTGCACGGGGCGCTCGCGCTGGTGGCGGTGCTGATGTGGATGAACCTGGGGACCAACGCGCTCGCCGGGCACAAGCCGGATGGATGGCACGTGGCGTGGGGCCTGCTCGTGCTCCTCCAGGTGCCGCTGATGAGCCGGGGTGAGTTCCTCCAGTCCCTGCTGGGACTGCTCCTGGGACGGCAGTTCAAGCAGCACCTGCTCCACGGCGCTTTCCGCATGGACCCGGACGTCGTGCGCCAGCAGGGCAGCGGCGCGCTGCTGTCGGCGGTGTTCGAAAGCGAGTCCATGGAGATGCTCGCGCTGGAGACGGGCTTCCAGGCGTTCGCGATGATCATCAACCTGATCCTCGTGCCGCTGGTGCTGCTGGCGGGGGCCGCGCCCACGGCCCAGGTGGGGCTGTTCCTGGGCTTCGCGGTGTTCATCGTGGCCCTGGCCAGTTGGCACCTGCGCGCCCGGGAGCGGTGGACGCGCGCCCGGCAATCCCTCACGCAGGACCTGGTGGAGAAGCTGTCCGGACAGCGCACGCGCCTGGCGCAGCAGCCCCGCTCGCTCTGGCACGCGGGCGAGGATCAGCAGCTCGCGGCCTACGCGCGGCTGTCCCGGCCCATGGACGCGGCGCGCCTGTGGCTGGTGTACGCGGCGCGCGCCTGGTTCGTGCTGGCGCTGGCGGTGCTGGGGCCGGCGCTCGTGTCGGGCGCCTCACCGGGCCTCGTCGCGACGAGCGTGGGCGGCCTGTTGCTGGGCTGGGGCACCCTCCAGCAACTGGGCCAGGGCGGGCTGACGGCGGGCAGCGCGGTGGTCGCGTGGCGCAGCATCGCGTCGCTGTTCCGCGCCGCGCGCAACGAGCAGACCAGCACGGGCGAGCGCGGAGGCATCATCCTGGACAAGCCCTCCGGCACGGGCGAGGTGGTGGTGCAGGCGCGGGACTTGGTGTTCCGCCATCCGTCGCGCGTGCGGCCGGTGCTGGATGGCTGCTCGTTCAAGATCCTCGCGGGAGACCGCATCCTGTTGCAGGGCGTGTCCGGCGGCGGGAAGACGACGCTCGCGGCGCTGCTCGCGGGCCTGCGCCGGCAGGACTCCGGGCTGCTGCTGCTGCGCGGCGTGGACCGCGCCACGCTGGGCGACCGCGAGTTCCGCGAGCGCATCGTGCTGGTGCCCCAGTTCCACGAGAATCACATCTTCGCCGCGAGCCTCGGATTCAACCTGCTGATGGGGCGCCGCTGGCCGGCGGATCCCGCGGACCTCGCGGAGGCGCGGACGGTCTGCGAGGAGCTGGGCCTGGGCACGCTGCTGGAGCGCATGCCGGGCGGCCTCAATGAGATGGTGGGCGACGCGGGCTGGCAGTTGTCCCACGGCGAGAAGAGCCGCGTGTTCCTCGCGCGGGCCCTGCTCCAGGACGCGGACGTCATCATCCTGGATGAGAGCTTCGCGGCGTTGGATCCGGACACGCTCGGCAAGGTCATGGCCTGCGTGGACGCACGGGCCCGGACCCTGATGCTCATCGCGCATCCGTGACCCGCGCTCCCGTCAGCGCGGGAGCGTGAGGTTCAGCAAGCCCATGCGGTGCAGCTTCGCCAGCGTCTTGAGCGTCTCCAGCTCGCGCGCGGGGCTGGCCAGCACCAGCGTGGACACGTCCCACGTGCCGCTGATGAGCCCGGCGATCTGCCGCTCCTCCGGCTTGAGCATCACCATGGCCTGGGGCGCCTGGACAAGCTGCGGCACCACCAGCGGCGGCATCTCCGAGTAGAGCGCGGCCACGTGTTCGCGCTGCACCAGGCGCGCGAACTCACGCACGCGCCGATCCGCGGGGTCGCTGGCCAGGAGCAGACCGCACACGATGCCGGCAGCGTCGTACTGGCCCTCGCGCATCAGCACCGCGCCCTTCTCCAGCATCTCCGCCACCGGATCCGCTTCCACCTGCGGCGCGCCGTCCACCTCCACCAGCTTCGCGCGCAACAGTTCGTGCACCCGCCGCGTCACCGACGAGCGCGACACGCCCATGGACAGCCGCAGCCGGCCCAGGTTCTGCGGCGTCGTCGTCATGCCCAGGATGATCCGGTGCATCAGCGGCTGGCTGGGGCTGGGCGGCGACAGCGCGCGCACGCTCATCGCGTCGATGGGCAGCGCCTTGTCCACGTCCGCCTGCTCATCCACCCAGCGCAGGGATTCGAAGAGCAATTCGCGGATGCTCATGTCGGACGGCACCCAGTCCTCACCGGTGCGGTCCGCGTCCTCCGTCCAGTGGAAGGTGCCCCGGCCCGCGATGGTCAGGTCCGTCATCGCCGCGAACAGCTCCTCGCGGCCCAGGTCGCGCACCCAGCGCGCCTGTACCCCGTGCGCGTCGAAGGCCGCGTCCACGTCCGGCGTGCGCGTCAGCTCGTCGAAGGCCGCCAGCACCCGCTGCCCCTGGGCCAGCTTCGGCAGGGAGAGCAGGCGGGCGACACGGCCGCGCAAGCCATCGCTCGCGGTGGCGCCCACCTGGCCGGACAGGAGGAACAACTTGCGCTCGCCTGCTTCCCACGAGAGCTGCAACGTCCCCGTCTTGCGGGAGCTGTCCAGCCATTGGAGGAATTCGGGAAGCGGGTAGCTGAAGAGGTCGCCGTGGATGGCCATGCGTGTCGGATTCGAGGATACAGTTCCCCGCCGTGCGCGTCGCGGTCCTGTTCATCGACGGGGTGGGCGTCGGGCGGAATGACCCGGCCGTGAACCCGCTATCGGGCCGGGACCACCTGCTGTCCTGGTTCCAGGACGCCCCCGCCCCCACCCTGCACCACGGCGGATTCGGCCTCCCGGTG
>NZ_RAVZ01000177.1 GCF_003611635.1 Corallococcus terminator | reverse complement strand
GTGGGCTCGGAGATGTGTAGAAGAGACAGGCGCCGCGCGGTGGAACTGACGGACATCGGTGGAGGGTGTGAGGAAGGGCCGCGCGTGCTGCTGCTGCCGGGGCTTGGCGCCCGGGGCGCGGGCTTCCGGGCCCTGGCCGAGCGGCTGGCGGACGTGTCCCGTCCCGTCCTGGTCGAGTACCCGGAAGGCGAGCATGCGGCGTGTGGCGCGCGGGCGCTGGCGGAGCAGGTGCTCCGGGTGGCGGGGCCAGTGGACGCGGTGGTGGCCAGCTCCTTTGGCGGCATGGTGGCGGCGCACCTGGCCCTGGGCGGGGCGACGCGGGGCGTGGCGTTCCTGGGCTCGTTCACGCGCACCGCGCATGTGGGTCCGCGTGGGCGGCTCATCGCGATGATGGGACCCATCGCGGTGCTGGGGCGTCCGGGACGCGTCGCGGCGTCGCTGGCGGCGTGGCGGCCGGTGCCCATCGCGGAGGTGGCGGACGTGGTGCCCACCACCACGGTGGAGCGCCTGACGACGCTGCGGCGCGCCTTCGCCATCCACTCCGAACCTCCGCCGGCGGACCTGCGGGCCTCGAAGGTGTCGTGCCTGTGCATCCAGGGGGACCGCGACGTGCTGGTGCCTCCCTCCACGTTGGGGCGACTGGTGGCGTCGTTGCCGGACGGAACGCCCCGGCACCTGCTGCGCGGCGCGGGCCACGTGCCCTACTTCTCGCACCCGGAGGAGTGCGCGCGGCTGCTCGGGCCGTGGCTCCAGACGCTCGTGCCCATGGGGCTCGGGGCGGCGGCGGGCGCGGGCGTGGGCTCCGCGGCCTGAGGTCTCACGGGGCTGTCGAAGCCTTGACGCGCGGGGCCGGGCCGGCGGATCCATCCTCCCCGCGGGGGGGTGTACTGACGCGCGCCCGGGAAGTAGTTTGCGACCGCCGATGTCGACCTGTTCTCTTCGTGCGCTCCTCCTCCTGGCGTCCCTGTCCACGGCGGCCCACGCCGCCTCGGAAGCTGTTCCCGGGCTGACAGCCTCGCCGGTGTTGCCTGCCACCCCGACCCAGGAGGTGGCCCCCGCGCCGGCTCCCGGGCCCCGGCGCACGGTGCTGTTGCTGGGGGACAGCCTCATCGCCACGGGCTTCGGGGAGTACCTCCAGACGCAGCTCGCCGCGCACCCGCGCATCCGCTGCGAGCGCCGGGCGAAGTCGTCCACGGGGCTGTCCCGCCCGGACTTCTTCGACTGGCTGGAGGTGGGGCAGCAGGAGGTGCAGTTGCACCAGCCGGACGTCGTCGTGGTCATCCTGGGCGGCAACGACGGGCAGGCCCTGCACACCAAGGTGGGCCAGGCCACCGTCGCGTGGGGCAAGCCGGACTGGGAAGAGGGCTACCGGCAGCGCGTGCAGGAGTTCACCACCGCCATCTCCGCGCCGGGCCGGAAGATCATCTGGCTGGAGCTGCCGGCCACGGGGCGTCCCCGCTTCGAACAGAAGCTCACGTTGATCCGCGGCCTCCAGCGCGAAGTCATCGCCGCCCGCGAGGATTCCGTGCACCTGGACACGCGCCCCTTCTTCACGGACGCGCGCGGAAAGGCGCTGAACAAGGCCGCCGTGGAGGGCTTCCGCAAGCCCATGCGCCTGCGCATGACGGACGGCGTGCACTTCACCGTGGCGGGGGGGCGCTACTTCGCGAACAAGGTGTACCCGGAGGTGCTGGGCGTGCTGGGGCTGGAGCCCGAGCAGAAGCACACCGCGGCTCCTCCCGTGGCGCCCGCGAAGGGCCGTCAGGCCCGCGCCGCCGCGTCACCCTCGCGCTAGCGCCAGGGTTGCTTTGCGCTTCAGGAGTGACCGGACCAGGAGGACTCGCTGCCCGGGGCCGGGCGCAGCTTGCGGACGGCGCGCAGCAGCAGCTCCTCGTCGCGCGGGTTGGCGAGGAAGCCCCGCGCGCCCAGCTTCCGCGCCCGGTCGAAGCCCTCGTCGTCCGACGTGCCGTGCACGATGAGCGAGCCTTCGATGTGCACTTCGCCCGCGAGCAACCCCTCCATGGCCTGGAGGGGCGCGAGCACCACGTCGTTGTCGCGCGTGTGCAGCACCTCCAACGGAGTGGCGACGCGCGACGTGATGCCGTTGCGGGCCAGCGTGCGCGAAATCAGCACCGCGGTGACGGGCGGCCAGCCGTAGAGCATCAGCGGCGGGCTGGGCACGGCCGGGCGGCTCGGCTCCGGCGCGGCGCTCCCCGTGTCGCGGATGCCATAGAGGGCGCTGAGGGCGCGGGACAGCGCGCTGTCGGAGGCCAGATGCGGCTCCACGCGCGCCTTGCCGGACACGGCCCGCACGTCGTCCACCGCGTCCAGGGACAGTGGCGCGGGCACGGCCAGGTGCAGGACTTCGCGGTCCTCGCGCTGCTCCAACCCGAGCGGCACGACGCCGTACTGCCGGGCGATGCGCGCGGGCACCAGCGAGATGAGGGAGCGGTCGAGCGGGTGCCGGTCCAGGTCCACCGCGTCCACGTCGAACTGGACGGCGAGCCCGCGCAGGACATCCGCCTCCGTGCACACGCCTTCGCTCACCAGGGCGCGTCCCAGGGGGACCCGGACCTCGTGATGGTGCACGAGTCCCAGCCGGAGCTGGCCTTTGTCGACCACTCCGAGTTCCAGGAGGATTTCCCCCAACGGGCGTCTGGTGCCGAGTTCCATGCCCTCTCAACGTGGCAACCGGGCCCGCACGCGACGACGGTCAGCCGTGCGCTCGTCCGCCTGCCCGCCCTCAAGCGGCGTGAAGGCGGGGGCATGACGGGAGCAGGACCGCCCCCTGCTACCTGCGCGCGGGGAAGAGGGCTTCGTAGGACTCGGGCTTGAAGCCGACGGACACCGAGGCGGGGGTGACGAGCACGGGCCGCTTCACGAGCTTGCCGTCGGCGGCGAGCCACTCCACCAGCTCCGTGTCGGAGGCCGCGTCGATCTTCTCCTTGCCCAGCGCGCGGTAGCTCTGGCCGCTGGTGTTGAGCCACTTACGGACGGACAGGCCGCTCAGGGCGATCCACAGGAGGAGTTCCGACACTGTGGGCGGCTGTTCGACGATGGGGCGCGTTCGGAAGGAGACGCCGCGCGCCTCCAGCCACTTCTGGGCCTTCTTGCAGGTGTCACACCCGGAGTACGCGAGCACGAGGACGTCATCGGACATGCGCGGCTTCTAGCAGACCCGAAGCGTGTGGGACGCGCGTGCTAGCACCTCATGATTCAACACCGGGAAGAGTGCACATGAACCGCTCACGAAGCCGCTCCATCATCCTGTCCGTCCTCTGCGTGCTGCTCTGCGGGGTGGGGTGCGCGGGCGGTGAAGCCGAAATGGAAGCGGAGCTGCCTTCCGGGATCGTGCCCGACAGCGGGGTGACGGGGCGCGACGATTCGGGAATCCCCGAGCGCGACGCGGGACCCTCCGAGGACCGGGACGCGGGCACGTCCGGTGACACCGATGCGGGCGCGGCGGACGCGGGAACCCCCGATGCGGGCGCGGCGGATGCAGGCGCCACCGATGCGGGCAGGGGCGACGCGGGAGCCGCGGATGCGGGGCGGACCGACGCGGGTTCGACTGGAAGCACGGATGCGGGAGGCAGCACCGATGCCGGCGCGCCGATTCCCGCCGACGGCGGCACGCAGGTCACCGGCACGATGCCCGCGCGCCTGACGCTGGCCGGTTCCCCATACCGTGTCGTGGGCAACGCCCAGTACGTCGTCACCATCCCCGCGGGCCAGACGACGACGGTGGATCCGGGCGTCGTCATCGACTTCAAGGGCAACCCGGACGTGACGAGGGCGGACGTGGGGGAGGGCGCGCAGGACGTGATGAACCACCAGAACGGCCGCGTGGAGCTGCGTGTGTACGGCCGCATCCTGGTGCAGGGCACCGCGCAGGCGCCGGTGACGCTCACCTCCACGAACCCCTACGGCTGGTGGGGCATCAACTTCTTCGGGGAGGCGTCGAAGGGGACCGGGCATCCGTCCTTCGTGCACATGGTCTTCGAGAAGGTGCGCAAGAACGAATACAACGGCGACCGGGACCGCACGCGCGGCGCGCTCTGGGCGTACTACCCGGGGCCCGTCACCATCCAGCACTCGCTCTTTCGCGACAACGAAGCCTCCGGCAAGTGCGGCGCGCTGGACCTGATGTTCACCGACGGCTCGGTGGTGACGGACACCGTCTTCGAGAACAACCGCACGCTCGACATCGACCGCTTCGCCACCGGGAACGGGGCCACCTCCGGAGGCGGCGCGATGTGCGTCACCCACGGGCGCAACTCCGTCGTGCGCGGCAACACCTTCCGGAACAACACGCTGTCGGCCTTCCGGGGCACTCAGTCCAACGCGCTCGTGGCGCGCACCTACGAGGTGTGGCCCAACGGCGCGAACCACTACGACCTGGGTGGCGGCGGGGCGCTGCACTACTTCCAGCCCGACAACGACCTCATCGAGAACAACCTCTTCGAGAACAACGCCGCCGTGGGCGGGCCCGGCGCGGCCCTCTACCTGGAGGACGTGCCCAACGCTGGCGTCACCCTCAAGGGCAACCAGTTCCTCGGCAACAAGGCCGGCGCGGGGGGCGTCATCGTCTGCAATCGCGGTGGAGGCTCCGGCATCGAACTGGTGCTGGGCGCGGGCAATACCTTCAGCAACAACACCGTCAACGGGGCCGCGGCCCCGCAGGTGTCCGGCGACTGCGCGCACTAGCAGCGCGCCCGAAGCCCTGCCAGCCGACCTGGCCCCTGGACTTCCACCCGGGGGGCCGGCGGACTGCCATGCCCCTCGCCCTGCCCCGGCGTACGCCGACGCGCATCCTTCCGGAAACCCCGTCGCGCCGGAGGCAGCGAACGCATGGAGGACATCCGCTCGGAACCCGTCCCCCCCCTGGAGGAGCCGCTGGATGTACCCGCGAAGCGGCGGCGGGGCTGGTGGATTCCGGGCGCGCTGATGCTCGTCGCGCTGCTCGCCTTCATCTTCTCCCGGCACGCGGAGGAGAAGCAGTTCCTGGATCTCCTGCGGCAGGCCCGGCCCGCCTGGCTGCTGGTGGCCGCCCTGTGCCAACTGGGCACGTACCTGTGCGTGGCGGGCATCTGGTGGATGGTCCTGCGCCGCTACCGGTTGCGCGCCTCGCTCTGGTCGCTGTCGCGGCTGTCGCTGATGAAGCTGGCGTTCGATCAGGTCATCCCCACCGGCGGCGTGGGCGGCTCGCTCCTCGTCGGACGCGGGCTTCGCCGACAGGGCGCGACCCCTGGCACCGCCGCGGGCGCGGTGCTGCTGACGGTGCTGTGCTTCTACGTCGCGCAGGCGCTGGGCGTGGCCGTGAGCCTCTTCTTCCTCTGGCGCAAGGCGGAGCTGAACCCGTGGATCCAGTGGCTCGTCACCGGCTTCGGCGTGCTGGCGGTGGCCATCCCGGTCTGCATCCTCTGGGCGACGCGGCACCGCGAGTGGAAGCCGGGCCGCTTCGCGAAGCGCATCCCCGCGCTGGGCACGATGCTCAAGGCCATCGCGGAGGTGCCCCCCGGCATGCTGCTGGACCCCGGTCTGCTCGCGCGCGGCGTGGCCCTGCAACTCGGCGTCTACGTGCTGGATGCGGCCACGCTGGGCGCCATGCTGCGCGCGCTGGGCCAGGAGGCCTCTTCAAGCACCGTGTTCGTCAGCTTCATGGTGGCCTCCATGGCGGAGACCGTGTCCATCATCCCGGGCGGGGTGGGCACCTACGAGGCCGCGTCGGTGGGCATGCTCAACCTCTTCGGCATCCCCGTGGAGGCCGCGCTCGCGGGCACGCTGCTGTTGCGCGGCTTCACCCTGTGGCTGCCGCTGCTGCCCGGGCTTTATCTGCTGCGCCATACCTTCAGCCGTGGCCCCACGCCCGGTCAGCAGCCGGGCTGACATCACTGATTCCCCGGCCTTCCCGGAAGTCGCTGCCCGCTTCCCGTCGCCGCCCGGGTGCGCGATGGTTCGCGTCCGTGGACACCGGAAGCGGAGACGAAACGGAGATGAATCAGGGCTCGGCGTTGTTCCTTCATCCCGGGGTGAAGGTGAGGCCCTGCGAGTGGGGGATGGGCGTCTTCACCGATGCCTTCATCCCCGCGGGCGACCTCATCGAGGAGTGCCACTACCTCAAGGTCCCCCAGCGGCAGTGCCGGGGCGAACCGCTGGACGACTACGTCTTCGAGATCCGCTGGCACCGCCACGAGGAGCCTCGCAAGGGCGACTGGGTCGCGCTCGTGATGGGCTACGGGATGATCTACAACCACGCCAGCGAACCGAACGCGTCCTACAGCCGCGCCGTGGACCGCGATGTGTTCCGTTATCACGCACTGCGGGACATCCACCCCGGTGAGCAGATCTTCATCAGCTACGGTGAGAACTGGTGGACCGCGAGAGGCGAGGAAGTCCCTCCCTGAGTCGCGTCCGCACCGTGTGCGTACCTGACAGGTGCGTCCCCACCTCGAATCCCGTGGAGTGGTGAGATTCCTCTCAGGAATGGCGAAACGGGCGGAAATGAAATCCCCGCTGAAAGCGTCGGCGGCAAACAGTAGGATGAAGACCGCCTGCGCGCCGGTCTTCAGGCCGTGCGGGTGCGAGGAATGCCAGACACCATGCCACTGCGTCGTTTCTACCTGTCCTCCGCTCTCGTGTTGTCCGCCTCCGCCTGCACCGGCAACATCGGTGGACAGGATGAGTCGCCCGAGAGCGCGGCGGCTCCCGCACGCGTGCGCCGGCTGACGCGCGAGGAGTTCAACAAGTCCGCGTCCTCCGTGCTGGGCACTCCCGTCGACATCGCCCAGGGCTTCGCGGCCGAGGACACCATCCTCGGCTTCTCCACCCACGAGCGGCTGCAGGTGACGTCGCTGCTGGCGGATCAGATCGACACCGCCGCGCTCACGCTGGCGGAAGACGGCAAGTCACAACTCAGTGACTTCTACACCTGCCCCAAGACGGTCACCGCGGATGACTGCGCGAAGTCCTTCATCCAGCGGGTGGGCCAGCGCGCCTTCCGCCGGCCGGTGACGGCGGAGGAGGAGGCGGACCTGCTCGCGCTCTTCAACGCGGGCAAGCAGGGCGGCAACATGAGCACGGGCGCGGAGCTGGTGCTCCAGGCGCTCTTCTCCTCCGCGTCGTTCCTGTACCGCACGGAGCTGGGCCCCGACACCGCCCGCAAGGGCCAGGTCGTGGAGCTGACCGCCTACGAGGTCGCCTCCGAACTGTCCTTCATGGTGACCGGCGGTCCCCCGGACGCCACGCTGCTCGCCGCCGCCCAGGCCGGGACGCTGTCCTCGCCCGACGAGCGCGAGAAGCACGCGCGCCGCCTGCTCCAGACGCCCGAAGCGCGCCTGAAGCTGCGCCAGTTCTTCATTGAATGGCTGGGCATCAACGGCCTGAACAAGGTCAACAAGAACAACCAGGTGTACCCGGACTACAGCGTGGAGTTCCGCGACTCCATGGTGCGCGAGCGCAACGCCTTCATTGACTCCATCGTGAAGGACCACGCGGGCTCCGTGGAGGAGCTGCTCACCGCGAACTACTCCTACGTGGATGAGACGCTCGCGAACTTCTACGGCGGGTTGGACCGCACCAACGTGGACGACGAGGGCATGGGCCGCGTCACGCTGCCCCCGAACCGACTGGGCATCATCACCCAGGCGGGCGTGATGTCGACCTACGCCCACTTCGACTCGTCCTCGCCCATCAAGCGCGGCAAGTTCGTGCTCACGCGCCTCTTGTGCCGCACGGTGCCCGCGCCGCCCGCGAACGTGTCCACCATCCCTCCGGCGGTGTCGGAGAACGCCACCACCCGCGAACTCTTCGCGGCGCACACCAGCAACCCGGCCTGCGCGAGCTGCCACAAGACCATCGACCCGATGGGCTTCGGCATGGAGGACTTCGACGGCCTGGGCCAGCACCGCACCGAGGAGAACGGCCGCACCGTGGACGCCTCCGGTGGCATCGTCGCCCCGGACGGGACGATGACCCAGCCCTTCACGGGCGGCGCGCAGTTGGGGCGCTACCTGGCGCAGAGCGACGAGCTGGCCAACTGCGTGCCCCTGCAACTGGTGCGCTACGCGATGGGACGTGACGAACACGCCTCCGACACGCAGTTGCTCGACGCCATGCGCACGGGCACCTATCGCCAGGACCATCTGAAAGTCACCGAGGCGCTCGTCGGCCTCGTGCGCTCGGCTTCCTTCACGCAGCGGCGTCTGCCCACCCGTTGAGCCAGAACCCCATGCCCCGCGACCTTTCCCGACGCAGCATCCTGAAGCTCCTGTCCGGCACGGCCATGGCAGCGCCCTTCGCGCACCTGCTCACCAGCTCCGTGGCCGAAGCGGCCGACGCCGCTCCCCTGCGCTTCATCGCCCTGTTCACCCCCCACGGCGTCCTGCCCGAATACTGGACGCCCAAGGGCGGTGAGACGGACTTCAACATCGACTTCGAGAACTCCGTCCTCCAGCCCCTCCAGCGCCACCGCTCCAAGCTGCTGGTGCTGGACGGCCTGGACTACCGCGTCCTCTACGAGCACGGCCGCACCGGCCACGAGGGCGGCCCCGTCACCTTCCTCACCGGCAGCGAGGTGGTGGTGGACAGCGGCGACGAGCTGCCCGCGGGCCCGTCCCTGGATCAGGTGATTGGCAACACGGTGGGCGGCTCCACCCAGTTCCGCTCCCTGCAGCTTCACGCCTTCGAGCAGTTCGGCGCCCAGCACGTCTACAACAGCATCAGCTTCACGGAGAACGGCTCGCGCGTGCCGTTCGAACTGAACCCCGCCAACGTCTACAAGCGGCTCTTCGGCAGCATGGGCGGCTCCAGCGCGGAGGCGCAGGCCATCCTCCTCAAGAGGAAGAGCCTGATGGACTACCTCATCAAGGACGCCACCCGGCTGAAGAAGCGGCTGGCGACCGCGGAGGGCCAGAAGCTGGATACGCACCTGGAGGCGCTGCGCGACATTGAACGGCGGCTCACGAACGTGGGCGCACTGGGGTGCGTGAAGCCGGAGGAGCCGTCGGACGCGCTGAGCGACCTGGGCAACCTGGACAACATGCCCGGCCTCACCCAACTGCACATGGACCTCATCGCCCGTGCGTTCGCGTGTGATTTGACGCGCGTGGTGACCATGACCATCCCCGGGCCGTCCATGCCGTGGATCGACATCCCGGAGGACATCCACAACGACATCGCGCACCGCACCGACACCCAGTCGGAGCCGGAGCGCACGGAGATCCGCCTGCGCATGGTGCGCGTGCAGCAGTGGTACTCCGAACAGCTCGCGCTCCTGATGGACTCGCTCGCGGCCATCCCGGAGGGCAGCGGCACCGTGCTCGACAACACCGTCATCCTCTGGGGCAACGAGCTGGGGGACGCGGCCGGCCACATGAACGTGTCCATCCCCACGGTGCTGGCGGGCGGCGCGGGCGGGAAGTTCCGCATGGGCCGCTACCTGGCCCTGCGCCCGAACAACCGCGACCCCCTGGGCAACTGGGAGGGCCCGGGCAAGCCGCTGGCGGGCGCGGTGGAGCACAACAAGCTGCTCACCTCCATCGCCCAGGCCTTCGGCGTCAACGTGGACCGCTTCGGCCACGAGGCCTACACCGGCACGCTGCCCGGCCTCACCTGAGGCCCTCCAGGGGCCCGGGGAAGCGGCGCCCTGAAAAGACAACGGGAGCGGGCCTGGTTGCTGGCCCGCTCCCGCTTTCATTTCCGGAACACGTGAAGCGGTGGGACTACCCGCCGAGCGCGCCGTTGATGAGGGGGGCGAGGATGCTCATGCCCGCGTCCTCGTTGTTGTAGTTGTTGGCCGGCTCGTAGATGCGCACGCGCTGGTTGCCGTTGATGAAGCGGCTCAGGAACACGTCCATCGGCACGAACTCGCTGTGGCAGGCGTAGGACTGCCAGGGGCTGGAGGCGTACTCGTACCAGTACTTCTTCTCCATCTTCTGGCAGGCGTGCGCGCCCACGAACGTGATGATGGTGCTGCAGTGGCTGGCGTTGATGGCGCGCTGGTGCGGGATGAAGTAGCTGAAGTTGTTGTACTTGTTCAGCTCCGCGACCAGGGCGTCCTGGTCCTGCTTCCAGTAGGCGTGGATGGAGGCCTGGTCGTTGGGCGTCTTGAAGCGCTCATACGAATAGCGCGAGTAGTTGAAGTCCAGCGTGTAGCCCGTGTACGCGAGCTGGTCGTTCGGGAACTCGGTGGCCACCATGCGGTTGATGGTGCCCATGTCGTTGATGTTGAAGCTGGACGGCAGCAGGCTGAACACCGAGTCCAGGTTCCACGACGAACGAATCTTGTCGTGCAGGGGGCGCGACAGGGAGTTGCTGTTCGGCGCCATGAAGATGGGGCCGGAGTCGTTGAGCAGGTAGCCGCGCGCCGGGTTGATGGCCTTGCGGATGAAGTAGTAGCCGGCCGACGTGGACGTGCCACCCGCGCTGTAGCCCGTCACCAGCAGCTTCTGCACGTTGGTGAAGTTCTGCTTGGCGTAGTTCGCCGCGGCGATGGTGTTGGTGTAGCCGGAGTGGTGCCACACGAGGGGCGCCTGGCCGCCGGTGGTGTCCGTGTACGTCTTCACGTTGTTGCCGACGTGCACGTCGCCCGTGCAGTACGGCAGGTAGACGATGTTCCAGTCCTTCGTGACGATGTCCTTGCGGTCACGGAAGGGCAGGCCCGGGTCCGCCCCGTTGACGATGGGGGACACGTACTTGGCCGTGAACTGCGTCATGTAGTCGTCGGGGATGCCGTTGGGGTTCGCCGCCCCCAGGATGCCCGTGCGGCCGCTACAGGAATCGTAGTCCCAGCACGCACCGCCTCCCTCCATCATGAACAGCAGGTTGGGCGACGACGTGCGGTGCACGAAGAACTTGTACTGCGAGCCATTGCCACACTTGGTGCCGGGCAGCGTCACCTTCTGCCAGTTGTACGTGTTTCCGCCGTCCACCAGCACGTCGACGATGCCTTCCACCAGCACCTCGGCGCGAGCGGAGCTCACGGGGGCGGCGAGGGCCAGAAGGCTCATCCAGAGAAAACTTCTCATGCGGCTTTCCTCCAAGGGGGGATTGGGTTGCGGCCGCGAATGATACGCTTTGTTTATCAGCCGGAACCATGGAAGCTGCGCATGAGCTGAAAATAGTGAACTTCATGGAGAGCGCAGGTTTCCAGTGGGAATGATAGGTTTTGTCGTCCCGCGTCAGGGATTGGGTGGTTTTTGATGCGTTGCGGCATTTCTTAAATGTATCATTTGCGCATTGCGTCGCCGTGTCTGCGTGAATGGGTTGCGGTGGGCGGCGAACGCGCGGTATGGCCTTGGGCATGAGCACACGCGCGCGGTGGAAGCTGCCCCTGGGCACGGCGGGAGTCCTGGCCCTGGCGGCGGGGGCCTGGCTGACCTTTGGAGTCTCCCCGTCCGGCGATTCCCAGGCGCCTGTTGCCACGCCGGCCGCGATGACGCCGGCGACGTCCCGGCCGCCTGTCTTCAACGCGGGGCCGGCGGTGCCGCGCTCGTTGGACGGTGGGCTGGACCTGGTGGGCGCGGCGGCGGCCCAGGTGCAGGCCCAGGCGCCCCAGGAGGAGCCCTCCGGGCCCTACCCGGTGGACCTGGAGGCGCTGCGCGCGAAGCTGCCGGACAACCTGTACTGGGACACGGGCGTGCCCACCAAGGAGCCGGCGGAGCTGCGCCGGCGCGCGGAGGTGGAGGCGAAGTGGAACACCCTCTTTGGCCGCGTGCAGTCCAACGAGGCCACGGTGGAGGAGGTGCAGCAGCACTTCGAGCACCGCCGCAAGGTGTCCGAGGACGCCATCGCCTTCGCCACCACGATGCTTTCGGACTACGGCGACAAGCTGCCGTCTCAGGACCAGGGCCTGTTGGAGCTGAGTGTGCGCATGCACCGCACGCGGCTGGCGGAGCTTCCCCGGCAGCAGGAGGAAGCGCTCGCGCGCCGCGAGGCCCATGCCCAGCGGCAGCGCGAGTGGCGTGAGAGCGGCGGCCGTCAGCCCTGAAGCGGCTCCACCGCCCCGGGGAAGGTCCGGATGAGCGGGGAGCGCACGGCGGCGGAGGCCACCCATAGCTGGTGGGAGGAGCGGGTGACGGCGACGTGCAGGCGGCGGCGGGCCTCGTCGTCCGCGGGGTAGGCGCGGGCCGTCACATCCGGCAGGACGACGTAGTCGAACTCCAGCCCCTTCACGTTGTCCACGTCCGTCACGTCCACGCCGGGCTCGAAGGAGAAGTCGCCCTCCAGCACCAGGCGCGCCCAGGGCATCTCCGCGATGACGCGGTGGAATGATTGAGCGGCTTCCCGGCTGCTGGCGATGACGCCCACCGACGCGTGCGGCTCTCGCAGCACCAGGTCGCGCAGGGCGTCTCCCAGGAACAGCCAGGCCTGGGCCTCGTCGGGGAAGTGGTGGAAGCCCACGGGGGCGCCCTCGCGGCCCGCCTTCGCGGGTGAGACCGGGGCCTGGGTGCCCAGCACGTGCTGCGCCAGCTCCACCACCGGGCGCGGGCAGCGGTAGGACACCTGGAGCCGGCAGGTGGCGGCGTCGCGGATGCCCAGCTCCTCCAGCGCGGCGTCCCAGCCGGCGAAGCCCGCGGTCGTCTGTTGCATCTCGTCGCCCGCGAGCGTGCAGCTTCGGCTGTCGCCCAACAACTGCCCCACCACGAAGAGCTCGAAGAGGGAGAAGTCCTCCGCCTCGTCCAGCACCACGTGCGCCAGCCGCTCCGCGCCCAGCGCGCCCTTCTGGGCCTTGAGGAACATCAGGATGGGCAGGTCGTCGAAGTCCAGCGTGCCCGCGAGCGCGTCCGGTGTGTCGGCCTCAATCGCCTTGCCATCCACGGTGGCGAGCCGCTCCTCGTCGTAGTCCCGGTACTGGCGCTCCAGCGGCGTGGCCGTCTGGAGCTTGGTGTGCTCCACCGTCTCGGCCACCACCGTGCGGGGCAGCTCGCCCCGGGCTTCGGCCACCACGGACTCCAGGAAGGCGCGGTCCATGAACGCGTCCGCCAGCCGGATGCGCAGCTTCTCCAGGGTGAGGGGTTGAGGGCCCTTGGCCCTGGGCAGGCTCACTCGCTCCGCCAGCCGCTGTCGCAGCACGGGGTGGCGCTTGAGCCGGGAGACGAGCGCGGGCGTCTCCGGGGCCAGCTTGAGGCCCGGCACGCTGAAGGCCGAGCGCGCGGTGCTGAGCGACCAGGACTCCAGCGTCTCCACGGACACCTTGCCCAGGCCCAGGGGCGCGAGCAGCCGGCGCGTCAGCCGGGCCAGGCCCTCCTCGGGGACGACGACCTTGGTGCGCGCCTGCGGGAACTTCTTCGCGTCGTCGAAGGCGACCTTCGCCAGCCGGTGCAGGGCCACGGTCGTCTTGCCGCTGCCCGCGCTGCCCAGCACCAGCAGGGGCTGCTCCGGCCCGGTGCTGACGGCCGCGTACTGCTCCGCGTCCAGGAGCGCCGTCACGCCGAAGGCATCCTCGACGTGGGTCGCGCCCCGGCCCACGCCCAGCGCGCCGGGGCGGGCGGCGGTGCCGGTGCCGCCGGAGAGCACGGAGGTCGCGTCGCGTCCTCGCGCGTGCCACCGGCCGTGCGCGTCGCGCTGGAGCAGGTGGGGCCCGGTGCTGATGCGGGTGAGGACGCCCTTCTCGATGATGACCAGCCGGCGCGCCTCCACCTCGCCTTCGGAGAGCCGTTCGCCGAAGTACTCCTCGTAGGAGTCGCCCTCCTCGTAGTTGTAGAAGACGCGGGCGACGGGGGCGAACCTCCAGTCGATGACGCGCACGCCGGCGGCGAGGTTGGCGAAGCTGGTGCGGCCGAGCAGGTAGTCGCGCTGCCCGGTGGGGCCCGCGAGCCGCAGGTGGGCGAAGTAGGGGGCGTTGCTGTCCGGCAGGGGCACGACTTCCTGCCGCTCCAGCATGGCGCGCACTTCGTTCATCTGGGTGAAGACGTGCGGCAGGTCCGCCGCGTGCGCGGTGGTGGCGTCGTCGCGCAGCACCTGCAACTGCGCCATCAGCCCCTGGGTGTCCAGGGTCCGCTCCGCGGCCTGTCGGCGCGCTTCGGCGAGGGCCTCCTGGACGCGCGACAGCAGGGCTTCTTCCTCGGCGATGAGCGCGAGCGCCTCCGGCGACAGCTCCTGCTCCGGGCCGGCCATGTTCCTTTCCTTTCGCGCCGCGCGAGGTGTCCGGCGTCGCGCCGGTTCCTTTTCGCTGGGTGCTGCGCGGCGCGTGCAAGTTGGCGTCTGGTTCATCCCGGGTCAACCCGTTGGTTTTCCGGGCCGTCTTGCTAAAGTGAGGATCGTGGTCGAAGCGCCCGGTCCGGCCCTCCCACGTTGCTTTTGTTCCCCTTCGCCTTCCGCCGTGGCGGGTTGCCTCCCCGGGGGACGAGGCGGGTGTCCTCGAATGGTCGCTCCGGGTGACCGTCTGTCGGGTGGCGGCGCGCACCGGGGGCCGGTGGCTTCTAACGGAGCGCGGGGCTTGCTTGCGTCCGCATCCATCCCGAACACGGAGGAAGCACCGGATGAGCACGATGAACTCGCCGTTCCGCTGGACGCTGTCACTCGCCGTCGCGTTGGGGGTCGTCACGTCGGCGCGGGCCCAGGACTCCGAGCCCCTGACGGAGACGGAGACGGAGACGCGCACGACGACCGTGACGACGGAGCAGGTGAAGCCCCAGGGGCGCACCGGACCGGAGTTCGCGGTAAGCGGGAACGTGGGCTTTGGCGCGGGGTACGTCTACAAGGACGGCCTGAGCTCCGCGGGCACGGTGGAGAGCCTGAAGATCACCGACTCCGCGAAGGTGTCCATTCCCGTCATCGTGGAGGTGGGCTTCCGCGCGACGCCGAAATTCTATCTGGGCGTGTGGGGGAGCTGGGAGGAGGTCTTCACCAAGGAGAATCCGCTGTCGTGCCCGACGGGCTTCGACTGCTCGACCCAGCAATGGCGCTTCGGGCCGGAGGTCCGCTACCACCTGTCGCCGATGGGGAGCTTCGACCCCTGGATTGGCCTGGGCGTGGGCATGGAGTTTCTCAAGAGCCACGTGCAGGGCACCACGCAGATCCCGGTGGCCCCGGGCGTCGTCGTTCCGGCGGAGGTGGACACGCGCGTCACCGACAAGGGCCCGACCTTCGCGCGCATCACGCTGGGGGGCGACGTCCGCCTCTCCCGCGCCCTCTCCTTGGGGCCCATCATCACCGCGTCGATTGGCAGCTACACGGTTCGCACCGGAACCCAGACGCTGAACATCACCGGCGTGGGCGAACGTCCCGGGACGCTGGCCAACGTGGATGACGGCTTCCACGGGCTGTTCACCGTGGGCTTGCGGTTGGCCATCCTCCCGCTCTGAGCGACGGAAGGCCTGGCCTGCCCTGCGCCGGGTCTCCTGGAGCCGGGTGAAAAAACGGCCGGCCCCTGGAACCGGGGCTCCGGGTGAGGTGTCTTGGGGCGCGACCCCCACCTCCCCGGAGGGAGCATGTCTCGCAAGGTCTTCGTCGCGTTGGCCGGGCTGGCGCTCGCGCTGGTCCTGGTCTTCGTGTGGCTGCGCGCGGGCGTGCGGTCCGCGACCGTTCGCGAGGACTCCACGACAGCGTCCACGCCGGTTCGCACTCCCATGTCCGGTGGGCCGCGGGCCTCACGGCAGGACGTGGCGACGGCCTCCGTGGAACAGCCGATGCGGGAGGCGGACGGCGCGCTGCGAGTGGAGGTCGCCACAGCGCGCGGGCCCCATGCGGGCGCGGAGGTGACGTTGTATCTGCGCGGTCCGGCCGTGGCGGGTTCACGGCTGCCTTCATGGCGCGTGGCGGGACAGGGCCCGACGGATGCGGCGGGAGTGATTGTGCTGCCCGCGCGTCCCGGGCCGTACCTCGTCACCGCACGGGCGGAAGGGCTGGCATTGGCGCGCGCGGAGGTGACGCGTCCCCATGGACAGACGCTCACCCCGGTCCGACTCCTGTTGGAGCCTGGCGTGTCATTGTCGGGCCTGACGGTGGAGCGGGCAGGGGGCGCGGTGGTGCCGCTCGTGGAGTTGACGCTCACACCGCACACGGGCTTCGAGGACGCGCTGCCCGCCTTCCTTCAGACGGGCGCGTCGGTGCCAGAGGAGGCGCGGCACGAAGCGAACAGCGACGCCCGGGGCGTGTTCCAGTTCCAGGGGCTGGCGCGAGGGGAGTACCAACTGGATGCGCGTGCGCCGGGCCATGCACCCCGCCGCATCGCGCGCGTGCACGTGCCCTCCACGGATTGGCGCGTGGAGTTGGAAGGCTCCGCGTTCATCGAAGGCTTCGTCACCCGCGAGGACGGACGACCCGCGCCGGGCGCCCGGGTGAGTGCTTGGAGCGAGGACGGCGCGGTGGAGGTGGAAGCGGGGGAGAGCGGAGGCTTCTCGCTGGACGTGCCGCCCGGCTCCTTCCAGGTGACGGCCCGTCACGAGGACGCGACGGGCTCCGCCGGAGGCGCTGTCGTCGTCGGGCCGGGCATGACGGTGAAGGACGTGCGGATCCGTCTGGGAATCGCCGCGTCCCTGGTCGGCGTGGTGCGACGCAAGGATTCAGGAGAGGCCATCGTGGGTGCCACGGTGGGGGTGCGCCCCCACGCGGACCGGGCGGACCTGCTCCAGGCCCGCTCGGGTTCGGAGGGGCGCTTCGAAGTGGGCGGGCTCGCGCCGGGGACCTACGACGTGCAGGTGCGGGCCCCGGGCTTCCAATCCCTCACAAGAACGGGCCTGGGCCTCCTCGCCGGTCAGCGCTTCGAAATGCTGCTGGAGCTGGCGGCGCCGGGACGCGTCGAGGGCATGGTGGTGGATGGCGCGGAGGCGCCACTGGCGGGCGTATCCGTGGTCGTGCAGCTCAAGTGGCGGCCCCTGGCGGACGCGTTGCCCACGGTGACGGATGCGCAGGGCCGCTTCGTGTTGGAGGACGTGCCCGAGGGCACGGTGTACGTCGCGGCCCGGCGCCCTGGCAGCGAGGACCTGGTGCGCCAGCCGGTGCGCGTGGATGCCGGGAAGACGGCGACGGCGCGGCTGAAGCTGCTGGGTGAGGGCGTGCTGGAGGGCACGGTGCGCATGACGGGCGGACGGCTGCCTTCCGGGCCGGTGACAGTCACCGCCCAACGGGTGGGCGCGGCGGCCTCCGAGTCCGTCGACGTGCCCGCGAAGCCAGACGGAACATGGTCGATGCGCGTGAGCGCGGGGCGCTATCAGGTGGTCGCGTGGCTGTCCGCGCTGCGCTTCCAGAATGGGGAGCAACAGCAGGTGGTGGAGCTTGAGGCGGGCGGCCGACGCCACGTGGACCTGGAGGTGGGCGAGCCGAAGAAGCCGCTCCAGGTGACGGTGCTGGAGCCCAACGGCGCGCCCAGCGTCCGCGCCACGGTGATGGCGACGGAGGCTGGACGCACGGACATCCAGGCGGAGGAGATGACGGATGCGTCCGGGCAGGTTGTCTTGTCATTGGACGGGCTCGGCTCGGAGTCCGTGCGTGTCTGGTCCACGAATGGCGGACGGCAGGGGGAGGTCGCGCGGGTGCCGTCATCCCAGAAGGCGCTCACGCTCCCACTCCAGCCCGGGGCCCGGCTCCGAGGCACCGTGCGCTCCGCTGGGGGCCGGGAGGTGCGCGGCTTCAATCTGACGGTCACCGCGGCACGGGGCGAGGACGACTTCCTCTCCAGCCAGGAGCGTCAGTTCTCCGGGGATGCCTTCACGGTGGAGGATGTCTTTCCCACGCGGATCACCGCCACCGCGACCCTGCCGGATGGCCGAGCGGGCGCGGTGGACGTGACGCTCGCGTCGGGTTCGGAGTCCACCATGGACGTGGTGGTGGATGCGGGCGGAGGCGTGTCCGGACGGCTGGTGGATGCGCGCACCGGAGAGCCCCTGGCGGGCGCGTTCGTGGATGCGGATGGAATCCGGTCGCCGACGACGGGGGCGGACGGGCGCTTCGAATTGAAGGACCTGGCGCCGGGCGCGCACCGGCTCACCGCCTGGAGCCGGGGCAGGGAACTGGTGGACCGCCAGGTGACGCTCGCTTCCGGCAAGACGCAGGCCCTGGGGGATTGGCGCCTGGGTCTTCAGCGCGTGGAGTCGGGGCGACTGGGGCTCAGCTTCGCGATGACAGGCAAGGACGTCATCGTCAGCGCCATCCTGGAGGGCGCGCAGGTCGCGGGCCTCCAGGTGGGAGACGTGGTGCGCTCCATCGACGGAGCGGTGGTGCTGGACACGGGCGAGGCACGGCGGCGCGAACTGGGCACACCGGGCAGTCCGGCGGTGCTGTCGCTCCACCGGGCAGGTCAGCCGCTGTCGCTCACCTTCATGCGCGCACGCTGAAGAAGCGCGGGACTGCATGGAGGAGGCGCACGTCGCGCGGGCCGTCGCGACGTGCGCGTCCTCCATCTGAATCCGGAGGCGGACGGACGGCTCAAGCCGCCTTCTGCGCCTGCTGGGATTCCATCCACTCGGCCAGGTCCGCGGCGGTGCCCTTCTTTTCCATGGGCGGGACGATGGCCGTGCGCCGCGACACCTCCAGCTCCCAGCTTGCGTTGAAGTAGGGGCCGACCTTGATTTCAGGCGCCAGGGCGATGCCCTTCTGCGTGTACGGCGTCGCCTTGAGGCTCACGTCCGCGTCCTTGCCCGCGGCCTTCAGCGAGCCCGGCACGTCGCCAGTGAGCAGGCGCCCGAGTGCGCCGCTCTCCTGGAGCTTGCGCGAGTTGCCCTCGATGCTGACCTCCACCGCCACGCCCGCGCCGTTGCCCTGGTACGTGCCGGAGCCCTCCATCGACAGCGTGACCTTGCTCTTCTTGCCGGCCCCCATCTCCTCCTTCGCGGCGCCGAGCGTGCCCTTCGGATCCTCCAGGAGCTTGTCCACCGTCACGCCGGAGGGGATGGGATAGCGCGTCTCCATCTCCACCTTGCCGTTGACCTTGCCGCTGCCGCCCAACGAGATGCCGCCCTCGAAGGGTAGCTTCATGTTGTCAGGCCCCGTGAGCGTGCCCTTCGGACCCAGGCCCTTGCTCAGGCCGCCGCTCAGCTCCACCTGCATGTTCTCCTTCAGCACGATCTCGGAGGGCTTTCCGTCCTTGTATTCGATGCGCAGCGACTTCTCCCCGCGGCCCTTGATGCCCCCGCTCACGGAGTCCGCCAGCGTCCCCTTGAGGTCCAACTCCACGGCCACCTGCGCGACGCTGGCGCCACGCACCTCCAGGGCGGACATCTTGCTCTGGAGCCACTCGAGGTCCTCGGCGGAGGGCTGCGGCCTGGGCGTGAGCCCGATGTTGCACTCCGCTCCGGACTGCATGCGCCCCAGGATGTCCTGCGCCCTGGCCACGTCCTGCGGCGTGTCGAGCTTGTATTCGACCTTGCCGCCGCCACCGCCCAGCGCCTTGAGGTCCAGCGCCTTGACCTTGCCGGGGCCAATCCCTCCCAACACCTCCGCGTCCATGCTCAGGGTGTAGACAGGCTTCTTCTCCTTCGCGCCCGTGTTCGGGTCTGTCTTCTCCTCCGCGTCGCAACTGACCTCGTACTGCGCCTTCGTGTTCAGCCGGCCCATCTTGAAGCCGCCGTCGAAGCCGCCGGAGAGCGAGTACTTGTCGCCCGGCTTCATGGATTCGATCTGCTTCTGCGCGTCGAGCACTTCGGGCTTCGCGTTGCTCAGCGCCTTCAGCGTCCCGTCCACCTTGGACTCCAGCCAGGCGTAGCCGGGCAGGTTCTGGCGCGCGGACTCCTGCAACTGCTCCAGGACCCCCGGCGGCTCCGGCATCTCCGCCATCCGCCCCGTCATCGCAAGCCTGCACCAGGAGCGCCGCGCGTACGGCCGGGTGACGCTGTACTTCGGCGCGCGCACGCCGAGCAGCTTCGCCTACGCGAGGGAATT
>NZ_RAVZ01000176.1 GCF_003611635.1 Corallococcus terminator | reverse complement strand
CCCGCCGCCTCCGCCGCGTTCTTCATGAGGTTGAGCAGCACCTGCCGCAACCGGGGCGGCTGCACCCACGCGACGCCTTCACCGTGGACCTCCACCGTCACCGGGCCCAGGAGGGCGGACTCGCGCATGCGGGCCACGACGTCCTCGCACGCCTCGCGCAGCGCCACCGGCTCCACCGGCCCGCGCCCCGGCCGGGACAAATCCAGCAGCCCCTCCACGATGTCCTGGCAGCGCACCGCCTCCTCCTCCACCACGCGCAGGTCCTCCGCGAGCGAGCCCTCCGCCCGCCGCTGCAACAGCCGCACGTACCCGAGGATGACGCCCAGCGGGTTGTTGATTTCATGCGCCACGCCCGCCGCCAGCCGGCCGATGCCCGCGAGCTTCTCGTGCTGGACCAACTGCGCCTGATGCTCGCGCAGCGCCCCCGTCATCCGGTTGAGCTGCGCGGCCAGATGGCCCAGCTCCCCCGGGTCATCCTCCGGGATGCGCACGTCCAGGTCCCCGCGCGCCAGCCGCGCCGCGCCCTCCGACAGCCGCGCCACCGGACGGGCCACCGAATTGCCGATGTAGACGCCCACGCCCGCCGCGAACAGCGTGGCCCCGCCCAGGAACAGCAGCGCCCAGCGGAAGCTGTCGCGCTCCACCGCGCCCACGTGCGCCTCGAACGCCCCCATCGACGCATCCCACCGCTCCGTCAGCCCATCCACCCGCGCCTGGATGCGCGACACCCACTCCAGGGCCCGCCCGTGGGCCGCCTCCGCCGCGCGCGCGTCCTTGGCCATCACCGCGGGCAGCAGCGTGTCCCGGTACAGCACGTCCAGCGCGTCGCCCGCCGCCTGGATGTCCGCCACCGCCGCGCGCTCCTCCGCGTCACGGGCCTGCTCCGAAAGGCCGCGCGTCAGCGCCTGCACGCGAGCGCGGGCTTCGGTGTGGAAGTGCCGGTGGCTGTCATTGCCCAGGATGAGGGTGTGCGCCAGGTGCGCGTACTGGTCGCGCACCGCCGTGGCCAGCTCGCGCGCCTCCCGCGCCCGCCCGCCCACCTCGCGCAGGGCATGCGTGCCCTCATGGATGTCCGACAGCCGGCCGAGCGCGTAGGCCGACGCCGCCGCGAACAACGCCACCAGCGCGCCGAACGCGAGCAACAACCTGCGGGTGGTGGTGCCGGAGACAGGTCGCATCGCGGGCCTTCTTATAAGGCCAGGGCCCAAGGCCCGCGCTGCCTTCCGTGTCCTCCAGCGGAGCCCCGGCGGGACAAGCCACTCATTCCCCTTGCGCCCCGACCCGCCAGCCGAGCATGACTCCACCCGAGAGGCGTGCGGGTCCATCCTCAAGGGATGCCCGACACGGGGAGCCACTCATGGCGATGCGCTTCAAGAACCTGGATGGCAGCGGACCGCACCCGTTCAACACCGTCTTCAAGTGGGCCGTGGTGGACAAGCTGTCGGGCAAGCGCCGCAAGTCGCCCGCGCGCGCGCCCGTGCCGCACGTGGAGCCGGACCTCGCGGTGCTCGCCACCCCACCCGCTCCGGGAGAAGGCGCGCGGCTGACGTGGCTGGGCCACGCGAGCTGGCTCGTGCAACTGGATGGCGTGTCGCTGCTCATCGACCCGGTGCTGCGCGACGCCATCAACGTCGTCATCCACCGCAACGTGCCGCCCGGCATCCCGGTGGAGAAGCTGCCGCCCATCACCGCGAGCCTCGTGTCCCACAACCACTACGACCACCTGGACCTGCCCACGCTCAAGCAGGTGGGGGCCCGCGTCATCACCGGCCTGGGCCACGCGCCCATCTTCCAGGGCGAGGGCCTGCCCTTCAGCGAGCTGGACTGGTGGGAGTCCACGCAGGTGGGCCCCGTGCGCGTGCACTACGTGCCGTCGCAGCACTGGAGCCGTCGCGGCCTCAACGACGCCAACCAGATGCTGTGGGGCGGCTTCGTGGTGGAGGGCTCCAGCGCGCGCGTCTACCACTCCGGCGACACCGCCTACTTCCAGGGCTTCAAGGAGATTGGCGCCCGGTTCCCGCACCTGGACGCGGCGCTCCTGCCCATTGGCGCCTATGACCCGGCGTGGTTCATGCGCTTCCAGCACATGAACCCGGAGGAGGCCGTGCAGGCCTTCGAGGACCTGGGCGCGCTCGCGTTCTTCGCCATGCACTGGGGCACGTTCAAGCTCACCGACGAACCGCTCGAGGAGCCGCCCATCCGCCTGGACGCGGAGTGGCTGCGCCGGGGCTGGCCGCGCGACCGCGTGCACGTGCTGCCCGTGGGTGGTACGCACACCGTGCGCCACGGTTGAGCCCCGGCGGGGCTTGTGTTCTCAAGCAGGCATGCTCCTGCCCACCCTCACCGCCCTGGTCCTCACGCAGGCACCACCCCTCACCTCCACCTCCGAGCAGAGCGGCTGGACGCGCACCGGCCGCTACGCGGAAGCGGAAGGCCTCTGCCGCGCCTTTCCCAAGGCGTTCCCCGGCAGGGCGCGCTGCGACACGCTGGGCCTGTCCCCGGAGGGGCGCCCGCTGGTGGCGCTGGTCGTCAGCCAGGACGGCACCCTCACGGCGGACGCGGCGCGCAAGAAGCAGCGCCCCGTCGTCTTCTTCCAGGGCGGCATCCACGCGGGCGAAATCGACGGCAAGGACGCCGGCTACTGGCTCTTCCGGGAGGCGCTCCAGGGCAAGGCGCTGCCGGACGTGCTCAAGGGCGTCACCGCCGTCTTCGTCCCCGTCTTCAACCTGGACGGCCATGAGCGCTTCAACCCCAACCACCGCCCCAACCAGGTGGGCCCGGAGGAGATGGGCTTTCGCACCACCGCGCGCAACCTCAACCTCAACCGCGACTACGTGAAGGTGGACGCGCCGGAGATGGCGCTGCTGCTCAAGTACCTCAACGCGTGGGATCCGCTCGTCTATGTGGACCTGCACGTCACCGACGGCGCCAAGTTCGAACCCGATGTGTCCGTCGCAATCGAGCCCCAGAAGTCCGGCCCGCCCGCGCTCCAGGCGCTGGGCACGAAGCTGGTCGCGGAGCTCTTCACCGGCCTCACCGCGCAGGGCCACCAGCCGCTCGGCTTCTACCCGTCCTTCCTCCAGGACGACGACCCGACGAGCGGCTTCGCCTACGGCGTCCCCCCGCCGCGCTTCAGCCACGGCTTCTGGGCCATCCACCACCGCTTCGGCGTGCTGGTGGAGACGCACTCGTGGAAGACCCATGCGCAGCGCGTGAAGGCCACCCGCGACGTGATGGACGGCCTGTTGCGGCTCGTCGCCCGGGACGGCGCCGCGCTCCAGGCCGCCGTGAAGGCGGAGGACCAGAAGGCCGTCTCCGGCCAGGTGCGCGAGGTGGTGCTCGGCTGGGAGAACACCGCGAAGCGGGAGACGCTCGCGTTCAAGGGCTACGCGTACGAGCGCACGCCGTCGGACATCTCCGGTCAGCCGTGGATCCGCTACGACGACACGAAGCCCCAGACGTGGACGGTGCCGTACGCGCCGGACTTGAAGCCCGCGCTCACCGTGACGCTGCCCACGGGCGGCTACGTCGTCCCCGCTGGCCACGCCGCGTGGGTGGAGCCCAAGCTCGTCACGCAGGGCATCACGTTCCAGCGCATCCCCCGCGCGGTGCCCGCCGCGAAGGTGGAGTCATTCCGCACGAAGGACTTCCAGTTCCGCCCGCAGTCCAACGAAGGCCACCAGGGCCTTACCGCGAAGGGCGACTGGAAGCCGGACACGCAGGACGTGCCCGCGGGCTCGCTCTACGTGCCCGTGGCGCAGAAGAACGTGCAGTTGGTGGCGCACCTGTTCGAGCCTTCCGGCCCGGACTCGCTCCTGGCATGGGGCTTCTTCAACGCCCACTTCGAGCAGAAGGAATACATCGAGGACTACGTCGTGGAGCCCTTCGCCCGGGAGCTGCTCGCGAAGGACGCGGGCGTGAAGGCCGCCTTCCAGGAGCGCCTGAAGGACCCCGCGTTCGCGAAGGACCCGCACGCCCGCCTGCGCTTCTTCGCGGAGCGCCACCCGGCCTGGGATGAGCGCTTCGGCCTCTACCCCGTCTACCGTGTCGCCAGCCTTCCCCAGGCCGCTGGCGGGGTGAAGTAGCACCGGAACGAAGAAACCCCCGACCCTCAGGTCCCGCTTGGGGACGTGAAGACCGGGGGCTTCGGGATGCAGTGCTTCAGTCACCGCCGCTCCCCCGGTCCACGTGGCGCCGGGGGAGCGTTTTCATTCCAGTCGCATCAACCGATGGGCTTCTCGCAGGCACACGCGCTGACGTTGCACGTGAAGCCCGGGGCGCAGCCGCCGCAGTCCGGCTGGCAGACGCAGGCGCAGAGGCCCGGGTCGGCCGCGAAGCCGGTGCCGCAGTTGAGCGCGCCCGTGTCGCAGACGCAGCCGCAGGCGTTGTTGTCGAACTTGTAGCCCGCCGCGCAGGACGCGGACTGCACGCAGGAGCACGAGCAGGAGTTCGTGTTGCACGTCTCGAACGTGCCGCACTCGCCACCGCAGTCCGGCGCGCAGGTGAAGTCACACACGGCGCGGTCGGTGTTGCACACCTGGCCCGCGGGCGCGGTGCCGCCGCAGTCGGACGGGCACTCGCACTTGTCGGTGACGCGGTTGCAAGCGAGCTTGCTCTTGCAGAAGTCCGGGTCGTTCGGGTCGTAGTACTGGGTGTCCGACGAACAGGGCGGCGGGCTGCCGTTGGCTTCGTTCGAGCGGTCGATCCAGTAGCGGTACGACAGCGCCGCCTGCGTCTGGCCGGACGTCTTGGGACGGCACGCGCCGTAGAAGGACACGGTGCGGTTGATGCCGTCCACGTCGAAGCCGTTGGTGCGGCTGCGCGGCAGGTCCCCGATGTTCGGGCACAGCGCGGGGTCCGCCACTTCGGCCACGGCCACCTTCAAGGACGCGCCGATGGGCGGCTTGAGCGTCCGGTAACCCACCGAGGCGATGACGCTGTCCACGATGGCGTTGATGGTGTTGGTGATGGAGGCGTTGTCCCGGATGCTGCCGGACACGCCGCCCGTGGCCTGGATGACGTCCAGGTGGCGCGGGTTCTTGTTGTCCTCACCCGAGTAGCAGGGGGCGCCATCCGGCGGGCAGATGATGCCGTGGACCTGGATGGGCTGCGCGGTGGGGTTGCTCGTCGTTCCGGACGTGGTGCCGGTGTTGAGGAAGTACGCCGAGTAGTTCGCGATGGTGTCCGTGGACTGGTCCTTCACGTCCGTGAGGATGACCACCACCACCTTGGCGCCCGGACGCAGCTTCGTGTCCGCCGCTCCCGTGGACGCGGCCATGTCGTTGATGGCCTTGCGCGCCGCCTCCAGCGAACGCTCGCTGCCGTCACCGGCCAGGCCAACCCAGCACTGCGTGTTGGCCGCGCACGTGGTGTTCGGCAGGGGCGTGTACGTCGGGTTCTGGGTGGTTCCGCCCTGCACGGCGCACACGTTGTTGTTGCACACCGCTTTCTGGGTCAGCCACGCCTTGAACTGGTTGACGTTGGTGGTGAAGGGGCGCAGCACGTTGCGGTTGACGCTGCTGCCCACGGTGTAGCTGGTCGTCACCATGGCCAGGCGCCAGTCCAGCGTCGCGTTGCCCAGCTTGTTGGCCACCGCCGTGCCCGCGTTCGCCAGCGACGTCTGCGACGACGCCATGGAACCGCTGTCGTCCACGACGAAGAGGAAGTCCACCACCGCGGTGTTGCCGGTGAAAACCTCGCACTGCACCGCGTCCGCGTCACCGAACTGCGCCAGCGCGGAACCGCCCGCCGTGTCCGCCAGGGTGAACAGGCTGCCCGCCTCGTTGTAGCGGGCGGCCGGGGTGATGGCGAGCACCACCACCACGCTGTCGTTGGAGCGGTGCACGTACTGCGCTTGAATCTTGAACGGACCGGTGATGCCCGCGGTGCCGCCCAGCGCGTCCGTGGTGGAGGGCACGAGCGCCTTCGCCAGCGTGTTGGTGAAGGTCTTCAGGTCCGCCGTGCCGGCGAGCGCGTAGCGCGACACCGCCGCGGGGAAGCCGTCCCACGTGGTGAACGTCTGGGTGAACTCCACGTCCGCCGGCGCCAGCGCGGGCGTGCCGGTGCGGATGCCCGACTCGTCACCCGAGGGGGTGGTGGAGCCGGGGACCTGACCGCGCTTGTAGGCGATGAACGTCACCTGCTTGGTGTCGTCGTAGCCCATCACGCCCACCGTCTGGCCGCCGGACGCCTTGATGTTGATCAGGTTGGCGGTCTTGAAGGTGTTGGGCAGCGCCAGCCGCATGTCCGCGCCGCTCTCCTCCTTGAACGTCACCGTGCGCAGGTTCTGCACGCTGCAGGCCTTGCCCGCCGGCGTGTTGGCCGCGCCGTCCGCCGGGTTGTTCGGGTTCAACTCACCCGGATCCACGCGGCCGTTCTGGTCGGAGTCCTCCGCGCCGTCGGGGATGCCGTCACCGTCGGTGTCCGGCTTGTTGGGGTCCGTCTTCGTCGTGGGGTCCGCGTCGCCGGAGTAGCCGCAGTTGAGCGGGGCCGCGGCGGTCGCCACGCCGCGCTCCACGCCGTCCAGCAGGCCGTCGCCGTCGGTGTCCGGGTTGGTGGGGTCCGTCTCGCCGGCCTCCACCTTGCCGTTGGAGTTGGGGTCCTCTCCGAGGAAGCCGTTGCGGCCGGCTCCGTCCTGGAGGCCGTCGCAGTCGGTGTCCGTCAGGCGCGGGTCCGTCTCACCGGAGTCCACGCGGCCGTTCTTGTTCTTGTCCTCGACGCCGTCCGCCACGCCGTCGCCGTCCGTGTCGGCCTTGTTCTTGTCCGTCTGGGTGGCGTCCTCCACCGCGTCCGGGATGCCGTCGAAGTCCGAGTCGGGGATGGACGCGGCGCAGTCCGCCACGCGCGGGTTCTTCTCACCCGGGTCGTGGATGCCGTTCTTGTTCGTGTCCTCCGAACCATCCGAGCAGGTGTCGCCGTCGGTGTCGGGCTTGAGCGGGTCCGTGCCGGTGGACTTCTCCAGGCCGTCTGGCAGGCCGTCATCGTCGGTGTCGCGCTTGCGCGGATCCGTCTCACCGGGGCTCAGCGAGCCGTTCTTGTTCGCGTCCTCGACGCCGTCGGACAGGCCGTCGTTGTCGGAGTCCGCGGTGTTGGGGTCCGTCTCCCCGTTGTCGCGCTTGCCGTTGCGGTCGGCGTCCTCCAGGCCGTCCGACAGGCCGTCGCCGTCCGTGTCCATCTTCACCGGCGAGGTGCGCGAGGTCGGATCCTCATCCGGGTAGAACGAACAGGTGGGGACCACGCTGCTCGTGCGGCCCACTTCCACGCCGTCGCGGATGCCGTCGCCGTCGGTGTCGCGCAGGCCGGGGCTCGTCTTCAGCCCGCCCGTGTAGACGGTGGAGTACTCCTCCTGGTCCGTCAGGCCGTCACAGTCCGAGTCCTTGGTGGCGTTGTTCGGATCGTACGGGTCGGTGGGGACCTTGCCCGGGTCGGGATCGGGGTCAACAATGATGCCTGCGTCCTCGACGTAACCGGCGTCGAAGCCCGCGTCGACTTCACCCGCGTCCGTGTCGCCGCCACCGTCCGTGGTGGGACCTGCGTCGGTTCCCGGGCCAGGGCCTGGATCGGGGTCTGGGTCAGTGCCGCCGCAGCCCGCAAGCAGCGTGGCCGCGAGCAGGGTGCCGGAGAAGAGTCGGATCCAATTGCGCATACGAGTTGGCACTCCGGGAAGGGGGGTTTACGGAGAGGCCCCAGCATAGAGGGAGCCGAGCGGTTTTCCGATGTAGGTGCTCCCCTGGTTGGAGGGACGCATCTCGATTTGGAAACTTTGCGTCCGCCGCTATCGCCTGTTTCCGACCGCACTGTCTGGACGTGGGAGAGGGGGGCGCGGCTATCGTCCGGCCCGTGCCTGTCTTCGGTCTCGCGGCGGTGTGGAGGGGAGGGGCGTCGCCCGCGAAGGCGGCGTCCGTGGTGGAGGGCCTGGGCGCGTTGTTGCCGTCCGCGCAGTCCATGCAATTGCTGGTGGCGTTCCGCGATGAGGAGGGCGCGCTGGAGGTGAAGGTGGAGGTGCCCGGATATCCGCGCGCGGCGGTGGAGCGGTTGGGCGAGGAGGTGCGCAAGAGCGGCGGCACCTTCGTGGAGTTGTGGCGGCTGCCCAAGTCGGAGCGGGACGCCCTGCGCTCGAAGACGCTGGCGGGCGGCACGCCGTTCACCGGCGAAGAGCGCGCGCAGGCGGCGCAGGAGCTCCAGCAACACCTGGAGGCCCTGGCCGCGCGAGGACCGTCGCCGTCCGCATCCACGCCCCCCACGCCCGCGCCCGCGCCGGAAGCCTCACCCGCGCCCACGCGGGGCGGCGAGCCCTACCGCGCGCCGGAGGAGGAGCCCCAGGAGGAAGGGGTGCAGCGCCGGGGCCGGCGCTTCGCCGTGAAGCTGGAACTGGAGTTCCGCACGGAGCTGGACTTCGTGCGGGAGCACGCGCTGAACATCTCCAACGGCGGTCTCTTCGTGCGCACGGCGCACCGTCCGCCGCAGGACAGTGTCGTCACCGTGGACGTGAAGCTGCCCAACGGCCAGCGGTTGCAGGGCGAAGCGCTGGTGGTGCACGTGGTGGATGCGCCGTACACGGGCGGCGTGGGGCTGGCCTTCCTGAGTGACGACGCCACCTTCTCGCGGACGCTGGATGACTATCTGGCGAGTCTGGTCGGAGAGAAGGCGTGACGACGCAGGAGGAAGGCTCACCGGAGAAGTGGCCCCGCGACTGCGGACGCTTCCAGTTGCTGTCCCGGCTGGGGCGCGGCGGCAACGCGGAGGTGTTCCGCGCGCGGATGCTGCAGGGGATGCTGGCGGGCGAGGAGGTGGCCCTCAAGCGCGTGCGTCCGGAGCGCGCGAGGGACCCCGAGGCGCGCGAGCAGTTGCTGCACGAGGCGGAGCTGGCGCGCTGTCTGAACCATCCGCACATCGTGGGCTTCCGCGAGTACGGCGATCAGGCGGACGGCCCCTACCTGGCGCTGGAGCTGGTGGAGGGCACCGACCTGGGCCGGGTGCTGGCGCAGTGTCGGCGCCGGCGCATCGAGCTGCCCATCGACATCTCCGTGATGATGGTGCGGCACGTGCTGGAGGCGCTGGCGCACGCGCACTCGGCCACCAACTCCAAGGGGCGGCCGCTAGCGGTGGTGCACTGCGACGTGTCGCCGCACAACGTGCTGCTGTCGCGCGGTGGCGAGGTGAAGCTGGCGGACTTCGGCGTGGCGCGCTCACGCGCGGGCGCGACGGTGGACTGGCGGCGCATGGGCAAGCTGCACTACCGCTCCCCGGAGCTGCTCGCGGGCGAGGTGTCGGTGGCGGTGGACCTGTGGGCGGCGGCGGTGCTCCTGTACGAGCTGCTGTCGCTGGAGTCGCCGTTCGAGGGCAACACCGAGGAGGAGGTGGAGGCCTCCATCCGGGGCGTGCGGGTGACGCCCGTGCGCATGCTGGCGCCCGAGGTGTCCGACCCGCTGGCGCTGGTGTTGGACCGGGCGCTCGCGCCCCATCCGGCGCAGCGCTTCTCGTCGGCGGAGCAGTTCGCCCGGGCGCTGGCGGCGCTGAGCGACGACCGGGTGGCGACGCCGCTGGCGGTGGCCGCGGTGGTGCGCGGCCTGATGGGCGCGGAGCCGGTGTCGGGCTGACGCCCGGACGCTTCACGCCACCTGTTGTCCCGGGGACATGGCGATGCCCGCATCGCCTTCCACCACCAGCCGGCTGCGACCGCCGCCCTGCTTCACCACGCGCACCTGCACGCCGATGCGCTCCGCCAGCCCGCTGACGTGGGAGATGATGCCCACCTGCCGGCCCGTGGCCTGGAGCGCGTCGAGCGTGGCCAGCGCCACCTCCAGCGTCTCTGGGTCCAACGTCCCGAAGCCCTCGTCGATGAAGAGGGTCTCCACCTGCGTGGTCTCCGACGACAGCGAGGCCAGCCCCAGCGCGAGCGCCAGCGACACGAGGAAGCTCTCACCACCGGAGAGGCTGGCCACGCTGCGCACCTCGTCGCCCATGTCGCCGTCCACCACCTGGAGATCCAGGTCGTGGCCGGGCACGCGCTCCAGCCGGTAGCGGCGCGCCAGTTCGCGCAGGTGCGCGTTGGCGTGCAGCAGCAGGGCGTCCAACGTGAGGCTCTGGGCGAACACCTTGAACTTCTTCCCGTCGTGCGAACCGATGAGGTCGCCCAGCGTCTTCCACACCTCCGCCTCGCCCCGGCGAAGCTCCAGCGCGCGGGCCTCCGCGCCGTGGCGTGCACGGGCCGCGTCGTCATGGTCCAGGCGGGCGCGCAGCATGGCCACCGCGCGGCGGCGCACGTCGACATCCGTGAGCAGTTGCGCGCAGAGGGCAGCGACGTCGGCTTCGGCCAGCGAGGGGAGGCCCGAGGCTTCATGCCGGACGCGGCGCTCACGGCGCTCCACGAGCACGGCGCGCGCCAGGGCCACGGACTCGCGAAGGGCGTTGAGCGCGCGCGCCTCGCTGTCGCACCAGGCGGCATCGCGGGACAGCAGGGCCTTGAGTGCCTCCAGCGTGGTGCCCTGACCCGCGAGGCGTTCGGTGAGGACCGCCTGGGCGCTGTCGAGCGCGCGGACGGCTTCGGCGCGCAGGCGCACCGCGTCCTCGGCGCGCGCGGTGGCCACCTTCTCCGCCTGCTGGAGGGATTCGGCGGCCTCGCGGGCGCGCTCGTAGGCGTCCACGGCCGTGTCGAGCCGGGCCTGGATCTCCGCGCGCACCTCCTGCGTGGGACGGCCCTGGAGCAGTCGCGTGCGGGCCTGCGAGGCGTCCTGGAAGGCCGCGTCCTTGAGGCTCGCGCGGGCCGCCGCGGTCTCCGCGTCCTCGTGCCGGGACTGGAGGCGGACTTCTTCCCGGGCACGGCGGCCCTGCTCTTCGTCCAGGCGCTTCTGCGCGGCTTCGAGTTCCGCGACGCGCTCGCGCCACTTCGTCACGCGCTCCAGGCACCGGCCCTGGAAGCGCAAAGGGTCCTCCGCGAGCTTCTCCTGCCAGGGGGAGGCTTCGTTGGCGAACGGCGGAGCGACCTCGGTGAGCGCACGCTTTCGCGCATCGCTGGCGGTCTCGCGACGGAGGAGTGCCTCCCGATGGGCCTGCACCGCGCGCGCAAGCCCATCCTCGGCCTTGCGCAGGGCATCGGCCGCGCCTTCGCGCCGCGTGCGCAGGGTCTCCAACCGAGCCCGGGCCTCTCGCGCGGCGGCGGCACGGACCTCCACGGACTCCTCTTCCTCACGCAGGGTCGCGAGCCGGACGCGCACGTCCTCCTGCGCACCCCGGGCCCATTCCTGCGCGGTGGCGGACTCCGCGTGCTCGGGGGGCAGCGCGTCCTCCGCACGGGATTGCGCGGCCCTGCCTGCCGAGGACGCGGCGGATCCTTCGGGAAGCGCGCCCCCCGCGACGGTGCCCGACATCCCAGCCAGCGAGCCTGCGTTGTCGGAGTCAGCCGTCTCCTGATCAACGCCTGCGTCCAACGTGCCCGACCCCTTCACCCGACGCGAGGACTTCCGCGCCTGCGACGCCGTGCGAGTCCACTTCGCATCCGCTGAATCCCGTGCATCGACACCGGGAAGCACCGCGCGGATCCACCGCTCGCGCGCCGCGCGCCAGGACTCCTGATGACCCTTGCGCTTGCGGGACGCGATCTCGCGCCGGCTTTCGGCCTGCGTCGCGGCCGTGTCCGCCGTCGCCTGCCGCACGCTCGCCGCGCCTTCCTGCTTCGCCGCGACATCCCGCGCCGACTCCAGCTCCGCCACCCGGGCCGCGGTCTCCGCGACCAGCCCCTCCAGCGCAGAACCCTCGCGGGCATACGGATGCTCGAGCGCGCCGCACAGCGGACAGGCTTCGCCCTCGTGCAACGCGGCCCGGTGCGAGGCCAGGCCCTGCGTGGCCTCCGCGCGCGACTGTGCCCGCCGCGCCTCCTGGAGCATCGCTTCCTGCGTCGCACGCCGCGCCGCCGCGTCCTTCGCCTCTCCACGCGCGTGTTCGGAGGTCTCGCGGTGCGCCTTCACTTCCGAGTCCGCTTCGCCTTCCGCCGTGCCCTCCGCCCGCGCGCCTTCGCCCGCGAGCGCCAGTGCCCCCAGCGCGTCCTGCCGCGCCAGCAGGGCCTCCCGGAGTGCCCGTCGCGCCGCGCCCCCGTCCTCCCCCAGCGCCGCCTCCGCATGGGTGGCCAGCGCCAGCGCCTGCGCTTCGGCCTCGACGGAGCCCTGGTGCTCCTCGCGCCGCGCCTGGGTCTCGCCGCCCAGCCGGTCCACGTCCTTGCCAAGCCGGTCCGCGTCCGTCCCCGCCGCCTGCTCTTCCTTGAGGGCGCCCGCGTAGCGCTCCAGTTCGCGCTGCCAGCGGGGCCACTCCGTGGCCAGGGGTTCCCAGCCCGCATGCGACGCGCGCCACGCCTGGGCCGCATCCACCAGCCCCTGGGCCTTCGCCTCCGCGTCCCGCACCAGCGCCAGCGCATCCCGCGACGCGGTCTCCACCGCTCGGGCCTGCTTCGCCAGCTCCGCGGTTTCACGGGCCTCGCGTTCGGCCTCCGCGCGCCGCGTGTCCAGCCTCGCCGCCTCCTCCAGGGCCGGACGCATCGAGGCCTCCGCCTCCTGCGCCGCCGCCCTCGCCACCTCCGCCTGCATCCGCACCTGGCGCTGCGACGCCGACGCCGCGAGCGCCGCTTCCGCCTGCGACGCCCGGCCGACCTGTTCGGCCTCCGCCATCACACAGCGCTGCTCCGCGGTCTCCACCGCCGACACGACCGCGCGGAACCCCTCCGCCGCGCGCACCGACTCCAGCAGGGCCTCGCGAGGCGCCGCCGCCTCCTTCTCCGCCACCGCCCGCGTCACCGCGACGTCGGAGGCCTGTTCCTGTCCCACCAGCTCCGCACGCAGCGCGTACCAGGCCCGGGCCCCTTCCGCCTCGCGCAGCCGAGCCTCCTCCCGCACCCGCGCGGCCTCCTCCTCCCCCAACTGACCGCGCGCGCCCTCCCGCTCCACCTCCGACATCAGCGCGATGGCGGCGAGCCCGTGCGACAGCCGAGTCAGCTCCTCCTGCTCCAGCGCGTTCTTCTTGTGCGCCGCGACGGACAGCCGGCTGTACACCTCCGTGCCCGTCATCCGCTCCAGCAGCTCCGCGCGCTCGTTCGCGTCCGCGCGAAGGAACGCCGCGAACTCTCCCTGCGCGAGCAGCGCCGAGCGACGGAACTGGTCGAACGACAACCCCAGCCGTTCCTGGATGGCCTGGAGCACCTCGCCCTTGGTGCGTCCGTACAACTGCCCCGTGGCCACGTCCGTGAGGCTCAGCTCCTGCGGCCGGAAGCGCCCTTCCGCGCGCTCGCGCGCCCGCCACACGTTCCAGCGCGCCCGGTAGCGCCGCCCGTCCTTGCCCTGGAAGTCCACCTCCGCATGGCCCTTGCCCGCCCCGCGCCGGAGCATGCCGCGCACGTCGTAGGCCGAAAGACGCGCCTCCTCGTCCTCGTCCGCGCGACCCACCAGCACCTTGCTGGGCCCACCGAGCCTTGGCGTGCGGTCGAACAACGCCAGACACAGCGCATCCAGGAGCGTGCTCTTGCCCGCGCCCGTCGCGCCGGAGATGGCGAACAGGCCCAGCCTGTCCAACGGCGCCTGATCCAACTCCAGCTTGAACTCCCCGGAGAAGCTCGTGAGGTTGCTGCCGCGAATCGCCAGGATCTTCACGACGCGTCCTCCTGCACCTGGGTGAGCAACGCGTGGAATGACTCCAGCAGCTCCGGCGTGGGCGCCTCCTTGAAGTCCCGCGCATACCGGGCGAGGAACACCTCCTCCGGCGTGCGCTCCCGCAGAGACAGCCCCGGCCGCACGTCCGCCAGCGCCCCACCCGTCCCCGTGTAGAAGGGCGTCAGCTTCACCAGCCGCGCCGCGCGCCCCTCCAGCGCATGCTCCACCTTGTGGCGCAGCGCCGGCTCCGGGCGGGGCAGCGACACGCAGACCTCCAGGTACGGCCGCATCGACTCCGGCATCCCCGGCTCGTACGCGGGCAGCGCCGCGAGCAGGTCCAGCACGTCCGCGAGCGCCAGCGCGTCCCGTGCGGGCACGCGCACCATGTCCGTCGTGCGAGGCACCGGCAGCGGACGCACCTGCTTGAGCGCCCCGTCCTCCAGGTCCACCAACATCACCTGATGCTTGTAGTGCGCTTCCGACAGGGACAGCGGCAGCGGAGACCCGCTGTAGCGCACGCCGTCGCGCCCACCCACGCGCTGGGCCTTGTGAAGGTGCCCCAGCGCCGCGTACGCGACGTCCTCCGGGAACAGGTCCACCGGCAGCGCGTGCTGGTTGCCGCCAAGAATCTTCCGCTCGCTCAGCTCCGACAGCTCCGAGCCCGTCATGTAGCAATGGCCCATGGTCACCAGCGCCTGCCCGGACCGCTGGCGCCTGCGCGCTCCGTCCAGCACCTCCGCGTACACGGAGCGCACGCCCTCCACCAACCGATCCACCGTCGCATCCCCCACCGGCGGCAGGTCCGACGGCCGCAGGTACGGCACCGCCGCCACCCACGCGCCCACCTTCCCGCGCGCGTCGTGCACCGGCACCACCAGCCGCTCCAGCTCCAACGTGCCCTGGTGGCGCGGCAGTCCGCCCACCACGCGCACGCCCAGCGCGGTGAACAGCGGATCCGGCGCGTCCAGCCGCGCCGCGGAGTCGTGGTTGCCGCCCACCACCACCACGTCCAGCTTCGGCAGCGCACGGCGCGCGCGCGCGATGAAGTGATACCAGGCCGCCTGCGCCTCCGCGCTGGGGTTGGCCGTGTCGAAGATGTCCCCGGCCACCAGGAGCGCATCCACCTCTTCCGACTCCAGCGTGGCCAGCAGCCACGTCAGGAACGCGGTGTGCTCCTCCTCGCGCGAGACGTCATAAAGCGTGTGTCCCAGGTGCCAGTCCGACGTGTGCAGCAGGCGCATCCGGCGTTCACCCTCCCTCGTGGCCCGGCTCCAGGCGCCAGCCGGGCAGCCTCTCCCGGTGACGGCCCGACTCCAAGCGGCGAGCCCCCGCTCCCTTACCTGCCCCCTCTGACATTGTCGAAAAAGGACGTCATTCCGGGAGGTTGCACACGTGCCCCTCCTCCTACGTCCTCCCCTTCCCGCCGCACGCCCCACGGCGCATCCCGAAGAGCCAGCGGATGACCTGGGAGGACACCGCCCCATCGCACGCCCTCCGTCACACCGTGCGTGCAACGCGGGCGCGCTCCGTGCGCATCCCGGTGAAGCGAAGTGCCAGCCGGGAGAAATGCAGGCACGCGGGATTCCACGCGTTTCCACGCGCACGGATTCCTTCCCGCGTGTTCACGTTCGGGCCCTGCAAGCCTGCCCGGAGCACGGCGGTGCGCACGCGATCGGATTTGAGGGTCCACCCGTCGCGTGACGGTGCACAATGCGCCGCCATGCTTCCCGGTGTCTCTTCTCCGCTCGGCATCCTCGCGTCCCTGCTCGTCCTGGGCGCCCTGGCCCTCTTCATCCTCTTCCAGCTCAAGCGCCGGCAGCGCGCGGCGTGGGAGGCGTTCGCGAAGGCGAATGGGCTCACCTGCGCGGAGAAGCGACTGGAGGTGCAGGGCCGCTACCGGGGACGGCCACTGCTGCTGGCCACGGGGAAGCGCGGCGCGGGGGGCAAGAAGCGCCACACCGTCACCGTGTTGCGCCTGGACCTGGAGGGCGCGCTGCCCGCGGACCTGCTGCTGGAGTACGAGCGCCCCGAGGACAAGGTGCCCGGAGCCACCACGCCGCGCGAAGAGCATCTGGGCGACGCGGACCTGGACGCGGCCTTCCTGGTGGAGAACCTGGCGCCGGAGGCGCGTCCCGTGCTGCTGGCCCCGGACGTGCGGCAGCGTCTGCTGGGACTCAGGGGCCACCGCCGCGTCAGCATCAAGGGCGGCTGGCTCCAGGTGGAACAGCGCGGCGTCCCCGCGAGCACCGACGCGCTGGAGGCCTTGCTCCGCGCGCCCCATGAGCTGGTCCGCGCCGTCATCGAGGCCGCTCCCGCCCAGCCCTCATCGCATGCGATGGCGGAATCCCCGCACTCGGACGCGCCGACGGACGAAGAGCTGCCCGGCTCCGAGCACGCCTGAAGCACCCACGCAGCGCCAGACGCGAGACCGGGCGAAGCAGCGCACGCAGCGCCGCTCCAGCCCCTCAGGCCATCAGCTCGCGACCGCGAGCGCTTCCACGTACTGATCACGCACGCGCGTGGCCAGCGCCACCGCGTCCGGACCGAAGCTCTCCGGCGGCAGCGCCGGCAGCACGCGCACCGTCACGGTCGCGCGAGGGCTCATCCACGGCCCATCCCCGTCCACCAACTCCCGCGTGCCCCGCACCAGCACCGGCACCACCGGCACGTGCTCCTCCAGCGCCAGTTGGAACGCCCCACGCTTGAACGGCAGCAGCTCCCCGGGCGAATAGGTGCCCTCCGGGAAGATGAGCACCGGGATGCCCCGACGCAGCCACTTGCGGCACGGCCCCAGCAACTGCTCCATCGACTGCGAGCTGCCGCGCACGATGGGCACGTACCCCAGCAGCGTCATCATCCAGCCCACCAGCGGCGTGCGGAACAGCGACGCCTTCGCCACGAACTTGTACGGGGTGAAGAGCCCCATCACCGCCAGGATGTCCGCGAAGGACTGGTGGTTGACGACGTAGACGCACGGCCCCTTGGGCAACAGCTCCCGGCCCTCCACGCGCACCTTCCACCCGGGCGAGGCGTGCATCCACAGCCCGTAGCACCACCGGCACACCAGCACGTGCAGCCACTGGCGGTCGGGGTCCAGTGGGTACGCCACCACGAACAACACCGCGCCCAGCGTGAAGAGCAGGGGCGCGGTGACCAGGAACAGCACGAAGAACCACAGCGAGACGACGTAGCGCATGGAAGGCGGCGGCGGTCAGCGCGAGGACGGCGTCGTCATGTTCGCGGCGAAGCCCATCGCGTAGTTGACCTCCAGGCCGCCATCCACCACCAGCGTCTGGCCGTTCACGTACGCGGAGCCTTCCGAACACAGCCACTCGATGGGGCGCGCAATCTCATCCACGCTGGCCACGTGGCCCACGGGCACCTGTTCCTTCACCCGCTCCTCCAGGCCCGCCCACGCGTCGCCCATGTAGAAGCGGCTGGAGTCCGTGTCGATGTAGCCCGGGTTGACCGCGTTGACGCGGATGCCCGAACCGGTCAGCTCCGCGGCCAGGTACTTCACCATGATCTCCATGGCGCCCTTCATCGCGCCCAGCAGGCCATGGAACGGCAGCGGCATGCGCGAGTCCATGCCGGACACCGCGACGATGCGCCCCCTGCGCCCCTCCATCAGCGGCACGGAGCGCTGCGCGCCCAAGAGGAAGCTCTTCACCGTCACGTTGAAGGTCTTGTCCATCTGGTGCAGCTTCGTCTGCATCAGCGGCGTGAAGACGGTGGAGGCCGCGTTGGCGACGAACACATCCAGGCCCTTGAACTCCTCCTGGATGACATCGAACACGCCGTGCAGGGACGCGGGCTCCAGTTGGTCCGCCATCACCGTGCGACAGCGGCGGCCCAACGCCTCCACTTCCTTCGCCAGCGTCGCCGCGGCATCCGCGTCCCGACGGTAGGTGGAGACGATGTCATAGCCGGCACGGGCCAGGCGGAGGGAGACCGCGCGGCCCACGCCACGCGAACCCCCGGTGATGAGCGCCACGGGAGGAGTCGTCATGACCCCCGGAAATATCATGTTCCCCGGCCGCTGACGCCGCCCGGCTGCCCGCGCGCTCCCCTGAGGAGCCGGGACGGCCCCAACGGCCGGGGCAGGCAAGACGTCAGGCCCGCATCATTCTCCTGCAATGCGCTTGCAGGGCCGCCAGATTAGCGCCTTAAGGTCCCCGGTCGAACCGGAGGAGACACCGCATGGATGCGCAGGGCGTTCACATCGAAACCCATCCCCGAGAAGGCGAACCGGTGTTCAGCGCGGGCCGTCCCGACCCCTGCGCCATGGTCCTCTTCGGCGCCACGGGCGACCTGGCCGAGCGCAAGCTATTCCCCGCGCTCTTCGAGCTCGCCCGCTCCAACCTGCTCCCGGAGCACTTCGCCATTGTCGCCTTCAGTCGCTCCCCGCTGGAGGACAAGGCCTTCCGCGAGCACGTGAGGGAGGGCCTGAAGAAGTTCGCCCGCACACAGCCCGTGGACGAGGCGGCCTGGAAGACCTTCTCCGAACGCATCGAATGCGTCTCCGGCGGCTATGACGACCCGGACACCTTCAAGCGCCTGAGCGACAAGCTGGCGGATGTGTCCAAGCGCCACAAGACGGGCGACAACCAGCTCTATTACATGGCGACGCCCGCCTCCACGTTCCCGCAGATCATCCACAGCCTGGCCGGCGCGGGCCTGCTCACGCGCGAGGAGCAGCCCGGCCAGAAGCCCTGGCGGCGGCTCATCATCGAGAAGCCCTTCGGCCACGACCTGGAGAGCGCGCGAGAGCTCAACCGCGAGCTGAGCGCGGTGCTGGATGAGAAGCAGGTCTTCCGCATCGACCACTACCTGGGCAAGGAGACGGTGCAGAACATCCTCGTCTTCCGCTTCGCCAACGCCATCTTCGAACCGCTGTGGAACCGCCAGCACATCGACCACGTGGAAATCACCGCGGCGGAGACGATTGGCGTGGAGGGCCGCGGCGGCTTCTACGACGAGACGGGCGTCCTGCGAGACATGGTGCAGAACCACCTGCTCCAGGTGCTGGCCCTGTGCGCCATGGAGCCCCCCGTCTCCTTCGCCGCGGAGGACATCCGCGATGAGAAGAACAAGGTGTTCCGCGCACTGCGCCCAGTGGAGGGCTCGGACGTGCCGGACCACGTCGTCGTGGGCCAGTACCAGGGCTACCAGGACGAGAAGGGCGTGAAGAAGGGCTCGCGCACGCCCACGTACGTCGCGCTGAAGATGAACGTGGACTCGTGGCGCTGGCAGGGCGTGCCCTTCTACCTGCGCGCGGGCAAGAACCTGAAGCGGCGCATGACGGAGGTGTCCATCCACTTCAAGTCGGTGCCCATCGGCCTGTTCAGCGGAGGGGGCGCCACCTGCCAGCGGCTCCAACCCAACGTGCTCACGCTGCGCATCCAGCCGCATGAAGGCATCGCGCTGTCGTTCGAATCCAAGGTGCCCGGCGAGGACGTCAACATCGGCGGCGTCACCATGGACATGGACTACGCGGAGAGCTTCAAGAAGCCCGTGCCAGAGGCGTACGAGCGACTGCTGCTGGACTGCATGCGCGGCAACGCCACCCTCTTCGCGCGCCAGGACAGCGTGGAGCAGGCCTGGGCCTACATCACGCCCATCCTGCGCGCGCTGGAGACCGACGCGGGCGGCAAGCTGCACACGTACGAGAAGGGCAGCACCGGCCCGGAGGCCGCGAACGCCCTGCCCGCGAAGAACGGCCGCCGGTGGTCCACGCTATGACGAAACCCCTCATCGTCCCCCCGGAGAGGCTGGCCCTGGAGGCCTCCGACTGGCTGGCGCGCGAGCTCCAGAAGGCGCTCGCGACGAAGCAGCGGGTGAGCCTGGCGCTGTCGGGCGGCAACACGCCGCGCCCCGCGTACCGCGCGCTCGCGGAGCACACGCTGCCCTGGGAACGGGTGGACGTGTACTTCGTGGACGAGCGCTTCGTGCCGCCCGACCACGCGGACAGCAACTACAAGCTGGTGAAGGAGTCGCTGCTCACGCCGCTGAAGCTCGCGGACGCGCAGGTGTTCCGCATGCAGGGCGAGCGCGAGGACCGTGACGCCGCCGCCGCCGACTACGCGAAGACGCTGCCCGACAGGCTGGACGTGGTGCTCATCGGCGTGGGCGAGGACGGCCACACCGCGAGCCTGTTTCCCGGCCACCCGGCCCTGTCGGAGCGCACCGCGCGGGTGCTGGCGGTGAAGGGCCCCAAGCCCCCGCCGTGGCGGATGACGCTGACGTTCCCCGTGCTCCAGGGCGCGGGGGCGGTGCTGGGG
>NZ_RAVZ01000175.1 GCF_003611635.1 Corallococcus terminator | reverse complement strand
GCTCCGGGGCGGGCCGCCAGCAGCCGCTTCGCGCAAGGGGGCCGGATTGCCGCCGGCTGGTACCACACCGTGGCCGTGCTGGAGGACGACACCGTGTGGGCCTGGGGCGAGAACAGCTTCGGCCAGGTCGGCGACGGGACGAACGTCCAACGGACGGCGCCGGCGCCGGTGGACGGCCTGACGGACGCCACGGAGGTGAGCGGGGGAGCCTTCCACTCGGCGGCGTTGAGGGCGGACGGCACGGTGTGGACCTGGGGCTACAACCTCTATGGCCAGCTCGGTGACCTGACGACCGTCGCGCGCAACGCGCCGGTGCAGGTGGACGGCCTGACGGAGGTCATCTCCATCGCCGCGGGGGGCTACCACTCGGTGGCGTTGAAGGCGGACGGCACGGTGTGGGCCTGGGGCTACAACGGTTATGGCCAGTTGGGGGATGGAACGGACACCGAGCGTGCCCGGGCCCTTCAGGTGCCGGACCTCACGGGAATCACTTCCATCGCCACCGGCCGCAACCACGTGCTCGCGTTGAAGGCGGACGGCACGGTGTGGATCTGGGGCGACAACACGTTTGGTCAACTGGGAGACGGGACGACGACGCACCGCCGTACACCGGTGGAGTTGCAGGGCCTGACGGACGTCGTGGGTGTCTTCGCGGGCATCTTCCACTCGTTCGCCGTGAGACAGGACGGCACGGTGTGGGCCTGGGGCTACAACCTCTATGGCCAGCTCGGAGATGGGACGACCGTGGAGCGCCATGCGCCGGTGCAGGTGTTGGAGCTCACGGAGGTCACGGCCCTGGCCGCGGGAGGCTTTCACACGCTGGCCCTGAAGGAGGACGGCACGGTGTGGGGCTGGGGCTACAACGGCTACGGCCAACTCGGGGATGGAACAGACACCGAGCGTGCCCGGGCCGTGCTCGTGCCGGACCTCACGGGCGTCACCGTCGTGGCCGCGGGCTACAATCACTCGCTCGCCGTGAGTGCGGACGGTCTCGTGTGGGCCTGGGGCTACAACGATTTCGGCCAACTGGGGGACGGGACGACCGCGCACCACCGTTCGCCGGAGGAGGTGTCCGTCCTCAATGAGGCCGCGGCCCGCGTCGCGGTACGTGCTGTAGTGAGGGCCCCTGATGGACAGGAGGCTCCCTGGTGAAAACGCTTCCCCTTCTTCCCTTGCTCTTCGCCTGCCTGACGGTGCCCGGCGGCCCCGTGCTCGCGGCGGCGCCCCCTCCCGCCGCCATCGAGGGCCTGGACGCGCTGTATCCCGAACTGGACGCGCTCTACCGCGACCTGCACCAGACGCCCGAGCTGTCACTCCAGGAGGAGAGGACGGCGGCGAAGCTGGCCGAGCGCCTTCGCAAGCTCGGCTTCGAGGTGACCCCGAAGGTGGGCGGGCACGGCGTGGTGGCCCTGCTGCGCAATGGCAAGGGGCCCACGGTGATGCTGCGCACGGACCTGGACGGGCTGCCGGTGGAGGAGAAGACGGGGCTGCCCTACGCCAGCAAGACGAAGTCGAAGGATGCGGCCGGAGTGGACGTCGCGGTGATGCACGCGTGCGGGCACGACGTGCACATGACGTCCTGGCTTGGCACGGCCACGCTGCTGGCGCGGACGAAGGACCGGTGGCGTGGCACGCTGATGCTGGTGGGGCAGCCGGCCGAGGAGATTGGCGCGGGGGCCCGGCAGATGCTGGCGGACGGCCTGTTCAAGCGCTTCCCCAAGCCGGACTTCGCCGTGGCCCTGCACACCGTGTCCACCGCCGCGGCGGGGACGTTGCAGTTCACCCCCGGCTATGCGCTGGCGAGCGTGGACTCGGTGGACGTCACCCTCCACGGCAAGGGCGGGCACGGCGCGTACCCGCACACCACCGTGGACCCGGTGGTGATGGCGGCGCGCACCATCCTCTCGCTGCAGACGCTCATCAGCCGGGAGAAGAGCCCGCTGGAGCCGGGGGTGATCACGGTGGGCGCCATCCACGGTGGCACCAAGCACAACATCATCCCGGACGAGGTGCGCCTGCAGCTCACGGTGCGCACGTACAAGCCGGAGGTCCGCAAGGCGCTGCTGGCCGGCATCGAGCGCATCGCCAAAGCGGAGGCGATGGCCTCCGGAGCGCCCCGCCCCCCGGACGTCAATGTCACCGAGGGCACACCCGCCACCTTCAATGACCCCGCGCTCACGACGCGGCTGGTGGACGCGGTGGGCAAGGTGCTGGGCGAGAAGAACCTCAGCGAGACACCGCCCGTCATGGGCGGCGAGGACTTCTCCGAGTACGGCCGCGCGGGCGTGCCCGCGGTGATGATGTGGCTGGGCATCACCGAGCCCAAGCGCTTCACCGAGGCCAAGGCGGCGGGGGAGACGCTCCCCTCACCGCACTCGCCCGTCTACGCGCCGGACCGCGAGCGCACGCTGCGCACCGGCGTCACCGTGCTGACCACCGCCGCGTTGGAGCTGCTCGGGAGGCCCTGAGGAGGACGTCGCTCGCCAACTCCAGCGGACCTGGGATGGAAGCAGTTGGAGGGAGTCCTCCCGTACCGCGACTGTCAGCATGCGTAGTTGTTCACACCGATCATCCGGGCCGAGGTCGCCTCCGCACCGCAGGCATCCCGGACGCGGACGATCAGCGTGATGTAATCATAGCCACAGGCGGTGAGGGTCTGGGGGGGATTGGCGCTTCCGGAGAACCAGGACGCGCCGCTCCAGTTGCCAGTGGATGCGTTGTGATAGGAAATGGTCCACGAGTAGGTGGGAGGGGGCGTCGGAGTTCCTGAATCGAGGCTGTACCCCCTACAAATTCGAATCGAAGCGCTCGCGTGCCTTCTTGACGACGCCGATGTGGTCGATCGACCAATTCCGGAGTGCGTCGACGATGCCGTAGAGCGTGCGGCCGAGCGGCGTCACCTCGTATTCCACCGTGACGGGGACCGTCGCGAAGGCTCGGCGTTCGACGAGGCCGTTCCGCTCGAGGCGGCGCAGCGTCTGGCCAAGCATCTTCTGGGTGATGCCTTCGACCTTGCGCTTCAGTGCGTTGAAGCGCACCGGCCCGTCAGCAAGAGCCAATAAGAGCAGCACCGACCACTTGTCAGCGAGCTGGTCGAGCAGCTCACGCGTCGGACACGTCGCTACGAAGGGACCTCCCGGTTTGCGTGCGGCCATCGTGGTTTCCTCCAGGTGCCTTGGTTCCATCCAAGTCACCTGGACTCCTCCTGGTATCCTCTTGATACCAGGTATCCACGTGCACATGGTTGGCCCCATGGATGATTTCCAGCATGACGTCGTTGAGGCCAATGGGATCGCGATCCACGTCGCGTCGGCTGGCAGGGGCCCGCCGCTCCTCTTTCTCCACGGATTTCCGCACACCTGGTTCGTTTGGAGGAACGTGATGCGCGCGCTCGCCAGCGAGCATCATGTCGTCGCACCGGACCTCCGTGGCCTTGGCGCGACGACGCGCGCGACGTCGGGCTACGACCTCGACACGCTCGTCGCTGACGTGCTCGCCGTGCTCGATGTGCACACGACGAAGGAGCCTGCCATTCTCATCGGCCTTGATCTCGGCGTGCCGATCGCGTTCCTCACGGCCGCGCGCCATCCCGCGCGCGTGAAGAAGCTCGTGGTGATGGAGTCGCTCCTCGGTGGGCTTCCAGGCGCCGAGGCATTCCGTCCGCCGTGGTGGTTCGCCTTCCACGCGATCCCCGACATGCCGGAGGCGGTCATCTCGGGCCACGAGGAGGCGTACCTCGACCATTTCTTCGCCATCGGCACGAAGCGCGGCCTCCCCGCCGAGGCGCGCACCGCATTCCTTGAGGCCTATCGCGGCCGCGACGCGCTCCGCTGCGCCTTCGCGCACTACCGCGCGCTCCCCGAAAACGCTCGGCTCCTCGCGAAGGTTGAACGCCTGACCGTCCCGACGCTCGCGATCGCCGGGGGCGTCGTCGGCGACGCGCTCGCGCGTCAGATCGCGCCGCTGTGCGACCACCTCGTGACCGCGCGAATCACCGACGCCGCACACATCCTGCCCGAGGATCAACCCGAGGCGCTCACCGCGCTCCTGCGCGGTTTCGTCCGGCCCTGAGCTGCCCTCTCACATCGGCCACGCCACCGTGAATCGGGTGCTTCACCGCATGGGCCTGACGCGTAAAATATCACTGCACGCAGTGGAGGGCGACAGCGAGGCCGTAGAAGTGCTGCGTTGGGAATACGCGCTGGCCATGCGCCAGGTGGCGGCCGACGCGCTGGTCGTGGTGGATGAGACGGGCTGCTGCACGGACATGACGCGCATCCATGGACGCGCGTCTGACGGGCGAGGCCGTGCCTCGTAATCGGGGCTGCGTCACGACGGTCATCGGGGCGCTCACGTTCCAGGGCATTACCGCGCATCTGGCGGTGGAGGGCGGAACGAGTCTTGAAGTCTGGGGACGGTTTGTCCTGGAGCGCCTGGTGCCCGTGCTCCTACCCGGACAGGTCGTCGCCTGGGACAACCTGGCGGTGCTTCGGTGCCGCGCCCTCATCGACGTCATCGAGTCGCGCGGCGCCCGCGTGGTTTTCCTGCCCTCTACAGCCCCGCCTTCAGCCCCATTGAGCCGGCTTGGAGCAAGATGAAGGCGCTGCTGCGCAAGTGGAGGTTGCGCTCATGCTCCGCGCTTGGCCTGAGCATCGAACTCGCGCTTTCCGCCCTCTCCCCGTGCGATGCCGCAGGGTAGTTTGACCACTGCGGCTACCTCGTCGCTCAACCCGCCTGAGCTGCGCTGTCAGGTGCGGCGGCAGCTCCAACTCCCGCTGCTGCGCCGCATCGGCTACTGCCCCCTGTGGATGCACCGGGTCAACGCTCGCGCGCCTCCTCGTGGGCCGTCACGCATGCGACCGAGTCGTATTAGGTAGGTAGCTTGGGTCGGTGTGTGCCCAGAGGGGCGCACGGCCTCCCCACCGGCTTGGCGCACAGCCCGCGCGTCACCCTCCAGCGACCCTTCTCTACCCCTTTGCACCAGCCCGGCCCTCAAACAGGGTCCCATTCCGCCTACAGTCCAGCCCCCGATAGTGTGATTCTCCGCGATGGTTCGCGCTCAGGCTTCGAGCGCGGACCTCCACCGCACTGCCATCGCAGGCTCCGAATCGTGGACCACCCCAGTAGGCGTGGTGCTGAGCCTCGCGCCTCCACTCCCGAAAGCAGAGGGCCCGCAGTCTACCGCTGAAGGTGCTTCCCGAAGGAGGGAGCGCCGGTGTTCAATACAGGCTGTGGAGTCTACTTCTCTTGAGGCGAATGCCGAATCACCGCGAATTCCCCCGCGGGTTTTCTGGGTCAATCAGGGCTTCAACTACGAGAAAGAGCAGGAGGGTGGCTACGTCCGCGCTCCCCAGAAGAATTCCAGCGGCGGTGAGTTCTCACACTGGAAGAGGGTGAGTGAACTCAAGCCAGGGGATCTGCTTGTTCACTACTACGCCAAAGCGATCCGGGCCGTGGGACGCGTGACTGCGAGAGCCTTCGTTACGGCGAACAGCGAATGGCAGGCCACCGTCGAGTACTCTCCTTTGAAGGAGCCCATTGACCTTAAAGAAATAATCGCAGACTCCTTGAGATATCTTCAGCCGCCCTCTGGTCCCATTACCGTCAAGAGATCGGTCAAACAAGGATATCTGTGGAACTTCAATGTGGAAGGGCTCGCCTTGCTGAGGCAGTCTTCGCGTGAGCAGTGGCCTCTGTGGGCAGAAGCCCCTACGCGAAATCAGCGCGTGCAACGACTGGTCACGGACCTTTTGGTGAGAGAGCCTCAAATTCTCTACCCAGCCAGTCAGCCGCTTTACAATGGCCAGGAGTCGTCCACGGCACACGGCTCGGACGTCGCCATCCTGACGGTCATCCAACCGGAGTTCTTCGCAGCACTCGAAGCGCTCGGTATCTCCGAATCTCAGCGGGAGAAAGATGCTCAGGGGACGGTATATTTCCGCGGTTTGCTGCGCTCGCAGATGGCTGGGCGGGACTACCGGCTTGTCGTGACGTGCGTGGGAGGCGCAGGCAACTATGATGCGTCCGCAGCGGCGTATGAAGTGATCGCACACCATCGACCGCGCGTGCTGATCCTCATGGGCATTGCTGCTGGAATCCAGGGCAAGGTTAGGATCGGAGAGGTCGTCCTTTCCGAGCGTGTCGTGGCTTATGAACCAGGTGCTATTGTTTCATCGAGTGATGGAGGTCCACCAACCCTAGAGCACCGTCCTGAGATCGACCGGCTCCCACACTCGATGAACCAGGATGTCGTCACCTATCGGCCCGATCCCTCCCGGCTCAACGTGCGGTTTCGTGGCTTGGGCGGAGAGATTCCTGGTCCTACCGCTGGCAAAGAGGAGGAGTTCCGAAGCCGTGTCACCTCGACCATCACTGCGCGTGCGGCGACGATCGCCAGCGGAGAAAAACTCCTGCGCGACCCTGCCAAGCTCCGGGCGGTGCGCCAGGAACAACATGGCAAGGTAGAGGTAGGAGAGATGGAGGCTGCAGGACTGGTTGCTGCGTGTCGCCGCGCCAACATTCCATGGCTGGTCATCCGGGGCATCTCGGATTTTGGAGACCAATTCAAGGATGACCGCTTCCACCAGTTCGCCTGTCGTGCCGCCGCGGTGGTGCTCGCAGACTTCCTGGCCCATGGGCTCACCCTTCCTGAAGGTGTTCTCTCAGGCAATGCCTTGCAGAATTCCGGAATCATCCCGCAATACCCCGATGCGCAGACCCGCTATTTGAACAGTCAGCTCGAAGGAGCTAGGGCGCGGAAGAAGCGACTTCAGGCGTCAGGGGCAAACACCACCCAAGTGGACCAGGAAATACTATCCTTGCGCCGCCAGGTGCGCGAAGGGGGGCAGCTTCGAGCAGGTGGCTGGTTGGGTCATGATGACCGCTACTTGCTAATCGAGGCCATTGGTCGTGGGGGGTTTGGCACCATCTGGAAATCACTTGATCGGGTCACTCAGACAATCGTTGCGATCAAGGTGCTGCATACGAACTTGGCTGGCGATCCGGTTCGGCGTGACCGCTTCTTCCGCGGAGCGCGCCGTATGGCGGAACTCCAACATCCAGCAGTGGTTCCGGTGCTCGAACAACACGGTGAAGAGGGTGGGTTTCACTACTTCGTCATGGAGTACGTGGTTGGGGGGAACCTCCAACAAGCCGTGCTCCAGGGCGCCGTCACGCCGGACAACGTCATCCCTATTATCCTCCGCGTCGGAGATGCCCTCGCCTTGGGGCATTCGAAGGGGATCATTCACCGCGACGTAAAGCCTGCGAACATCCTCTTGAATGAGCAGGGAAATCCTCTCCTCACCGACTTCGATCTCGTAGGTGCAGCTGACACGACGGGAGGCACTCAAACGGGAGCCATGGGCACTTTTGTCTACTCGGCACCAGAGTGTCTGGAACAGCCTCAGGATGCAGATGCGAGGGCGGACGTCTATGGTCTCGGCATGACGGCTCTTTTCGGCTTCCACGGAGCCGAGCTTCCCTTTCACCAGCTCATGAGGAATCCCGAAAGCTTCCTCGAACAGCTTCGTTGTCCGCAATCACTTAAGAATGTTCTGCGCCGCGCAACCAGCCTGGAACGTGGGGAACGCTACAAAGATGCAGAGGAGTTCATTGCGGAGCTGCGACGCGCGTAGAGCGCTTCCGAACTCCTCCTCACCCTCTTCGCGAACTTCATGTAGGGGGGTAGCTAGATGAAGAGCGCCAGGCTCTCGCTCCAGGTCGCCGGCGCTGTCAACACGCCCCCACTGCCTATCATTCTCCTCAGGCGAGGGCCGCCAGGGCAGGGGGGGCCCCAAGGGGTTGCGCCGTCCCGTGTACTCGAGCGGTGCGCGGCCCCTGCTGGCCCCGGCAGCAGCCCTTCACGGCCCCTCCGCTCCAGCCCTCCCCCTCGACAGCACGTGAGGACGCTGCTGCAGCAGGGCGGAATCTCCGCCGGCGTGGTGGCGTTCGAAGCGGGCTTCTCGCACCAGAGCCACCTGGCGCGTTGCATGCTGCGGGTCCTCAGGGTGATGCCCTCCGTGGTGGCGCGTGACGCGCGAACGGGGAGTCCTCCGCGAGAGGGGCAATGATTCTCAAAAGGGAGCCTGGGTGTCGGCCCCACTTCTCACTGGCTGGGTTGGTGCAGCCGCGATAGCAAATCCCGAGCACGAGCCCCCCATCAGGGCCCAGGACCTCCCATGACTCCTCCTGACGCATCCCCCGACTTCGACCCCCAGCTGGCCGCGCTCCTGCCCGCGCTGGAGGGATATGTGCCCCTGAGGATGAGGCTGGATCAGCTTGAGCACTTCCGTGGCTTGAGCCGCGTGACCCGGGAGGACCTGATTGGCGACGCGAAGGTCACCTGCGTCGATGACAGCATCCCCGGGTATCAGGGCGCCGAAATCACGGTCTCGGTCATTGCCCGGGAGGACCACTCGGCTCCGGGGCCTGCGGTCTACTTCATCCATGGCGGCGGAATGGTGATGGGGACCCGCTTCGCGGGAGCGAAGCCGCTCTTGGACTGGGCGCTCCGTCATGACGCGGTTTGCGTGACGGTTGAATACCGGCTGGCGCCCGAGCATCCAGCGCCCACCCTGGTGGAGGACTGTTACGCCGGGCTTGTGTGGATGGCGGCGAACGCCGACCGGCTGGGGTTTGATCCAAACCAGTTGGTGATCTTCGGCGGGAGCGGCGGCGGCGGGCTCGCGGCGGGAACCACGCTCCTGGCCCGGGATCGGCACGGCCCGAAGCTGTTGGGACAACTGCTGCAATGCCCGATGCTGGACGACCGCAATGAGACGGAGTCTGCTTATCGCTACGATGGCGTTGGCGTCTGGGATCGTACCAGCAATCTGACAGCCTGGCGGGCGGTGCTGGGTGACCGCTGCGGGGGGCCGGAGGTGTCTGCCTATTCCGCGCCCGCGCGTGCAACGGATTTGCGAGGGTTGCCTCCGACCTTCATTGATGTCGCGGCAGGGGAGACGTTTCGAGATGAAGCCGTCGCCTATGCGCGCGGAATCCTGGCGGCGGGCGGGGAGTGCGAGCTGCACGTCTGGGGCGGAGCCTTCCATGGCTTCTATGACATTGCCCCGCAGTCCGACGTGGCTCGTGCCTGCATCGCGACGCGCGACGCGTGGCTGGGACGGATGTTCGCACGGGGTGCCGCGGGCAGGGGCACAATGCCTGTCCCATGACCGCCCATGCCCCCGCGCGCCTGCGTCCCGCCCGTCTCGACGAGATCGCGCGCGTGCGCGAAATCGAACGCCTCTCCGCGCGCCGCTTCCTGGGCACGGACCTCGCGGCCCTGGTGGATGACGAGCCCACGGACGCCGCCACCCTCGCTGCCCGCATCGCCACGGGCGGTCTGACCGTCGCGGAAGGGGAGGATGGGAGCCCGGTCGCCTTCCTGATGGCGCGCCCCGTGGAGGGTTGTGGCTACATCGAGCAGCTTGACGTCTTGCCGGACCACGCCGGCCAGCGGTTGGGGGCCGCGTTGATCGCGGCCCTCGAGCCCGCTTGGCCGGCCCTGTTGCTCTCCACCTTCCGCGACGTGCCGTGGAACGCGCCCTACTACGCGCGGCTGGGCTTCCGGGTGATCGAAACCCTGACGCCGGCCCTGGAGGCCATCCGGGCCGAGCACCTTGCCCGGGGGCTCGACGAGAACCGGCGGGTGTTCATGCGCAAGGACAGGGTGCCCTGATCAAGGCTGCGCCACGCCTGTCCCGTACGCCTTGCGGACGGTCTGGACAGGGGCGCGTGATGTTTCGCCCGCCTCGGCATCCTGCCCCGGGCCGAAGACCCGCAGCGGCTCACGGTGATTGGCTTCTTGAGGCGGATGCGCGTCGGAATGCAGCCGGGCTGGCGTGTTGCCAGCGTTTGAACGCACGACTGAAGGAAGGAATACTCTCGTACCCTACGCGGCCCGCGATGGTCGCTACCTTCTCGTCGGTATCGCGAAGAAGCTCGGCGGCCCGCGCGACGCGCCAGCGTGCGAGGTACTGGAGCGGGGACTCGCCCACGAGTTGCGTGAAGCGCGCCGCGAACCCGGAGCGCGACATGCCCACGCGCCGCGCGAGCTTGTCAACGGTCCAGGGTTCCCCGACCTGGGCGTGCATGAGACTCAGCGCCTGATAAACCCGTGAGTCGGCGAAGGCGGCGAGGCCGTTGTGCTTGCATTGGCCGTTGGCCGCGGTCGAGCGGAGTGCCAGAACGAACAGGACGTCGGCGAGGCGCTGAAGCACGATGCTGGTCGCCGGCCGAGGCGATGCACTCTCGGTGAGAATGAGCTGGACTGTGGCAAGGATCCACGGGCCCGAGGAGGGGTCGCTCGCCGACAAGACGACGACGGGTGGCATTCCCTGGAGGAGCATCGGCTCCTGTCCATGGCTCAGCTCGAAGAAGCCCGCGATGATCCCGGTGACCGCACCGCGACCCCCGATGCGCCGCGGTGCCAGGCTGGGGGAATAGGGACCGTCGCAGACGGGGACCGGGTCGCTGTCAGGCGCGTCGCGCAGCACGTGGGCGGTACCGCGCGGGATGAACCCTATCTCTCCGGGCGATAGGACGAGTGCCCGCTCCCCCTCGACTTCGAGCCGAGCACTGCCGCGCGCGACGAGGTAGAAGCTGGCGCGCTCGCGGTAGGGGACGCGGAGCCCCCACGGCGCGCGCGCCTCGAGGGGACTGTAGAGGGCATGCCGGATGAGCGAGGCGCCGAGCACGTCGGCCACGACGTCGCCCCTTGGGTCTTGGAGGTCCAGCATTTCTGGCGTTTCGGATAGGTTTTTTGGAGTTTTAGGCATGGACCGTCCGTAACACGCGCACTATCCAAGGGACAGACGCGATCGGACCCTCCCATCGCGACCTGCTCGAGAGACTCGCCGATCGAGGAAGGAAAGCAGAACATTCCATGAGCAAGCCAATCACTGTCACCGGGGATGGGGTCGTCAGTGCTCCTACTCCCGTCATCTCTGTCAGCCCGGTGGTGCTGTCATCGCCGGGACGTGGCGAGGATCTCCAGGTGCGGGTTTCCGCGCCGGCAACCGGAAGCCAACTGCCGATCATTGTCTTCGCGCACGGCTATGGCTCCTCATTGGACGGCTATGCCCCGCTCGCGAACTATTGGGCGGCTCATGGTTTCGTCGTGATTCAGCCCACCTTCCTCGATTCGAGGACGTTGGACCTGCGTCCAGACGATCCACGGACCCCGTTGATCTGGAAGTTTCGTGTCGAAGACATGAAGCGCATCCTCGACCAACTGGACCTCATCGAAGGTTCCGTTCCGGGGCTGACGGGACGTCTTGACCGAAGCCGCATCGCCGCGGCCGGGCATTCGTTCGGAGCGCAGACGACCGGCATGTTGTTGGGCGCGCGGATTGTCGGTCCCGACGGAAGCGTGGGCGAGGATCTGTCCGACCCGCGGATCTCGGTGGGCGTCCTGCTGGCCGCAGCGGGCCGAGGAGGCGAAGATCTCAGCCCGTTCGCGGCAAGGCATTTTCCGTACATGAACCCGAGCTTCGCCGAAATGACTGCGCCGGCCCTCGTGGTCGCGGGCGACAAGGATGACTCTCCGCTGAGCGTCCGAGGACCGGACTGGTTGACGGATGCGTACACCCTGAGCCCAGGGCCCAAGTGGCTGGTCATGCTATTTGGAGCCGAACACATGCTCGGCGGAATCTCCGGGTATCTCGTGACGGAGACAACGGACGAGAACCCCGAGCGAGTCGCGGCGGTCCAGCGGCTGACCTGGGCCTACCTTCGCAGTTCACTCTATCCCAGCGATCCCGCCTGGCCCGCGGCGTGTACCCAGTTGATGGAGAGCCCTGATTCGCCGGGTAGGGTTGAAGGCAAGTGAAGGCTTGAAAGAGCGTTCTGCACAGCAGGGAAACGTCAGACGCGCATGGTTTAACAGCAGGGAACTCGCGGCTTCCAAGCGAAGCCGACGTGACGAAACAAACCCTTCCCTGCAAACCTTCAGCGACAAGATCCCATGCCTTTACACGCTCTGCTTTATCGGACGGCCCTCGTGACCATGATGATGGTGTCACTCCCTGGCTCCGCCTGGGCGCAAGCCGCCCTGAACGGGCAGGTGAGATTCTCCGATGGCAGCATCGCGGCGGGAGTGACCGTTCATGCCAGGGTGCTATCGAGCAGCACCGTGTATCGGACCACCGCGGACGCAGCCGGCATGTACTCACTGCAGTTCATCCCTGGCACCTACAGCGTCGGCGTCGATCTGGCCCTCCCCAGCTTCACGGGCTCGCAGACCCTGGTGTCCTCCCTGCCCATCAGCACCCCCACCACGCTCAATCTGACGGCCCAGGACATCCTGCTCAACGGCCGGGTCGTCAACAGCAGCGGCCAGCCGGTGGCCAACGTGCGCCTGCAGGGATCGATGTCTCGCGTCAACGGTTGGAATTATCTGTCTCCTCTGTCTGGAGCCGACGGCCGCTTCCAGGTCCGCATGATTCCAGGCATCTACTCCTCAATGCAGCTCGAACCGTACAACCCCGCGTACCTGATGGCGCCGCTGCCGGACCAGACGTTCTCCGCTTCCCTCAGCCGGGAGTATGTCATGGCCGACAACAATGAGTGACTGGTGGACAACGGCGGGTGCAGTGTGAACGCCACCTGTACGAACCTCCCCGGCTCGCGCACGTGCGCCTGCAACTCTGGTTACAAAGGTGATGGCATCAGTTGCGTGGAGGTGATTCCCGTGGCGCTGACCGTCACCGCCCCCCAATGGCGGCGAGCAGTGGTCCACGGGCTCCGTCCGGAACATCACCTGGACGTCCTCGGGAGTGAATCAGGTGAGCCTCCGGTATTCGCTCAACAACGGCACCACCTGGACGCTCATCGCCGCCAACGTGCCGGCCGAATCGGGCTCCTATGCCTGGACGCTGCCTGCCTCGACTTCGTCGAGCGCCCTCGTGCGCATCGCGGACGCCCAGAATGGCAGCCTCGCGGATACGAGCAACGCCCGGTTCACCGTGGCCTCCGGGCGTGTCATCCTCAATGAGATACTCGCCAACGAGCCCGGCTCGGCCACCGCTGGCGAGTTCATCGAGCTGGTCAACATGGGCAGCACTGCCATGGATCTCAGCGGCTGGGTTCTCTGGGACGCCACGGCGGCGCGCCACACGTTTGCTTCCGGCACCGTGCTTGCTCCGGGCAAGGCCGTGGCGGTGTTCGGTGGGGCTTCCGGTCTTCCGCCGTGTTCCTGCACGTCCAATGTCGTGGTCGCCAGCACCGGCGGCCTCAGCCTGGGCAACGCCGGCGACACGGTCACCGTGAAGAACGCCGCTGGCACCGTCATCGACACCTTCACCTATTCCAGCTCATTGGCCGCGACCGATGGCGTGTCGATGAACCGCGGCCCGGATGCCCACCCGGGGGGAAGCTTCGTGCTGCACAGCACGCTCTCGTCGCTCGCGGCCTCGGCCGGCAAGCGCGCGAATGGCTCCTCTTTCTAATCCCCTTCAGGTAGGTCCACGAAGGGAGAGCCCTGCGTGGCCAAAGAAAGCCACGTAGGGCCGCAGGATGGCGGCCAGCGGGCGCAGTGGCAGGAGCCAGACTTCTCTGGCCGCTGGCCATGCCCACCAGTTCCGACCCCCTCCCGCGGCTGATTCGCCGTGCTCCGCTCCTCCTCCCAGCCCTGCTCGCATCCTGGGCCTGGACGATTGGGCGCTGCGCAAGGGACGCACCGATGGCTCCATTCTGGTTGACCTCGAAAGGCATTGTGGCCGCGACGTGTTGCCAGACCGCTCGACTCCCACCGTGAGCGCCTGGCAGCGACAGGCCGAGGGTTGTGAGATCGCTTGTGCCCTCTGGCGGGAGATTCGCAATCAAGGCTTCCCCCGGGCAGGGCCAGGGATTGGGTGACGGATCTCCCGATGGGCGCCTGCGATGAGCGAGCGCCCAGCACGTCGCAGACGTCTGCGGCGTGTGCCCAAGGGCAGGAGGAGGCGAAGGCGGGCCGGGGCCGACCCCGGGGCACTCACGAGAGGCAGGGGCACAGGCCGTGCAACCCCACCACCTTGGCCAGGCCTGGAGAGGAGCGAACGCGAGAGGTCCGAAGGCACCTCCTCGGTGCGGGAGCGACTCAGGAGCGCGGGCACGGGGATTACTCGTAGAGTCCTGCGCCCTTCTCCTCGGAGTGGCCGTCCATCCGCGTGGGCGCGGGGACAGGGCCTTCAAGTCCCACGCTCCGGAGTAGCGCATGCGAAGAGAGAGTCGAAGCGGGCTGGCGGTGCTGGCCCTGGGCCTGTTGCTGGCTTTGGCCGGGTGTGGCGCGCAGCAGGAGTCGCTGGAGGGAAGCGCGCAGGCGGTGGTGACAATGCCGCAGGCGCAGAGCGCCAGCGACGTGGCCCGGGTGGAGCTCACCGTGTCCGGCGCGGGCATGACGGCGCGCGCCGACGCCCTGGTGAAGACGGGCGGGCAGTGGGGCGGGGTGCTTGGGCAACTGCCCGCCGGCACCGGCCGCACCTTCAGCGCGCAGGCCTTCGACGCCTCCAACACCGTGCGCTACTCCGGCCAGGTGGCCAACGTCACCATCCAGGCCGGGCAGACAGCGGCCGTCACGCTGCTGCTGCAGGAGGTGAATGCCCCGCCGCCCTTCGACAACGCGGCCCCGCGCCTCCTCTCGCTGGTGGCCAGTTCTGGCACCGTCGCTCCAGGCGGTCAGGTGGCCCTGCAGGCCACCGCGGACGACCCCAACGCGGGCGACTCACTCACGTACGCCTGGACGGCGGCTTCGGGCAGCTTCAGCGCGCCCTCCAGCCTCACCACCGCATGGACGGCGCCGGCTGCGGCCGGCCCGGTGGTGCTGACGCTGACGGTGACGGACTCCAAGGGGGCCTCCGCCTCCCTCAGCGTCATCGTCACGGTGAGCACTGGCGACGGCAGCGCCGCCGTCAACGTCTCCTTCAACACCTGGCCCCAGGTGGCCGGGGTCGCGGCCCTGCCTTCCTCCGTCGCCGTCGGCCAGGCCACCCAGGTGACGGCCTCCGCCAGCGACGCGGACGGCGACAGCCTCGGCTTCGAATGGACGGCCAACTGCGCCGGCATGTGGGCGAATGCCTCCTCCGCCACCTCCAGCTTCACCCCCTCGGCTCAGCCCTCGGGCGGCACATGCACCCTCACCGTGGTGGCACGTGACGGTCGTGGTGGGCAGGGCATCGGCAGCCTCACCTTCTACGTGACGACGGCGCCCACCACGGGGCGCTTCCCTCCCGAGGTGGTGGAGGCCTTCCAGTCCGTCGCGTCGGTGCCCGCGGGCAGCGAAACCATCATCTTCCGCGTGCGGGCCAGGGACGCGCAGGGCAGCGCCCTCAGCTTCACCTGGGCCACCAGCACCGGCACGCTGGGCTCCGCCATCAGCACCGCCACCAGCAGCGAAGTCCCCTGGACGGCGCCGGCGTGTGTGCCGGCGGGAGCAACGTCCTCGGTGACGGCGACCGTCACCAATGCCCTCGGCCTCTCCACCCGCTTCGCCTTCGCCCTCGAGGGCGGCACCGCCTGCGCCGTGAGCCCCGGGGCTCGTCTCGTGGCGGGCGGGGTCCATAATCTCGCTGTGAAGCAGGACGGCACCGTCTGGGCCTGGGGCTACAACCACTCAGGCCAGCTCGGCGACGGGACCGTCACAAGGCGCCCCACGCCCGTGCAGGTGCAGGGCTTGACGGGCGTCGCGGCCCTTGCTGCCGGCTACCAGCATTCGCTCGCCTTGAAGCCGGACCGCACCGTCTGGGTCTGGGGGTTCAATGGTTCCGGCCAGCTCGGCGACGGAACGCTCACGGACCGCTCCAATCCCGTGCAGGTGCAGGGCTTGACGGGCATCGCGGCCCTCGCCGCTGGCGACTCCCATACACTCGCCTTGAAGCAGGACGGCACCGTCTGGGCCTGGGGCTACAACGCATTGGGTCAGCTCGGCGATGGAACCGTCACGAACCGTCCCAGGCCCGTGCAGGTGCAAGGCTTGACGGGCGTCGCGACCCTCGCGTCGGGCACCCACCATGCGCTCGCCTTGAAGCAGGACGGCACCGTCTGGGCCTGGGGCCTGAACTCCGACGGTCAGCTCGGCGACGGGACCACCACAACGCGCCTCACGCCCGTGCAGGTGCAGGGCTTGACGGGCGTCGCGGCCCTCGCCGCTGGCGACTCCCATACGCTCGCCTTGAAGCAGGACGGTACCGTCTGGGCCTGGGGCTACAACGCATCGGGTCAGCTCGGAGACGGAACAGCCACGAACCGCCTCACGCCCGTGCAGGCACAGGGTTTGACGGGCGTCGCGGCCCTCGCCGCTGGCTTCCACTATTCACTCGCCTCGAAGCAGGACGGTACCCTCTGGGCCTGGGGTCGTAACTCCGACGGCCAGTTCGGCGATGGAACAGTCTTGGGCCGCCTCACGCCCGTGCAGATGGCGGGACTGACGAGCGGCGCGACCCTCGCCGCTGGCTATTTCCACATGCTCGCATGGAAGCCGGACGGCACCGTCTGGGCCTGTGGGAACAACACCCAGGGCCAGCTCGGAGACGGGACGATCACCCAGAGCAGCACTCCCGTGCAGGTGCAGGGCCTGAGCCTCTGACGAGGCACCGGGCGCCTGTGTTTGGCGGGCGCCCGGGGCGCGTCGCAGACGTCCGCGGACGGGGCCCAATGGCAGAGGGAGGGAAGGGGGACCTGGGCCGCCCCCTGGGCACTCTCGGTCCTCGTGGGCAGTGCTTCCGGCAGGCGTTGTCCGGGCGCCCGGACAACGCGGGGCTCACACGCCAGGGAGGAGCAATCCTCTTCACCCGGTCAGCTCGTTGATGATCCGCTGGACGCTGACCGAGAGCGACGTCCAGACGTCTTGGGCAATGCCTCCGGCCCAAGCGAGGCATCAGCACGGATTGGCCGGTTGGTTGACCGTTGACCGGACAATCCATCCGCGACCAGGAACGTCGAGCGGAGCGGATTCGCCTCATGCGAAAAGCGGGCGACAGACGCAGCGCTGACAATGTGGCTCGGGGCTGACGCCACGAGCGGTGGCCCAGGCCATCCTTATAGAGTCCCGCGCTCCTTTCCTGGTGAGACTCCGCATGCGTGGTGGACGGAGGGCAATCCTCAGGTGAGGACTCACAGCAGCCCCACACGAGGAGAAGTCATGCGAAGAGAGAGTCGAAGCGGGCTGACAGTGCTAGCCCTGGGCCTGGTGTTGGCCGGGTGTGGCGGCGCGCAAGGACAAGAGGCACAGGAGGGCAGCGCTCAGGCGGTGGTGACGCTGCCGCAGGCGCTGAGCGCCAGCGACGTGGCCCTTGTGGAGCTCGCCGTGTCCGGCCCGGGGATGACGACGCGCACGGATGCACTGGTGAAGACTGGTGGGCAGTGGGGCGGGGTGCTCGGGCAGCTCCCTGCGGGCACCGGCCGCACCTTCAGCACCCAGGCCTTCGACGCCTCCAATCTCCAGGGCAGCGGGGTTCGTCTCGCCGCTGGCGGCTTTCACACGCTGGCCTTGAAGCAGGACGGCACCGCCTGGGCCTGGGGCTACAACAACAACGGCCAGCTTGGCGATGGGACGAGAACCCATCGCCGCACTCCTGTGCAGGTGCCGGGATTGACGGGCGTCACGGCCCTCGCCACTGGCTTTATCCACACGCTGGCCTTGAAGCAGGACGGCACCGCCTGGGCCTGGGGCTACAACTACCACGGCCAGCTCGGCGACGGGACAGGGGCAACCCGCCGCATGCCGGTGCAGGTGCCGGGATTGACGGACGTTACGGCCCTCGTCGCTGGGGGCTTTCACACGATGGCCTTGAAGCAGGACGACACCGTCTGGGCCTGGGGCAACAACGAGTCCGGCCAGCTCGGCGATGGGACGACAACCCATCGCCTCTCGCCGGTGCAGGTGCCGGGATTGACGGGCGTCACGGCCCTGGACGCTGGCGACTATCATACGCTGGCCTTGAAGCAGGACGGCACCGTCTGGGCCTGGGGCTACAATGAGTTCGGCCAACTCGGCGATGGGACGACAACCCATCGCCTCACGCCGGTGCAGGTTCCGGGATTGACGGACGTTACGGCCCTCGCCGCTGGCGGCTATCACACGCTGGCCTTGAAGCAGGACGGCACCGTCTGGGCCTGGGGCAACAACGAGTCCGGCCAGCTCGGCGATGGGACGACAACCCATCGCCTCACGCCGGTGCGGGTGCCGGGATTGACGGACGTCACGGCCCTCGCCGCTGGCGACTACCACACGCTGGCCTTGAAGCAGGACGGCACCGTCTGGGCCTGGGGCAACAACCCCTACGGCCAGCTCGGCGATGGGACGACAACCCATCGCCTCTCGCCGGTGCAGGTGCCGGGATTGACAGGCGTCACAACCCTTGGCGCTGGCGACCACTACACGCTCGCATTGAAGCAGGACGGCACCGTCTGGGCCTGGGGTTTCAACGCCTACGGCCAGCTCGGCGATGGAACGACAACCAATCGCCTCACGCCCGTGCAGGTGCAAGGCCTGAGTCTCTGACGAGGTGCAGGGCGCCTGCATTTGGCAGGCGCCCTGCGCGCGGCACAGACGTCTGTGGCAGAGGGGCCTGGGCTGCCCGCAGGACAATCACAGTCGGCGTTCAAACAAGGCCCGAAGGGGAGGCGGCCGGGTTGGCCGGTGGGTCCGGCGGGAATCTCCAGGCCGTGAGCCGCAGCCTCCAGCACCACGTTGAGGATGCCCATGCTGGGGTTCGGCGTCTGGCAGGGCGACGTCCTACAGGACGGATTGGACGACCCAGCTACGAACAGCTTGGCCGACCCGACTGCGATCCATTACCCCGGCCCTTTACAGCTCGCAGGCGGAAGGCACTCGTCCCACGCGCCGGAGTCATCCATGAGAAGAGAGAAGCGAACTGGCCCTGTTGGCGCTGGGCTTGGTGCTGGCTCTGGCCGGGTGCGCCAGCCCCTCCGACGTGACGGAGGAAATCATCGGCAACCTGGTGAAGGCGGGGATCCCTTCCGACGACATCATGGTCGTTAGCGGGAGGGTCTACGTCGGGCGGGACGCCGAGGTGTCCCTGGCTGCCTCGCGCGAGCTGCTCGCGACCGGCGGGACGACGGAGGAGCAGCACCGCACGAACAACTTCGTCAGCGCCTCCGTCACGAAGATCTGCATCAATGGCCCGGCGTTCACTGGTGTGTTCAGCACGGCGCTGGACATGGCCATCCAAAACTATGACGAGCTTCCGCTGACCTTCGCCATGGCGCGCGCGCCGAGCACCGACTGTAGCTTCATCATCACTGCGGTCATCGACCCGAACATGAACGGCGGCGTGGCCGGGTTCCCGGCGAACGGCCTGCCGTTCGGGCAGGTTACCATCGGCGGTCAGCTGAGCCAGTACGGCGTGGACGTCATCGAGCACGTCATCACGCACGAGATCGGCCACACCATCGGCTTCCGCCACTCGGACTACTACAACCGCGCCATCAGCTGCGGTGTCGGCGGGAACGAGGGGGACGCGGGCGTCGGCGCGATCCACATCCCGGGCACGCCGACCACGGCGTCCTCTGGCGGCTCGCTCATGAACTCCTGCTTCCGCGCATTCGAGACGGGCGAGTTCAGCCCCAGCGACATCACTTCGCTGAAGTCACTGTACACTCCCTCGCCAAGCTACTCGATCCGGGAGTTTGGCTACAACCAGAGTTGGCGGGTGGAACAACATCCGCGCGCCGTTGCGGATGTGAATGGAGACGGTCGCGCGGACATCGTCGGCTTTGCGAATGGAGGCGCATACGTCGCGCTATCCACCGGCACTGGATTCACCGGTGGGCAATACTGGCTGCCTGAGTTTGGCTGCAACCAGGGCTGGCGAGTGGACCTGCACCCACGGACCTTGGCCGACTTCAATGGCAATGGCCGCGCCGACGTCATTGGATTCGGTAGTGACGGTGTGATTACTCACCTGTACTAATACTACTTGATCAGATGCGTGACGGCCCGAGAGGAGGAGCGCGGGGATTGAGGTGACGCAGGCAGAGGGGACAGTGGCCGATGCGGCTGAGCAGCAAGTGCTGAAGGCGACGCCGCACCATGGGCAGCGTCCATTGCACTCGCTTCCGGGGGAAAAAGCGCTCGACGCAGCGCGAGGAAGCCGTGGGCCACCATGCAGAGGGTGGCGTG
>NZ_RAVZ01000174.1 GCF_003611635.1 Corallococcus terminator | reverse complement strand
GCCCTCCACGGGCACCCCCAGCTCGGAGCCCAGCCTGGACTTCGACCTGCTCGCGCCGGAGGCGGAGGCCTCGGCGGGCCTGTTGGATCCGGAGCTGGACAGTCAGCTCAAGACGCGGCGCACCATGCTCCTGCTGCACCAGGGACTGGGCCTGGGCATGGCGGGTGGCCTCACGGCGGCCACGGTGCTGGGGCAGATCCAGTTCAACCGCTCGTTCCGGGGCGGCGGGGATGACCGGTCGCTGCTCGCCTGGCACCGGGGCGTCGTCATCGGCACGTCGCTGCTGTTCGCCACCGTGGGCGCGCTGGGCATCCTGGCGCCGGACCCCGTGGAGCGCGCCTTCCAGTGGGACTCGGTGACGTTCCACAAGATCTTCATGGGCCTGGCCACCGCCGGCATGGTGGCGCAAGCCGTGCTGGGCATCCTGGCCACGCAGAGCTTCGGCGAGCTCCAGGAGCCGAAGTACGCCACCGCGCACCAGGTGGTTGGCTATGCCACGTTGGGCTGCGTCGCCGCGGGCATCGTGACCCTCACCTTCTGACCTCAACCCCCCCGCCGTGAATGTCTCCGCACGCCGGCCGTTGTGCGGAGGCAGAGACGTACCCCCTCTGGAGGACGCCGTGATTGTTCGACGACTCGCCACGCTTGCCGCCCTGATGCTCGCGCTTCCCGCCGCCGCGCAGGACGCCCCGCGGCTGTACTCGGTGAAGAAGGACGCCAGCACGCTCACCTACAAGCTCATCCACAAGCTGCACGAGGTGTCCGGCAAGGCGGCTCCCAGCGAGGGCAAGGCCGTGCTGAAGCCGGACGGCACCCTCCAGGTGGCCGTGCGCGCGCAGGTGAAGGACTTCGATTCGCAGAACTCCAACCGCGACACGCACATGCTGGAGGTGACGGAGGCGGCGAAGTATCCGCTCATCACGCTCCAGGCCGTGGCCTCGGGCGTGAAGGCCCCCGCGACCTTCCCGGGCTCCGTGCCGGTGGTCCTCAAGGGCAAGCTGACCTTCCACGGCGTGACGAAGGACGTGGAGGTCCCCATGACGGTGAAGTTCACGTCCGCCAAGCAGGTCACCGCGGACGGCACCTTCGAGATCAGCCTGGAGGGCTACAAGATTGAACGCCCCACGCTGCTGATGGTGAAGGTGGAAGACAAGCTGGTGCTGGAGCCCCACCTCGTCTTCCAGGAGGGCACGTGAGCTCGTCGCGTCGAGACTTCTTCAAGAAGCTGTTGGGCACGGGCGTCGCCGTCGCGGGGATTCCCGCGTGCGCGCCGGACATCGACCCCTCGCCGCTGCTGGACGTGCCCGCCCCTGGCGAGGACGGCATCGTGTCGCTGGTGGTGCAGCGCTACCCGGACCTGTCCCGCGTGGGCGGGTCCGTGACGCTGCGCTTTCCGGGCGGCACCGGGCAGGAGAACCTGCTGGTGGTGCACCCCTCGGACAGCACCTACGCGGTGTTGTCCGCCACCTGCACCCACGTGGGCTGCCCCATGGGCTTCGATGGCACGGAGGCCGTGTGCCCCTGCCACCTGTCGCGCTACGACATCACGGGCGCGGTGACGAACGCGCCGGCCACGGTGCCGCTGAAGGCGTACGTGGCCACGTACAACGCGGGCACCCAGGTGCTGAGCATCTCGCTCAAGTCCGGTGACGACGCCTTCCCGGCGGTGATCAACGGGACGCTGACCCTGCCGTTCTCCCAGTTCCCCGCGCTCCAGGACACGGGCGGCATGGTGAGCGGCAATCCCAACGGCTACGGCAAGACGGTGTTCATCTTCAAGCTGGCGGACGGCACCTATTCGGCGGTGGACTCCGTCTGCCCGCATCAGGGCTGCGAGGTGGGGTTCGAGTCGAGCATCGACGGACTGCTCTGCCCCTGCCACGCGTCCCAGTTCAGCAAGGGCGGCGTCCTGACCCCGGGGACGGGCCTGGCGACCAGCGACCTGAAGAAGTTCACCGCGACGTCGGATGCGTCCGGGGTGGTCGTCACCATCACGTGAGGCGCGGGCTTCGTGCGCCGCGCCTCACGGGCGTGGCTAGCGAAGCCGGCTCCAGAACGAGCGCCGCGAGGAGATGCGTTCCAGCGCGTCCTGCAACTCCTCGTCCTGATCCGCGCGGCTGGCGATGTCCCCCAGCGCGATGATGCCCACGAGCCGGTCGTCGGGCTCCACGACGGGGACGCGGCGCACCTGTCTGCGTCCCATCAGGTCGATGACGCCGTGCAGGTTCTCCTCCGGCAGCACCACCTCGATGTCCTCCGTCATCACGTCCGCCGCGCGCAAGCCGTCCACCGCCCGGCCGCCGGCGAAGGCGCGCAGCGCGAGGTCCCGGTCCGTGACGAGCCCCAGCAGCCGCCCCTCCGCGTCCACGATGGGCACGACGCCGCAGTCCTCATCCTTCATCAACTGGGCCACCTCGCGCAGGGTGCTGTCGCGACGGGCGGTGCGCACCGCGCGGGTCATGATGTCGCGCGCGGTGAGCGGCTCACGCTGCCACCTGCGTCGCGAGGACGGGGCCGGCGTGGAGCGCGCGGGCTGTTCGCGCGGCACCTGGGGCCGGCGGTCGCGCAGGAGGGGCTCCTCGCCGCCGTAGCCGGTGCGGTCCCAGTCGCGGTAGTCCGCGCGCTGGGGCTGCATCTCGAGTTCCTGGTCCCCCATCGTGCTTCCAGGGAGCTGTGTGGCGGTGGAGCGCGCGTACTGCTCTTCGCGATCCCGGGCCTCTTGTCGGGCGGCGGAGCGCCCGTCCGGGTCGTCGCGCTTGTAGGGGCTCTGGACGGCGACCGAGCGCGGGTCCTGGTCGTCGCGACCAGGAGTGTCCTGGGCGGCGGTGGAGCGCGCGTCCCCGGCGTCCCGGTCGTAGGGCCGCTGTCCGGTGGCGGAGCGCGTGTTCCGCCCGTCGCGCTCACGCGGCCACTGTCCGGTGGCGGAGCGGACGTCCCGGTCATCGCGGCCGTAGGGGCCCACGCTGCCGCCGTGCTCGCCTTCGCGGTCCTCGCGCCAGGCGCCGGTGTCATCCACGTCGGTGCGCACCTGGCCCAGGCGCCACGCGGCGGCGCGGTGGAAGCGTCCCTGGCGGGCGGCCGGTTCCTCGTCGCGCGCGGGGTTCCACCCGCTCACGTCGGATTCGGCGCGCTCCCGCGAGCCCGGAGGCGCCGCGTCCGGTGGACGGTGCGTGGCCATGGCGTCGGTGGGCGGGGTGGACCGGTCCGCACGCCCCAGGTCCTGCCGGCCGTTTCCGTTGCTGTAGTCCTTGGTTCCCATGTGCGTCGCAAGCCTCCTCGCTTGACGAACATGGGAAGCCGGAGGGAGCGCGCAAAGCTCCAGCCGACCGGGAGCGGCGACGGTCGCCCGTCCGCCCTGCACGGCGGGAGGAAGCCAGGGCCCCGGCGCGCGGGGCCCGGACGTCAGGCGACGGTGAGCGCTTCGCCCAGGTGCACGAGTCCCCGGAAGTCCTCCAGGTCCGCGCCCGCGTCCGGCGCGGCGATGGCCATCGCACCCAGGGGCAGCCCCTCCGCCAGCCTCGCCAGCAGCGAACGGTGGGCCGTCGCGCGCGCGTCCTCCACGCCCGCCAGGTGCTCCAGCGCGAGCACGGCGTCGGTGTCCACGGCGTTGAGGGCGTGGGGCTTCAGGTTGGCGGCCGGGGCCAGTCCATCCTCGCGCGCCCAGCTTCGGTTGAGCACATAGCCCGCGAAGGGCAGGCCGCGCGCCAGGAGCGTGTCCTTGAAGAAGGTGGCCTCGCGCAGCGCGGCGGCCTCCGGAGAGGTGACGAGCAGGAAGGCCGCGTCCTTTGACGCGAGCTGCGCGCGCAGCCGCTCCGTGTGCAGGCGGATGCCGGCGAACAGGCCGCCGAAGGCCCCCACGAAGGTGCGCATCTCCTGCGCGAAGCCTCCGCCGAAGACGCCATCCAGCACCTTGCCCACCAGCGCCTGCGCGCCCTGCCACAGGCGGCCGGTGCGGCTGGAGTCGGGGCCGAAGAGGGAAATCACCCGGTCATCCAGGAAGCGCGCCAGCCGGCCCGGCGCCTCCAGGAAGTCCAGCGCGTGGCGGCTGGGCGGGGTGTCCAGGAGGATGAGGTCGTAGTGGCCGTCCGTGAGGAAGCTGTCCAGGGCCTCGGCGGCGGCGTACTCCTGCACGCCCGCCACCAGCTCCGACAGGAAGCGGTACAGCCGGTGGTCCAGGATGGCGCGCGCGGCGCTCTCCGTGGCGGACAGCTTGCGCACCATGCGCTCGAAGATGACGCGCGGCTCCAGCATCCACACGTCCAGCCGGCCCTCGCCCTGGGGGCCGTCCGCGTAGAGGCGCTCCGGGGGCACCGTGGTGGGCTCCGGGCCGTTCTCCTTCAGCCCCATGGCCTCCGCCAGCCGGCGCGCCGGGTCGATGGTGAGCACCAGCACGTGGCGCCCCGCGCGCGCCGCGGCCACGCCCAGCGCCGCCGCCGTCGTCGTCTTGCCCACCCCTCCAGCGCCGCACAGGACGATGACCCGCTTGTCGCGCAGCATGGCGTCCAGGTTCATGGCGTGGCCTCCCGGCCGCCGGGGTGGGCGGCCTCCTCGAGTGTGGGCACCAACAGCTCCGACAGCCGCTCCACCAGCGCCGGGCCGGTGAGGGCCAGGTCCGGCAGCCCCCATTGTGGCACGGCCGTGCCGGCCTGGAGCCGCTGACGGGCCTCCCGGGCGCGCTCCAGCCGCTCCAGCGCCCGCTGTCCCCGGTGCGGCCCATGGGTTTCCAACAATCGCCCCAGCGCCGCGAGTGACTCCGGCGTGAAGGGGTCCTCCGGCAGCCGGTTGAGCACCGCGACGGACAGGGGCAGGCCCACGTCCTTCAGCTCCTTGGCCAGCGACAGCGTCTCGCTCACCGGCAGGGGCTCCGGCAGCGTCGTGAGCACCACGCCGGTGCGCTTCGGGTCCTGCAACAGGTCCAGGCCCTCGCGCATGGCGCGGCCAATGGGCCCGCCCGGGATGAGCGACAGCAGGCTTCGGGGCAGCGTGGCCAGCGCCATCGCGTGGCCGGTGGCTGGCAGGTCCAGCACCGCCAGCGGGTACAGGGGGCGGCCATCCGGGTGCGTGCGCCGCACCAGCGTCAGCATCTGGTACAGCAGCCCCATCTCCTTGAGCGCGGGCCCGGCCTCCAGGAAGCGCCGGAGCGCGCGCGAGCGCAGCGCGGCCTCCGCCAGCCACTTCGCCGGCAGCGTCTCCTCCAGGAACTGGCGGTGGCCCTCGGCGGCGGACAGGCGCACGAAGGACAGGTTCTGCCGCACCGGGACGACCTTCGCCCCGGCGTCCTTCGCGCCCACCAGACCCGCCAGGGTGGACGGGCCGCCCTCGTCCGGGGACAGCTCCGCCAGCAGCACCGGACGCCCGGAGCGCGCCGCCGCCACGGCCATGGCCGCGGACAGCGTCGTCTTCCCCACGCCGCCCTTGCCCGACACGAGCACGGCGCGCTTGTTCCACAAGGAGTCCAACACCACGCCCCCATCCACACGCGCCTTCGCGCGCGACTCTTCACAGTGAGCAAGGAGGCGCGCCCCGACAACCGGTCGGCGGCGCAACCACGGGCGAACGTCCGCACGGTCGCCCGCCGGCAATCATACCGGCATCTGTTCACCACCCGGCAGACCCTCCCCCCCTGGAAAAACCCGGGCCGGGCCTCCGGCGTTCACCCGCCGCCGTTCCCCCGCGCACGAGTGTCCACGACGCGACGGCAATCACCGCACCCCTCCCAGGGGGCCACCCCTGGGAGCGCGGGAGTGGGACCCGTGGGGTCGCGTGGTGTCGCCTCACCCGGGAAAGAGGACATCTCGGGCTGGTGGCGTTGCTCCGGTTTTGAGTACCCTCGGAGACTCTGCGTGGGAGAGGGTATGGCAGCGCTACGGGAATGGGTCTTGGGGACACAGCGGGTGTCGCTGGAGTCGTCCGACGTCCTCTGGGCGACGGTCCGCGGCACCTTCTCCGAGGAGGAGGCGCGCCAGCTCACGGTCCTGCTCCAGGAGCAGTACGCGGAGCTGGGGCGGCCCTACTACCTCGTGGTGGACCTGGGGGGCTCCATGGGGCCCGTGGCGGAGGAGACCGCGCAGTCGGTGGCGCCGCGCAAGCTCCTGGCCGAACACGTGCGCCCCGAATGGTTCCAGGCCATCGTCTTCTTCGGGGGCAAGCGCTCCCAGCGCGAGGTGCTGCAGGCGCTGGTGGTGGCGCTCCAGTTCACCGGCCGCATCCGGCTGGAAGCCCGGTTCCTGGAGACCCGCAAGGAAGCCCGCGAGTGGCTGGAGGCGCACCGGCAACAGCACACCCCGCCTCCCGCCGAACCGCTCCCCTGAAGGCTTGCGTGAAGCCCTCCACGGGGCGCGGGGGAGGCGCGGGCCGTCTTCAGTGGACGGCCCAGCGCTCGGCGATCTCCTCGCACGCGAGCACCACGTCCCCCAGCCGGCGGATGTGCGCGCGCGGCGCGACGAACAGCGACCCCGCGAACACGTCCACCACGGTCATCAGCCGGTGGTCCGCCGGGCCCAGCCGGCACAGGTGCTGTTCGGCGAAGCGCTGCAGGAGCGTGCCGATGTACTGCCCCGACCGTTCATCCAGCGGCTGCGTCTTGGAGAAGTAGAGCTTCATCAACCCCACGCGCGGCTGGCCCTGCTTGTCCAGCCGCTGCACCACCACCTCCGGACGCACGCTGATGGTGACGCCCGCCATCTCCAGCACCGGCGGCTCCGCCCCCACGGCGCTGATGATGGCGTCGTCCAGGTCCAGCCACGGCACCAGGTCCGCGAAGCGCTCCAGCGCCTCCGAACACAGTTGCATGCGCTGCGCCTCGAACTCCGACGTCGGCACCGCGCAGGCGAACCGGCGCTGGGCCTCCTTCAGCACGTTCATGTCCAGACCGCGGCACAGGAAGTCGGTGACGGCGTACGACGCCTCCGGATAGCGCAGGTACTGGGCATCCGGCGGGTGCTTCTGGTCATGGATGATGCGCTTCCTGCGGGCGGGCGTCGCGATGAGGTATTCGCCCAGCTTGTTGACCGACACTCGCGGCATTTCACGGGTTTCCGGCACGGTGATTCCCCCTCTGGAAGGCTGTCGGAATGGGTACACAGTACAGAGGGGGTCTGACATCCAAAGGACAGGCAGGACCTGCCCTGAAGGGCAGGTTCGCGGGGCGGCTCTTCCCTCGGGCGGAGGGGGTCGGCGTAGGGTAGGGAAGGCCTGAACGGGGGGAGTACCAAATGGATCAATCACGCGAATGGACGTGCGGCGCGCATCGCATCCGGATGATCGCGCCGGACGCCTTGCATACGCGGTACGTGGGACTGGTGGGATTGCAGGACGCGAAGTGGTGTTTGCGCGTCTACGAGGAGATGGCGGTCCACGGGCCGTTCTACCTGGTGGCGGAAGTGCAGGGTTCGGAGCTGCCGACCGAGTCGCGCAAGTACCTGGCGAACAACGTGCGCGCGGAGTGGATGCGCTCGGTGGTGTACGTGGGCTCGGACCTGACGCAGCGGGTGGTGGGCAAGGCGATGTCGGTGGCCATGCTGCTCACCGGGCACGCGGCCAGCTTCGACACGGTCTTCGTGGACACGATGACGCAGGCGCAGGCGTGGGTGGACACCCACCGCCTGGAGCACGCCCCGCGCCGCGTGGGGTGATGCGGGCCGGATGAACGCAACCAGGGCCAGGACGGGGCGGTGTGCCCCGGTTCCTGGCCCGGCGGTCCGTCGCTGTCTGTCGGTGCGGTGCGCGCGAAGAGGACGTCTGTCTTCAGCGCTCGCGGTCCGGAGAGCGGTCCGGGTGGCCGTAGCGGTACACGTCGGAGAGGGGATTGGTGCCCGCGTCGCTGCGAGGCCCGTCGCCGTCCGGAAGCTCGTCCAGCGAGGCGCCAGGAGCCCGTTCACGCGGGTCGTACGGATGCAGGCCGCTGGCGTCGCGGGGCGTCAAGTCGCCGTCGTCCGTGTCGTCGCTGGCCTCACGGGGACGGACGCCCTTCTCGTCGGCCTCGGTGAGCTCGCGGTGGGGCGTACGTTCGTCATCGTCCACGTCGGGACGCGGGTGGGCCTTGCGATCCGCCTCTTCATCGCGCGGCGAGGAGGACGAGGAGCCCTGGCCTTCACGGGGCGCGGACGCGTCATCCTGGGGTGCGCCCGTGGGGCGACCGTAGAAGTCCTCGGCGGGCTGCGGGGGCGTCTGACGCTTGTTGTTGTCGGCCATGATGGATTCCTCCGTCCGACTGACGTTCGTAACGGTCCCCGTGTCCGGCAACCTGCTTCGGTACCGGCCACGCTGAGGCCGAAGGGCAGGCGGGCAGGCGTCACGGCCCTCCCCGCGAACGGTGTCAGGGCGACACGAGGAGGATGCTCCCGGCGAGCGCTGGCGCTTCGTCATCCCCGATGGCGCGCACGTGGCCCTGGCCCAGTTGTCCGGTGCTGTTGAAGCCCCAGCACAGCGCGCGGCCGTTGGAGAGCACGGCGCAGGTGTGCTGGCCCCCGGCGGTGAGGAACACGGCGGGAGCGCCGCCCACGTCGATGCTGGCCGCGATGGGCGCGGACAGGGAGCGGACGTTGCCGTAGCCCAGCCGGCCCCGGGCGCCGTTGCCCCAGCACTTGAGCTGGCCGGACTCCAGGAGGGCGCAGGTGTGTTGGGCGCCGGTGGCCACCTGGACGGCGCGCAGGCCGTAGCCCAGCTCCACCTGGGTGCGGGGCGTGGCGTAGTCGGGGTTGCCGCTGCCCACCTGGCCCGTGCTGTTGGCGCCCCAGCAGCGCACGGCGCCGGATTCCAGGAGGGCGCAGGTGTGGTTGCCGCCCAGGGCGAGCTGCACGGTGATGCCGCCCACGTCCACGTCCCCGGCGGTGGAGGGCAACTCGGTGTCACCCACATCGTCGTCACGGCTGTAACCCAGTTGTCCGAAGCTGTTGGCGCCCCAGCAGCGGATGCGGCCGGAGAAGAGCAGCGCGCAGGTGTGGTTGCCGCCCGCGACCAGGTCCTGCACGGGAGCGCCCACGGGGACATCGTCGGTGGGCGGGGCTTCGTCGTCGCCCAGGTCGAGGAGGTTGCCGTACCCAAGCTGTCCGCGAGCATTGGCGCCCCAGCAGCGCACGCGGCCGGAGGTGAGCAGCGCGCAGGTGTGCTGGTCCCCGGCGGTGATGCGCAGCGCGCGGGCGCCGCCCAGGTTGACGGTGCCCACGTGGGTGATGGGCTCGTCGTCGCCGATGCCGCGCACGTGGCCCAGTCCCAGTTGGCCGAAGGCGTTGGCGCCCCAGCAGCGCACGAGGCCGGTGGAGAGCAGGGCGCAGGTGTGGCCCAGGCCGGTGGCCAGTTGCACGGCCTTCTCCCCGGGCGCCAGGGGCACGGGTCCCACGGACGCGGGCGTTTCATCGTCACCGACGTGGGTGGTGCTGGTGTAGCCGAGCCGTCCCTGCGCGCCGCTGCCGAAGCAGCGCACGGAGCCGTCGTTGAGCAGGGCGCAGGTGTGGCTGTCCCCAGCGTGGAGCTGGGCGACGTCGGTGGGGCCGCCGGTGCGCACGGGGGCGTCGGGGAACTGCTGCGCGCCCAGGCGGTAGGTGGCGGTGGTGCGGCCCCCGGCGGCGTCGGTGACTTGCAGGGTGAGGCGGCCCTGGAGCGACGTGGCGTAGTGCTGGAGGACGGTGGGGTTGGCCTGGGTGGTGAAGCCCGGGGCGGGGGTGATGGGGGCATCCGGCGCGAAGCTCCACGCGTAGCCCAGCGTCTGGGCCGGCTGGTCGTCGGAGACGGACGCGGTCCACGCCACATCGGAGGTGCCGGCGAGGCGCGACGCGGACAGGCCCTTGATGACGGGATTGAAGAGCACGCGCACGGTGGTGCCCAGAGAATCGGTGGAGCGGTCGGCGGGGAGGACGCGCGTGACGAAGGTGGCGCTGACGGAGTGCCCCGCCGGATTCGTGACGGTGAGCGAGTGCGTGTAGTCCGTGGGGCTGGGGAGGCCGAAGGGTGGCAGGTAGCGGGAGACGAAGGCGCCGGAGGTCCCGGTGAGGGTGAACGTGCCGCTCGCGGGCAGGAAGGTGCCACCGTCGGGGGCGGCGGTGAGGGTGAAGGTCAGGGCCTCGCCGGAGGTGGCCTCGACGAAGAAGGTGAGGGTGGCGGGCTGGCCGAAGACGAACTCGCCGGGAAGCTGGATGCGCGGGATGCGAGGCAGCGTGATGGGCGCGCCATCCGGAGGGGCGAGCGTGAGGGCCACCGTCTCCCGGTCCGCGACGAGCGTCTGCGTGGTGCTGCCCTGGAAGAGGAGCGCATCGCTGCCACTGAACGCACGGGCGATGAACGTGAGCGCGCGGTGGCGCGGCAGGGACGGCAGGGTGCCGGACCATCCGGAGGGCGAAGGCACCAGGTCGAAGTTCGAGAACAGCGCGCTGTGGCTGGCCGCGTCCTCCACGTCGATGCGGATCCGCGCCACGTCCGCGAACGTGGAACCGAACGGTTGGAGGCGCAGCGCCCCCGGTGTCTGGGATTCGGAGGAGGCGGAGTCCGCGGCGACGGTGAAGCTGACGGAGGTCGTGGGCTCCGGAGCCGTGTCTCCCGGCGGGAGCGGAGCGGTGCACGCGGACGCGATGCACAGCAGGAGCGCGAGGCGTGACAGCACGGCGCGAGGGGCGCGGCCCATGAAGGAGGTCGGACGGATGTCTGGCTTCGTCATGCGAGGACCCGCGCGTGGGGGGACGATGATGCGGGCGCCGGAGGAGGGGCGCCCGCATCCTGGGAGAGATTACGGTGTTGGCGGCAGGAGTTGGATGTCCTGGGTGGGCGTCGCCACGTTGCTGGTGTTGCCGTAGCCGAGCTGACCCAGGTTGTTCTGACCCCAGCAGCGGGCCTTGCCGGTGGAGAGCAGGGCGCAGTTGTAGAAGCCCTTGGAGGCGAACAGTTGGTACGCGGTGGCGCCCCCCAGGTTGACCGCTCCCGACGGGAGGCTGCGGTTGCTGGTGTCGCCGGTGCCCAGCTCACCGTAGCCGTTGTAGCCCCAGCACTTCACCGCGCCCGTCGCGAGCAGGACGCACATGTGATCGCGGCCGGTGGACACCTGAAGGACCTTGTCGCCTCCCAGGTCCACGGGGGTCGTCTGGGAAAGCCGGACGGAGGACCAATCACTGCCGCGGCCGAGCATCCCGTAGCTGTTGTAACCCCAGCAGCGGATGTTGCCCGTTTGGAGCAGGGCGCAGGTGGCGTAGCTGCCCACGCTCACCTGTGACACCGGGCCGCCGACATCGATGGGGGGCTGACTTGCTGGCAGCTCATTGTCCCCGACGTCATTGAGGTGGGTGTAGCCGAGCTGGCCACTGCCGTTCAGGCCCCAGCACGACAGCCTGCCGGTGGAGAGCAGGGCGCAGGTATGCATGAGGCCCGCGGAGATGTCCGTGGCGACGGCGCCGCCCAGGTCCACGTCGCCCGCCTTCCAGGGCTGCTCGTCGTCACCGATGTTGTTCTTGTGGCCGTAGCCAAGCTGGCCGTACTGGTTGCGGCCCCAGCAGCGCACCTTGCCCGTGGCCATCACCGCGCAGGTGTGGTCGCCGCCCGAGGAGACGCGGATGGCGGGGCCGCCCAGGTTGACGTAGCCGAAGCTGGCCACCGGCTCGCCATCGCCCACGGCGTCAGTGTTGTTGTAACCGAGCTGCCCGTAGGTGTTCTGGCCCCAGCAGCGCACCAGGCCCGTGTCCAGCAGTGCGCACGAGTGGTTGCCACCCACGGCCAGCTTCGTGGCCTTGCCGAGGATCTTCACTTCGCCGGCCGTGTACGGCAGCTCGTTGTCACCGAGATTCTGGGTGCTCTCGTAGCCCAACTGTCCGAAGGCCCCGTAGCCCCAGCACCGCACCGAGCCGTTGTTGAAGAGGGCGCAGCTATGATCAAAGCCGCCAGCAAGCGTGTTGACGCCGTCGAGGGGCCCTTCCGCGACGGGATTGTCGGGGAACTGCTCCGGGGTGAGCTTGTAGGTGAGCGTGGTGGTGCCGTTGTTGCCATCCTTCACGGAGAGCTTCAGGTCGCCCTGCACGGCGGTGGTGTAGTTCTGGAGCGTGGAGGGGTTCGTCGTGCCCGTGAAGGCCGGCACCGGATCCGGCGTGGTGCCCGAGGCCGGGGTGAAGCTCCACGCATAGCTGAGCGCCTCCTGCGCACCGTCATCGCTCACGTCGGCGGTGAAGATGACGTTGCCGGTGTCCCGCACGCGCAGGCCGTTGAGGCCATTGATGACGGGGTTGAAGAGCACGGCGACGGTGGTGTCGATGACGCCGCTGGAGGTCTCGTTGGGCTTCACCTTGGTGGTGAAGGTGGTGCTGACGGAGTGGCCGGCGGCGTTCGTCACCGTGACGGTGTGGGAGAAGACGGTCTCCGTGGAGACGGTGGGCGGCGTGTACTGGGAGACGAAGGCCCCGGCCGTGTTTTGCAGGGTGATGGCCATGAGGCCATTGAGCGGGGAGAAGGTGCCGCTGCCCACGACGTCGGAGGTGATGGCGTAGCGCAGCAGCACGCCGTTGGTGGCTTCCACCGCGAAGGTGATGTTGCCGGACTGCGCGGAAGCGAAGGCGCTGGGGATGCTGATTCTACGGATGCGGGGCAGCGCGATGACGGCGTTGTTGTTGGCCGGAGCGAGGGGAATGGTGACGGTCTCGTGGTCCAGGTTCAACGTCGCATCAAGGGACCCCTCGAAGAGAGGGGTGCCAGCGGCGTTGAGGGCGCGAGCGGAGAAGGTGAGCGCCTTGCCCTTGGGCAGAAAGGGAAGGGTGCCCGTCCATGCGCCAGCGGAGGTGAAGAGGTCGAAGTTCTTGAAGATGACGGCGCCACCGACACCCTGCTCGGCGACATCGACGCGGATGCTAGCGACATCGGCGTAGGAGAAGGCGAGCGCGGAGACACGGCCCTGCTTCACGGTTTCAGCGAAGATGTCCTGGGCGCCAATGGAGACGGAGACCTCGGACTGGTTCTGCTGCTGGGAGGTGGTGTCCGGGGGCGTCGTCGTGCCGGAGCTACAGCCAGCGACCCACGGTGCGGAGAGGGACAGCAGTAGCGCGCCCAACATGCCGCGCGAACGGAACCAGCGGGGAGACGTTCTCTTCACAGTCGACTCCTGAAAACCAAAGGGAACTGCGCCGACGGCGGCAGCAAGCGCGGGCGCCCCGGTGTGGCGGGCGCCCGCGAGGTTTCAGCGATTACGGCGTCGGGGGCAGGAGCTGGATCTCGCTCACGGCGGACGGCAGCTCGGTGTCACCGATGGTCGTGGTGTTTCCCTGTCCAAGCTGCCCGAAGTTGTTGCGACCCCAGCATCGGGCCTTGCCGGTGGACAGCAGTGCGCAGGTGCCCAAGGAGGAGGCACTGAGCTGATAGGCAGTCGTCGCTCCGCCCAGATCCACCGCGCCTCCAGGCAGGTCCAGGGTCGTCGTGTTGCCATAGCCCAGCTCCCCGGAGGTGTTGCGGCCCCAGCACCGCACGCTGCCCGTGGAGAGCAGGGCGCAGGAGTGGCCGCCACCCGAGGTCACCTGCAAGGCGGTGGTCCCACCCAGGTTCACCATCGTCGAAGCGGCGAGGAGGTTGACGAAGCAGCGCTGCGCACCGTACTCGGGGCAGTAGTTGACGAAGTCGCTGTAGAGGGCGTTGCCCGTCTCTCCACCATCATTGCTGCCCCAGCAGATGACGCTGCCCGACTTCAGCAGGGCACAGGTGTTGTGCGCGCTGGCGCTGATCTGCGCGACGGGGCCCTTCGGTTCGAACGCGACCTGGCTGCTCGGCAGCTCGTTGTCGCCGATGTGGTTGATGTGTGCGTACCCGAGCTGGCCCAGGCCGTTGCGGCCCCAGCAGAGCATCTTGTTGTTGGAGAGCAGCGCGCAGGTGTGGTTGTCGCCCGCGACGACATCCGTGGCGGTGGCACCGCCCAGGTCCACGTCACCGGCCTTCCAGGGCTGTTCATCGTCACCGATGCTGTTGATGTGGCCATAGCCGAGCTGGCCGTACTGATTGCGTCCCCAGCAGCGCACCTTGCCCGTCGCCATCACCGCGCAGGAGTGCTCCAGGCCCACCGTGATGCGGACGGCCGCACCGCCCAGGTTGACGTAGCCGAAGCTGGCCACCGGCTCGCCATCGCCCAGGTTGTCCTTGCTGTTGTACCCGAGCTGCCCGTACGTGTTCTGGCCCCAGCAGCGCACCAGGCCCGTATCCAGCAGCACGCACGAGTGGTTGCCACCCGCCGCCAGCTTCGTGCCCTTGCCAAGGATCTTCACGGCACCGGCCGTGTACGGCAGCTCGTTGTCACCGATGCTCTGGGTGTTCTCGTAGCCCAACTGTCCGAAGGCCCCGTAGCCCCAGCACCGCACCGAGCCGTCATTCAGCAGCGCGCAGGAGTGGTTCGAACCCGCGCGGATGCTGTTGATGCCATCGAGGGGGCCTTCGGCGACGGGATTGTCGGGGAACTGATCCGGGGTGAGCTTGTAGGTGAGCGTGGTGGTGCCGCTGTTGCCATCCGTGACGGAGAGCTTCAGGTCGCCCTGCACGGCGGTGGTGTAGTCCTGGAGCGTGGAAGGGTTCGTCGCGCCCGTGAAGGCAGGCACCGGATCCGGCGTGGTGCCCGAGGCGGGAGTGAAGCTCCATGCGTAGCTGAGCGCCTCCTGCGCACCATCGTCACTCACGTCCGCCGTGAAGATGACGTTGCCGGTGTCCCGCACGCGCAGGCCGTTGAGGCCGTTGATGACGGGGTTGAAGAGCACGGCGACGGTGGTGTCGATGACGCCACTGGAGGTCTCGTTGGGCTTCACCTTGGTGGTGAAGGTGGTGCTGACGGAGTGCCCGGCTGCGTTCGTCACCGTGACGGTGTGCGCGAAGACGGTCTCCGTGGAGACGGTGGGAGGCGTGTACTGGGAGACGAAGGCGCCCGCCGTGTTCTGCAACGTGATGGCGCCGTTGAGCGGAGAGAAGGTCCCACTGCCGGCGATGGCGGAGGTGATGGCATAGCGCAACACCTCCCCGTTGGTGGCCTCCACCGCGAAGGTGATGTTGCCCGACTGCGAAGAGGCGAACGCGCTGGGGATGCTGATTTTACGGATGCGAGGCAGGGCGATGACGGCGTTGTTGTTGGCTGGAGCCAGCGGGATGGTGACGGTTTCGTGGTCCAGGTTCAGCGTCGCATCGAGGGAGCCCTCGAAGAGGAGGGTGCCAGCGGCGTTGAGGGCGCGGGCGGAGAAGGTGAGGGCCTTGCCCTTGGGGAGAAAGGGGAGGGTGCCCGTCCAGGCGCCAGCGGAGGTGAAGAGGTCGAAGTTCTTGAAGATGACGGCGCCACCGACGCCCTGCTCGGCGACATCGACGCGGATGCTGGCGACATCGGCGTAGGAGAAGGCGAGCGCGGAGACACGGCCCTGCTTGACGGCCTCGGCGAAGATGTCCTGGGCGCCGATGGAGACGGAGACCTCGGACTGGTTCTGCTGCTGGGAGGTGGTGTCCGGAGGCGTCGTCGTGCCGGAGCTACAGCCGACAACCCACGGTGCGGAGAGGGACAGCAGCAGCGCGCCCAACATGCCGCGCGAACGGAACCAGCGGGGAGACGTTCTCTTCACGAAGAACTCCTGAATGCGATGAAGGAAATTCCCAATGGCGACCATTGGGAGAGGGGAGGCACGACCCCGGGCGGGCAGGACCGCCGCGACCGCCCGGGCTTTGACGTGGAGGACAGCAGGCGCCCGGTGTGAAGGGCGCCCGCGAGGTGTCAGCGATTACGGCGTCGGAGGCAGGAGCTGGATGTCGCCCGCGGCGGACGGCTGCTCGTTGTCACCGATGTGGTTGGTGCTGCTGTAGCCGAGCTGACCGGAGTTGCCCTGGCCCCAGCAGCGCGCCTTGCCGGTGGAGAGCAGGGCGCAGGTGTGGTTTCCGGAGGAGGTCGCCACCTGGTACGCGGTGGCGCCATCCAGGTCCACGGCCGCGCCCGGCGTGTTGCGTGCCGTGGTGGAGCCGTAGCCCGTCTGGCCGTAGGTGGCGAGGCCCCAGCACCGCACGCTGCCGGTGGAGAGCAGGGCGCAACTGTGGTTGCCACCCGCGGACACCTGCAGAGCGCTGGTTCCCAGGTCGATGGGGCCCGCATCCTTGAGCAGGATGGCGCCGCTGGCCTGACCGGTGCCCATCTGGCCCGAGCTATTGGCACCCCAGCACCGCACCGTCCCCGTCTTCAGCAGGGCACAGGTGTGGTTGATGCCCGCGGTGATCTGCGAGACCGGACCTCCCGGCGTCACCTGCTGCGCGCTGCCGGGCAGCTCGGTGCCACCGATGTTCAGGGCGTGGGTCTGCCCCAACTGACCCCAGAGGTTGTAGCCCCAGCAGAGCATCTTCTCGTTGGAGAGCAGCGCGCAGGTGTGGGCCGCGCCCGCGACGACGTCCGTGGCGGTGACATCGCCGATGTTCACGTCGCCGGCCTTCCAGGGCTGCTCATCGTCGCCAATGCTGTTCGTGTGGCCATAGCCGAGCTGGCCGTGGTGGTTGCGGCCCCAGCAGCGCACCTTGCCCGTGGCCATCACCGCGCAGGAGTGCTCGCCGCCCACCGCGATGCGGATGGCCGGACCGCCCAGGTTGACGTAGCCGAAGCTGGCCACCGGCTCGCCATCGCCCACGTTGTCCTTGCTGTTGTAGCCGAGCTGCCCGTAGGTGTTCTGGCCCCAGCAGCGCACCAGGCCCGTGTCCAGCAGCGCGCACGTGTGGTTGCCACCCACGGCCAGCTTCGTGGCCTTGCCGAGCAGCTTCACCTCGCCCGCGATGTGCGGCAGTTCGTTGTCACCGATGTTCTGGGTGTTCTCGTAGCCCAACTGTCCGAAGGCCCCATGGCCCCAGCAGCGCACCGAGCCGTCATTCAGCATGGCGCAGGTGTGATTGTCGCCGCCGCGAATCGTGTTGATGCCGGAGAGAGGCCCCTCCGCGACGGGATTGTCGGGGAACTGGTCCGGAGTGAGCTTGTAGGTGAGCGTGGTGGTGCCGTTGTTGCCATCCGTCACGGCGAGCTTCAGGTCACCCTGCACGGCGGTGGTGTAGTTCTGGAGCGTGGAGGGGTTCGTCGCGCCCGTGAAGGCCGGCACCGGAGCCGGCGTGGTGCCCGAGGCCGGGGTGAAGCTCCACGCGTAGCTGAGCGCTTCTTGCGCACCATCGTCACTCACGTCCGCCGTGAAGATGACGTTGCCCGTCTCGCGGACGCGCAAGCCGTTGAGGCCGTTGATGACGGGGTTGAAGAGGACGGCGACGGTGGTGTCGATGACGCCACTGGAGGTCTCGTTGGGCTTCACCTTGGTGGTGAAGGTGGTGCTGACGGAGTGGCCGGCGGCGTTCGTCACCGTGACGGTGTGCGCGAAGACGGTCTCCGTGGAGACGGTGGGAGGCGTGTACTGGGAGACGAAGGCCCCTGCGGTGTTCTGCAAGGTGATGGCGCCATTGAGCGGGGAGAAGGAACCACTGCCCGCGACGGCGGAGGTGATGGCGTAGCGCAGCGCCTCCCCGTTGGTGGCCTCCACCGCGAAGGTGATGTTGCCGGACTGGGCGGAAGCGAAGGCGCTGGGGATGCTGATTCTACGGATGCGGGGCAGCGCGATGACGGCGTTGTTGTTGGCTGGAGCGAGGGGAATGGTGACGGTCTCGTGGTCCAGGTTCAGCGTCGCATCGAGGGAGCCCTCGAAGAGGAGGGTGCCGGCGGCGTTGAGAGCGCGAGCGGAGAAGGTGAGGGCCTTGCCCTTGGGAAGGAAGGGCAGGGTGCCCGTCCATGCGCCAGCGGAGGTGAAGAGGTCGAAGTTCTTGAAGATGACGGCGCCACCGACGCCCTGCTCGGCGACATCGACGCGGATGCTGGCGACGTCGGCGTAGGAGAAGGCGAGCGCGGAGACACGGCCCTGCTTGACGGCCTCGGCGAAGATGTCCTGGGCGCCAATGGAGACGGAGACCTCGGACTGGTTCTGTTGCTGGGAGGTGGTGTCCGGGGGCGCCGTCGTGCCGGAGCTACAGCCGACAACCCACGGTGCGGAGAGGGACAGCAGCAGCGCGCCCAAGACGCCGCGCGAACGGAACCAGCGGGGAGACGTTCTCTGCACGAAAACTCCTGCAAGGACAGCGGGGAGGATGACAGACAGCGAAAGAAGGGCCCCAATGGCACGCATCAGGCACACGCCAGCCTGACGTGCCCGGAGCGACGGCCCTGGAGACACGTTTCCCGTGCCGGGCTCCCTCGGAGCACGGTCGGGTTGCGTCACGGAAAATGGAGGGATTGGACGGACTTCCGTCGCACCGGGGGGACACCCGGTGCTTCAGCGTGTGTCTGTACAGCGAAAAGCGGAAACGACAGTGGCAGCGGCTTGAATGACTGTCACGCCTTTTATTGGTTTCCGCGAAAGCGTGTCAATGTCTGGGTTTGCGCTGACTTGGGGGTGGGAAACGTGCCAGTCGCGGTGGACCCGCGCCGTGACGGGATTTGTCAGCCCCGGGCGGGAGGCCTCGGAACACGGCCCGATGGGACGGGTCGGCGGGGTGACGCACCGGGTTGATGAGGGAATGGAAAAAGGCAAATCACGGAAGCTTCGTGAAACACATTGAAGGTTCACGGAACGTAGGATTCCCGTCCTCCCCGGGTGCCGCCTGGAATGGACGAACGGCGGCACCCCGTTGGTCCTGGGAGACTCGGGTAACGGGCGTCCCAGCGCGGCCCGGTTCACACCGGTTCGTGCCCGTCGTCGTCCTCGTCCAGGGCTTCCTCGTCCGGTCCCGCCAGCTCGTCCAGCCCCTCCAGGTCCACGGGGAGGGGCTCGTCGTTCACGTTCGGCGTCACGTCGTCGCCCCCGAGGAACGGCGGCGGCACCACCGGCTCGGAGGCCATCGCGGCTTCGTCGGACGTCAGCTCCGCCGGGTGCAGGCCCCCCTCCAGCAGCTCCGCTTGATTGCGCCGGCCGGTGGCCTCCCTCGCCGCCTCGGACACCTCCTCCGCCGCGGCCTGTCGTCCGTACCCGGGCGCGTGCTGGCGCAGCCACTCGCGCAGGACTCCGGCCAGGTCCGCCGCCGAATCGAAGCGCTCCGACGGCACCTGTCGCAGCGCCCGGACGGTGGCGACCCGCAGCCCCTCCGGCACGTCGCGCGCCAGGTGCTCCACCTCCCTGGAGCCCAGCATCGCCATCCGCGCCGCCACCTCCGTCAGCGGCATCCACGTGGGGCCCTGGGCCTCCACCAGGGGCAGGTCCGGCGGAGGCGGGGGCGCCGCGTCCCCCAGCGTGAGCGGGTGCGTGCCCGTCAGCACCTCCAGGAGCACCAGCCCCAGGCTGAACAGGTCGCTTCGAGCATCCAGCGGCTCGCGCCGGAGCGCCTCCGGGGACGCGTACGCCACGTCCCCCTTCACCAGGGGCCGGCTGGTGATCTCCCGGCCGGGCAGCGTGGAGAACGCGGCGGTGAAGTTCGTGAGCTTCACCTCGCCGTGCACGCCCAACCTCAGATTCCGGGGGCTCACGTCGCGGTGGATGATGTGGAGCGGCCGGTTCCACTCGTCGCGCAGCGTGTGCGCGTGGTGCAGGGCTTCGGCCACTTCGGAGACCACCCACGCGGCGAAGGCCGGGGACATGGGCTTTCTGCGCATGGCCACCAGGTTCAGCACCGTGTCCAGCGACCGGCCCTCCACGTACTCCATCACCACGTGCGGCACGCCCCGGTACGCCTTCAGGTGGTAGACCTTCGCGATGCCGGGGTGGTTGAGCCGGAACGTCAGCTCCACCTCCTCCACCAGCCGACGGCGCTCCACGAAGCCGGACGGATTGCGCAGCCGCTTGATGACCACCGGGCCGCCCAGCCCGCCCCGGTAGCGTCGGCGCGCCAGCATCAACAGCTCCCCGGTGGCGCGCACCTCCAGCTTGCGCACGAACTCGAAGGCCGTGCCGCCCACCGTGAACAGCACTCGCGGCCGGCGAGGCACGCCGGGAATCTCCTCCGTCGTCGTATCGGGGGTCTTCATGTCCTGCCTTTCAACCTCTCAGGTCGAGCGGGAATCGCTCAACCCCGCAGGTAGCACAAACCCCGTCGCGGGGAAAACCTCCAGGGTCGTCAGGATTCATTGTGACCCTGGAGGTCTATCGGTCCCGGTGCAATCCCAGACGCCGGGCCCAGCGCTCCCACAGGCGCCGCCACGCGAGCCTCCGGGCCACGCGCCAGGGCATGGGTGGCGGCAGGGGCGCGGCCAGCCCCAGGGACGGGGCGGGCC
>NZ_RAVZ01000173.1 GCF_003611635.1 Corallococcus terminator | reverse complement strand
GGCCTGGTTGGCGAGGGGGATGTAGTGGAGTGGGGGGCCCATCCACCGGCAGCTTCTTGATGCAGCACCCGCAGGTCAGGGCACGTCGAGCGCGGAGATCCGTTCCCCCATGGGGGGATGGCTCATGCCCCGGAGGACGAGCCAGCGGGGAGGATTGGGGTCCATCTTGTTCACCCGCGCGGCCTTCACCAGCATGCGGCGGAAGGCCTCGCGGTCTCCGGTGAGTCGGAGGCCGTAGCGGTCCGCCTCGCGTTCCCGTTCGCGCGAGAGGGCCCCGGAGATGGGGGCCGCGAGGTTGAACAAGAGGAAGACGAGGAACGACACCAGGGGCAGGGTGCGGATGTCGCCCGTTCGTTGGACACCCCACCAGCCCCGGCGGGCGGAGAGGCGCTGCACCTGGTCGATGAGGAAGAGCAGGGCCACCAGTGCGAGCGATGAGGCGATGCGGCCGGGCCAGCGGGCCTCGTTGACGTGTCCCGCCTCGTGCGCCACGGCGGCGAGCACTTCGTCCTCGGAGAGCTCCTTCACGATGACGTCGTTGAGGACGATGGTGCGGGTGGGGCCCTGGCCGGCGAAGTACGCCTGCACGCGCTTGGACGTCACGGACGTCTTCTCCACCAACACGTCGGAGAAGGGGATGTCCGCCTTGCGCATCAGCTCGGTGATGCGCGAGCGCAGCGGACCTTCTTCAAGGGGCGCCTGGTCGAAGTAGAGGCGGGCGCGGTACGGATCCAACGCCGCCGCCACCAACATCAGCAGCGCCACCGGCACGCCCAGCACCAGCCACCAGCGGCGCACGCGGCGGGCCAGGCCATACATGCCGACGACGAGCGCGGTCAGCGCGAGCGCGGCCACGACGATGGCCTTGAACCAGATCCACGCGAAGCTCAGCGGCGTGAGGTTGGACATGCCGTACTGGTGTTCCAGCACGTAGTAGAACCAGACGTTCGCGGGGGCGTAGAGCACCTGGGTGGCCAGGTCGATGAAGAGGGCGAAGAAGATGGCGGCGCCCCATCCGGACTCGCCCCACAGCCGGTCCATGGCCGTGAAGAAGGCGCGGCTCACCGGCGCCGTGCGAAGGAACCCGAACCTGCGCTCCAGGGCCGCCGCCGCCGCCGTGGCCCCCCGGTACACGGGGCGCACGAGCACGGCCAGCAGCAACACCACCAGCGCCACGTGCACCAGCGGATCCACCGCCGCGCGGATGTAGTGGGGCTGGTGGTAGGCGTGGATTTCAGCGAGCTGTTCGGGGGTGAAGAGCGGTTCCATGGGCGGTGGACCGCGAGGCTACGCCCCCGGAGGGCCTCGTGCCCAGCGGGCCCCCGTCAGGCCGGGGGCTCGGGACGACCGCTCAGGAGTGCGGCGCGGTGGAGGCGTCTTCGGGGAGCGGGGTGCCTTCGCCGTCCGCGTCCGCGAGCAGCAGCCTCTTCACCTTCTCCAGGCTCTGGCGCGTGCGGTCCACGAAGGCGCTCTGCGAACCGATGCGCTCGGCGGCCTCCAGGGTGCGCTCGTAGATGTTGATGGACTTGGTGAGCAGCACGCGGATCTTCTTGCGCAGCTCCTGGCGGTAGATGCCCGCCTCCTCGGCGTTGAGCTCCGGGGGCGTGGGCGAGTGCACCATGTGCTCGTAGAGGTTCTCGTAGAGGGCGCCAATCTGCGCGCCCGCGGCGGTGGCCCAGTAGCCGTTGCCCACGCGGATGGAGCGCAGGTAGTGGCCCTGTGCGGACAGCAGCAGCTCCGCCTTGTAGTTGAGGTCCTGCGCCAGCCCGTCGCTGCCCCGGCTGGCCTCCAGCTTCACGGCCTCGTAGTGCAGCCGGTAGATTTCTCCGACGAAGAAGTGCGCCTGCGCGGGGAAGTAGTCCTCCACCTCCGCCTTGTCTGGCAGGGCGTCGTAGGCGCTCAGGGCCTTGCGCAGCGTGGCCTCCGCGTCGTCCGTCTTGCCGGATTCCACCTGGCAGATGCCCTGCTGCACCTGGGCCTCGATGCGGCGGCCCGCGGGAAGGTCGTCGCGCGCCACCAGCGTGGAGAGCATCCGGGTGGCTTCGTCGTAGCGCTCCAGATGGTAGAGCGTCTCCGCCACGCGGAAGGATGCCTCCAGCGCGTCGCCCTGGCCCTTCGCAGGCTCCGCCAGTTCGGAGAAGCGCCCGTAGGCGTCATCCCATTCCTTGAGGCGCTGGTGGGAGAGCCCTGCGTTGTAGAGCGCCTGCCGGCGATGCGGGCTGTTGGGGTGGAAGTCCACGAGCCGGCCGAAGTAGCGCGCCGCCTGCTTGAAGTCGTTGGCCGCGAAGGCTGAGGTGCCGCCCGCGAAGAGCTCCTCGTCGTTGAGGCGGTCCAGCTCCAGGTCCGCCGTCACCGTCACGGGGTCGAACTCCACCACCTGTTTCGTCTGGGCCGCGTCCGGCTTCGCCGCGGTGCCCGTCGTGCGGCAGCCCGTGAGCGCAAGTCCCAGGGCCAGCGCGCCCCACCCCAGCCACCGCCGGGCGCCTCCGGTTGCATCCATCCGCTTCATGCCGTCCATGCGCCTGCTTCCTTCCGGAGTCCGCCCGTCCCACCGTGGCTTGCCAGACATCGACATCCCGGAGACCCGGTGGGTTCCCCAGGCGTTCCACCGCCTGCCTTCGGGGTGGGCCAGTCTAATGCGAGGCGCGTCCCCGCGCTGCGCGTCGCCCGCCTGCTGGGAATGCCGCCGGAAATATCCGCCGGAGACATCCCCCAGAATCTCTGGTGGGACGGGGCCACGCGCGGTGGGGGAGGGTGCTCAGACGAGGACGTCGTCGCCCAACAGATAGCGTCCGGTGTTCCACAGTGCGGTGAGGTCGTGCACGTCCAGCCCGAAGCGGGGCACCTGGATGAGGGGCGTGCCCGGACAGGCCGCGCGCAGTTGCGCCATGCCTTCCAGGTCCTGCTGGGCGAGCACCTGAAGCTCGCGCAGCGTCTCCTCCACCTTCGCGCGCCGCGTGGGCGTCAGCGAGGCTGCGTCCTTCCACAACCCCGGCGTGGGCACCGGGTGCACGCGGTTCACCACGATGGCCGTCATCTCCATGCGGTTCTGCTTGAGCAGACCGTGGAAGTGGATGGCCTCGTCCAGGCGCTCCGGGTTGGGGCTCGTCACCAACACGAACCCCGTCGTCTTGTCCTCCAGCAGTTCGCGCACGCCGCGCGCCCGTTCGCGGAAGCCCTCGTTCATGGAGGAGAGCGTCACCATGAAGGAGGACAGCTCCTGGAGCATCTCCGTGCCGGTGAATCGCGACAGCGCGCGCGTCACGTAGCTGCCGCCCAGGTTGAAGAGCGACAGGCCCACCTTGCCCGCCTTCAGCGCGGGCGTGAGGAGCCACTTGGCCGCTTCGTTGTCCAGGAAGTCCAGCACCCGGTTGGGCGCGTCCAGGAAGTCCAGCGCGTGCGCGGTGGGCGGCGTGTCCAGCACCACCAGCTCGTAGTCCTTGCTGCGGCGCAGGTCCCACACCTTCTCCATGGCGATGTATTCCTGGCTGCCCGCCAGGGCCGTGGAGAGGGACTGGTAGAAGCGGTTGGCGAAGATGCGCTCGCGCTGATCAGGCGGTGCCACGCGGGTGATGAGGTCATCCCAGGTGGCCTTCATGTCCAGCATCATCGCGTGCAGCGCCGCCTTGGGGTGCACGCCCAGCGGCTCCAGCACGGAGGCTGGCACTTCGGCTTCCGTGTTGCCCAGGCCGGACAGGCCCAGCGAGTTGGCCAGGCGCTTCGCCGGGTCGATGGTGCACACGATGCTCGGACGGCCATCCACCGCCGCGCGCAGGGCGAGCGTCGCCGCCACCGTCGTCTTGCCCACGCCACCCGAGCCCACGCAGATGAGCACGCGCTTGTTCGCGAGCGCCGCTTGCAGCGCCGTCATGCTCCCGCGCCTCCCGTCACCAGCGTCTGCAGATGGCCCATCACCGTCTCCACCGCGTCCCGTCCGAAGCGCGGCACGAACAGTCTCGGCACCGTGTACACCGGCGCGTGGAGGTTGCGCTCCAGCTTCGTCCCCGCGAGCACCGCCTGCGAGGCCCGGTCGTGGTGCGCCTTCGCCACCGCCTGCAGCTCCGGACAGCCCGAGAGCGCTTCCAGGTCGGCTTCCGTGAAGCGCTGCGGAAACGCCTGGTTGAGCACCGCCGCGTGCGTGCGGATGTGCACCCGGTCGCGCAGCGCGCTGTGCAGCTCCAGCGCCTCGTTCACCGGCATCTCCTCCGGCAGCGCCACCAGCACCGCGGCGGTGACGCTGGGATCCACCAGCAGGTCGCGCATCTTCAGCGCCTCGCGCGTCATCGGTCCCGGCGGCACCGTCTGCAGGAGCACCTGCGGCACGTTCAGGAAGGAGATGGCGTGGCCGGTGGCGGGCGCGTCCAGCACCACCGTGTCGTACTTCCAGCGGCCATCCGGCAGCTTCTCCTGGAGGTGGAAGAGGATCTTCCCCAGCAGGACGAGTTCCTGGAGCGACGGGATGAAGCGCAGGAAGTAGCGCACCAGCCGGTTCTCGAAGACCGTCTTGTAGAGGGTCTCGAAGCGCAGGACCATCAGGCCGTACTCGCGCATGGACTCCTGGGGGCGCACGTCCACCGCCCAGAGGTTCTCCTCCAGCTTCTTCACCTCCGGGCCGGCTTCGGGCAGCTCCAGGAAGCGGCTGACGCGCTCCTGCGTGTTGACCTCGCACACCAGGGTACGGCGCCCGGCGCGCACGGAGGCCAGGGCCAGCGCGGCGGCGACGGTGGTCTTTCCCACGCCCCCCTTGCCGGAGACGATCCAGAGACGTTTGTCGAGCAGTCCGGGCATAAGGGCGCGCGAACCGTAGGGATGGCCCCCTGGAGAGTCAACGAGAGTCCACGACGGGAAACACCCATTGTTCCCCTGCTTGACACGTCGCGTTGGCCCCTCCCAGAGTGCGGCGTCCTTTTCCCGACGTCCCGCCTGTCCCCGGGGGCCGAAGCCCGGCGGCGGGCCTGGACCTGAACGGTTTCAAGCCATGCTCAAGAACAATCCGATGATGAAGATGCTCGTGGAGACGGGCGAGGAGCGCGTGGGCAAGCTCGCGCAGCAGTTGCTCTCCAACGAGAAGTTCGTGGCGGCGGTGCAGTCGCTGGTGTCGCGCTCGCTCGCGGCCAAGGGCACGCTGGACACCGCGCTGCGCACGGCGCTGTCGGCCATGAACCTGCCGTCCACCGCGGACCTGGAGCAGTTGCGCTCGAAGGTGGATGATCTGGAGCGGCTGCTCTCCTCCGTCGAGGGCAAGGTGGACACGCTCGTGGAGCACGCGACGTCCAACCCGAAGAAGAAGTAGCACCCGCCTTCCGGGGCCATGGCCATGCGGCGAATCGCGTTCATCAACGAGAAGGGCGGCACGTGCAAGACGACGCTGGCGGTGAACACCGCCGCCTGGCTCGCGCTGACGAAGCACTGCCGCGTGCTGCTGGTGGACCTGGACACGCAGGGCCACGCGGGCAAGTCGCTGGGCCTGGACGTGCGCACGCTGCCTGCGAACGTCTTCCACCTGCTCACGGACCCGGGCGTGACGCTCGCGTCCGTGATTCAGCCGACGGGCGTGTCCGGGCTGGACGTGGTGCCCGCGTACAAGGAGATGGCGGACTTCCCGGTGGTGGTCGCGCAGGATCCGCGCCGGGCGCACCGGCTGGCGGATCGGATGCGGGAGGCGGAAGCCGCCGGCTATGACGTCGTGCTGTTCGACGCGCCTCCCTCCATGGGGCTCACCACGCGCAACATCCTGGTGGCGGCCACGGAGGTGGTGGTGCCGGTGGCGCTGACGTACCTGGCGCTGGACGGGTGCGCGGAGCTGGCGGAGACGGTGCGCCAGGTGGGCGAGTCCGAGGGACGCCCGGACCTGCGCGTCACCAAGGTGGTGCCCACGCTGTACCGCAAGACGGCGCTGGCGACGGCCATCCTGGAACGGCTGAAGGCGTACTTCCCGGACGCCCTCGCGGCCACGCCGCTGGGCTACAACGTCAAGGTGGACGAGGCCCAGAGCCACGGCAAGACGGTCTGGGAGTACGCACCCCAGAGCCCGGGCGCGAAGATGCTCGCGGCCATCGCGGCGGAGATCCACGGCGGGCCCGCCCCGACGAAGCGGAAGCGGGTCCCCCGGAAGGTGGCCTGAGCGGCGCCCGGCGGTTGAGTTCGCGCCGGGCGACCGGGACTTCACTCCACGCCTAGGCGGCGCCGGAGTCCTTCTTGTCGGCCTTCTCCGCGGCGTCGAGCTTCTTCTCCAGCTCTTCCAGCCGCTGCGTGAGCGCCTGCATGTCGCGGCCCAGGGCGGGGAGGTTGCCGGTGAGGTTCTCCACGACCTGCTTCACGCGCTCATCCATGCGGCGCTGGAAGTCCTCGAAGGCGCGCTGGCTGGCCTTGAGCAGCTCCGCGGGGTTGAGGCTCGCGGTGGCCTCCGCCGACGGCGTGCCCGGAGTGGGCGCGGGGGCGACGGCGGCGGGGTCCGGGGTGGTTTCCGGAGAGCCGTCCTCGCGGCGCAGCAGCTTGTCCAGCCGCTGCTCGGCTTCCTCGCGGATGGAGGCCACGCGCGGCGTGACTTCCTTCTGGATGAACCCGGAAATGGACTCGCCGGGGTGGCGGATGATCTCCCGCAGCACCGACAGCGGCATCTGGTTCTTCTTCTTCTCCTCCTCGAAGATGATCTGGGCCAGGGTGACCGAGGTCAGGTCTTCCTTCGTGCGGTTATCGACAATCCGCACCTCGGTTCCCTCCTTGATCATCGCGGCGATTTCATCAAGGGTGACGTACCGGCTCTCCACGGTGTCGTAGAGTTTCCGGTTCGTGTAGCGCTTGATGATCTTCGGCTCCTTGCTGCTGGGAGCGCCTGCTTGCTCGGCCTCGCTCATGTCTGTCGTCTCCGACCCCGGCTGCGCCTTGGCATTTACTGGTTTACTACTTGAGTTCCAAAGGGGCGAACCTCGTATCAAAGGGGTTCGAAGCGAGCAAGTTACCCGGGACCAACTCGCCGTGCCCTCCTGGTGGGCCTATGCTCCAACTCCCCCCGGCCCTACCTCATGATCGTCCAGTGCGAACAGTGCCAGACGCGGTTCAAGATCCCCGACGAGAAGGTGACGGAAAAGGGGGTCAAGGTCCGCTGCACCAAATGCCAGAACACCTTTCGGGTGGCGCGCGAGCCCGCGCCCGACCTGAGGGCCCCCCTGCCAGCTCCAGCTCCGGCCGAGCAGGCGGACCCGTTCCAGGCGTTCGGTGATGCCCCCGAGCCCACGGGGGAGGTCACCCGTCCGGGCCCGGCCTACTACGCGCCCGGCGGCCCTGGCGCGCCCGGAGCGAAGCCGTCCCCCGCGCGCTCCTGGGGTGATGTGGATGTGGACATCGACCTGGACGACGCGCCAGCGGCTCCCGTGCGGGCTCCCGCCACGTCAGGTGCCGGGGGGCCGCTGACGCCCTTCGATGCGCCCATGCCGCCTCCTGGCGTCGCGGCCCGGCGGCAGGTGGCCCCCGCTCCGGTGGCTCCCCCGGTGAACCTTTCCGGGCTGAACGAGGAGGATCCGTTCGCGGACTTCATGTCCGATGTTGGACCTTTGCCCGCGCCGGCCAGCGCTCCGCCCGTCGCTTCCCCGGCGCCGGCACCCCGGCCGGTGGCCTCGGCGAGCCCCGGTGCTCCCCCCAGGCCCTCGGTCACGGGCCTCCGGTCGGTGCCTCCCGGAGCCTTCGCGCCCCCGGCTCCGGCTCCCCGGACCGCACCTCCGGGCGCGTTCGCGGCGGGGCCTCCGGGCGCGCTGCGTCCCAGCGCGGGCGCTCCCGTGCCGCCGTCGGGTCCTGGCGCTTTCGGGGCCGGACCTTCCACTGCGCCTTCGGGGCCTGGCGCCTTCGGGGCTTCCTCCGCTCCGGTGGGGTTGGATGGCTCCCTGGGGGAACCTTCCGCGCGCCCTTCGGGGCCTGGGGCGTTCCCGGCGGGACCTTCCGCACGTCCTCCTGGGCCTGGCGCTTCCGCGCCGTCTTCGGGTGCCAGGGCCGGTGCCTCCGCGCAGCCCCGGACCGGGCCTTCGCCCGCAGGCCGTCCCGCTCCGGTCGCGGCTGCTGTCCCTGCCGCCACCCCCGACCCGCTCTTCGACTTCTCGCTGGACGACGCTCCCGTTGCCGCGCCCCCGGCCGCGAACACCGTCGTGACAGCCTCGCCAAGAGGGGCGCTCCCTCCCGCGCCCGCCGCGCCGGCGCCCAACTACGAGTCCGAGGATCCGTTCGCGTCCATCGACATGGCCGCGCCGTCCGCGGACCTGTCCGCTCCCGAGGACCCGCCGCCCGCCGCCCCCTCGGATGCGATGGGCGACCTGTTCGACTTCTCCGGTGGCGGCGCCTCCGGGGAAGAGGGGATGGCCGCCTCGGACACCGGCCGTGCCGCGCTGCTGGGGGACGTTCCCACCCAGGCCGCACCGGACGCGGACGGCGTCTCCTTGCTGGGTGAAATGCCGGCGTACGACGACGGCGACCCCTTCAAGATCACCACGCCCCGCCGCGAGGTGGTGGACCTGGCCTCCATGCGCGGAGGGCCCGCCGTCACGGTGACCAAGCCCTCGGCACGGCTGGAGGACGTGGGCATGCCCCAGCGCCGGCTGCCCGGCCGCGCGCGGAAGCTCACGGGCTTCGTCGTCAACCTCACCGTCGCCACCTTGCTGGTGGTGGCCCTGGGCGCCCTGGGCATCGTGTACCTGCGCGATGGACAGGTGGACGCCTCCACCCTGTCCCCGGAGCGGCTGCGCACGCTGGTGATGCCGCCGTCCCACCCGTTCACCGCGAGCGACGTGTCCAACGGCCTGTACGCCACGCGCGATGGCCACATGCTCTTCGTCGTACGCGGGGAGGCGGAGAACCGCACCGGCGCCGCCGCGTCCGTGCGCGTGCGCGCCGCCCTCTTCGACGGGGACCAGCGGGTTCGCTCCACCGAGGGGCTCGCGGGCGCGCTGGCCACCCCGGAGGACCTCTACGCCGTCACGAACGCGGAGGCCGCCACCGCCCTGCGCCAGCGCCTGGACGCGGCCTCGCTGCCGGTGCCTCCGGGCGGCAAGGTGCCCTTCCTGGTGGTGTTCCAGGAGTACCCCGCGGACCTCGCTGGCTTCCGTCTGGAGGTGACGCTGGAGCCCGCGCCCTCCGCGCCCACGGCGGACCGCACGGGGGAGTAAGGCGCCATGTCCACCCTGGAGGAGGCCCGCGCGCTCGCGCGCAACATGCACGCCCTGGGCGGAGGCGCGACGGTGCGCCGCAAGGCCGCCGCTCGCGAGCTGGCCCGGCGTGAGCCGTTCGACACGAACGAGCTCATCGGCCACCTGCTGTCCCTGGCCCGCGCCGGCCAGGCCCCCGCCACCTGCGTGCTGTCGGACTTCATGGCCGCCCTGGACCAGGAGGCCGAGCACATCCCCCACGTGGACGCGCTCCGGCGCATGGCGCACGTGCAGTCCCTGGAGGCCGTGGCGGACCTCTTCGCCCAAGGGCCCGCGCGCAAGGAACTGGACGCGGACGCGGCGGCCCGCGCGGATGCGCTCGCGGCCAACCAGTCCCTGGGCCACTTGAAGCAGCAGGCCCGCATGACGCGGGACCCGGACGTGCTGTCGCGGCTGGCCACCGTCAGCAATCCGGCCGTGCTGCGCAACGTGCTGATCAACCCCCGCCTCACCGAACCGCTGGTGGTGCGCATCGCCGCGCGAAGGCCCGCACGCCCGGAGCCGCTGGTCGAAATCTGGAAGGCCTCGCGCTGGTCGGTGCGGCACGCCGTGCGTCGCGCGCTCGTCTTCAACCCGTACCTGCCGCCGGAAGTGGGCGCGAAGATCGTCCCGCTGCTCAACGCCGCGGACCTGCGCGAGCTGGTGGCGGACGCGGGCCTGCTCCCCGCCCTGCGACAACAGGCCGCGCGCCTGCTGCTGGAGCCGGCGCCCGGCACCCCGCCCGGTCCCCTGGTGCTACCGGACGGCGAGGAGTTCTGAGGCGCGGCTAGGCGCGGCGGTCCTTGGGAGGCTCGGTGAAGTCCGCGTCGGTGCTGCCCCGGCGCGAGCCGGGCAGGGTCTTCACGTCCACCAGGTCCTGTCCGCGCGACGCCTTGCGGAAGGAGTAGACGAACTTGCCCATCGCGTTGCCCAACTGCCCCATCCGTGCGGCCGAGAAGACCACCAGCAGGACGAAGCCGAGGACGATGAATTCTCCAGCACCCAGCATGCTCCGGACACTGCAATAAACCCTCCCGGGAGGCAAGTTGGGCGCACGTCCACCCCCGGACGCCCGGCCGTCCACGGCGCTGCCCTGGCGCTCGGTTCCAGCGCAGACTGCGCGCCCATGCTCCTGCTCGCTCACCGTGGTGCCAGCGCCGATGCCCCCGAAAACACCCTGGAGGCCTTCACGGAGGCCGTGCGCCAGGGCGCCGACGGGGTGGAGTTGGACGCCATGGTGTGCGGCTCCGGCGAGGTGGTGGTGTGCCACGACGAGCGCCTGGAGCGGCTGGCCGGACTGCCCTGGGAGGTGCGCACCACGCCCTGGTGGAAGCTGCGCCGGGCCGACGTGGGCTCGTCCCTGGGGTACGCCCCCGCGCGCATCCCGCTCCTGGAGGACGTGCTGGACGCGCTGCCGGCGCACTTCCTCGTGAACATCGAGCTCAAGTGCGACCACTTCGGTGACGGCGGGCTGGCCGCGAGCGTGGCCCGGCTGGTGGCCGAGCGCGACCTCTCCAGCCGCGTGGTGCTCTCCAGCTTCAACCCGCTGTGCCTCTTCCGACTGGCGGCGGTGGCCCCCACGCTGCGCCGGGGCTTCCTCATCGACCCGGACAAGGCCTGGGCGCCCCAGGCGTACGTGGTGAGCCCGCTGGTGTCCTCGCACTCGGTGCACCCGTTCCACGAGGCGTGCACGCCAGAGCGGGTGAGCGCGTGGCGGGAAGCAGGGCTCAGCGTGGCGGCGTGGACGGTGGATGAGGCCCAGCGCGCGCGGGAGCTGCGCGAGCTGGGCGTCTCCTACCTCATCACCAACCGCCCGGGACGCCTGCGCGAAGCCTTGCGCGAGCGCGCCCCGGACGCGGTGGGGGCCTAGAAGTCCAGGCCCAGCGTGGTGTTGAAGGCGACGACGGAGGGCAGGTCGCGGCTGGCGTCGCCCGTCACGTCGAAGCTGCCCAGGCTCGTCACGGAGAACTCGGCGCCCAACTGAAGCGCGCCGCCGATGAAGCGCGCGCCCGCGTAGAAGCGCGGGGTGAGGTTGTCGCCCGCGGCCACCCGGGCGTACGTGCCCGCGTTGTCGTTGGCGAGGGTCGCCCGCGAGTCGTCGTCCTGCGACTCCTCCAGCGTCAGGCTGGGGTTGAAGACGAGCGTGCGCGACGCGGCGCTGACGAAGGCCAGGTCCAGGCCGCCATAGGGCGTCAGGGTGATCATCCCGCCCAGCGGGAACTGCTTGCCCACGCCGATGTCCAGGCCCGTGGTGGTGAGGTCCAGGTCGTGCGCGCCGAAGAGCTTCGTCACGTGCAGGCGCACGCCCACGTCCGGCAGGTACGTGAAGCCCTCGTTGACGGCCCACTTCAGCTCGCCCATGGCCGTGACCATGCCGCTCTTCTCCACCCAGCCCACGCGGCCGCCCAGCTCCAGCGAGAAGGGCAGGCCCTTGCGGACATGGACGGAGGGCAGCAGCACGGAGCCCGGCTGTTCGCGCTCGGTGGGCAGGAAGACCCCGTCCGGCAGCGACACCACGGACAGCTCCGCGTTGAACGAGTAGCCCGAGTGGCCCGTGGTGCGGGGGGGCATCAGGTTGGCGGAGTTGATGACCGCGCCGAACGTGCGCGCGAAGGCGCGGAAGTCCGCGCTGGCCAGTGCCGCGCCATTCTCCTGCCCGAACCTGTCGATGCCGAACCGGGCAATCTGCAGGTCATTGTCGTCCGCGTGGGCAGCAGCCCCGGACAGCGCCGTCGCGAGGACCAGCCACCGACTGAACGTCCGCATTGGGGATTCACGCCTCCGGGACGCGTTCCGGCCAAGCGGGCGCCCACCTGCGAGGACCCTAAATCGGCCTTCGGTAGAGCGTCAACAAAACGGGCGGCCCTCCTCCAAGAAGCCTCCTCCCGTGTGGGGAAGGAGGCTGTTGGAAGCAGGCCGCCCTGCTCAGGCGCTCAGGCGTCGGCTTGGAGGCCGGGGACTACTGCTGGCGCGGCTTCACCGGCGTGGTGGCCGCGGCGGCGGGCGTCGTCACCTTCTGGGCCACCTCCGCCGGACGGCGGCGGATGACCAGCGTGCGGCGGCTGGCGAACTCGGTGCTCTCGCGGGCCACCACCAGCACGTTGTTGTTGCCCTCCTTCAGGGCGAAGTCCGCGGTGAACTTCAGCGTGTTGGGCTCGCCGCCCTTGGGGTCCACGGCCTTGAAGTAGACCTTCTGGTCGTTGACCAGCACGTAGACGTCCAGCAGGCCGTTGGGGTCCTTCACCGCGCCGGAGAGGGTGAACTTGTCGCCGTTCACCACCACGCCGCCGTGCGAGGGGTCCACGTCCAGCTTGATGTCCGGCGGCTGGTGCGTGGTGGTCCACGCCACCGTCTTGGGCGCCACGGCCTTGCCCGCCTTCACTTCCTTCGCGTCCTGCGTGCGGACGAAGGCGAAGCGGTCCTTCTCCAGCGCGACCTTGTAGTAGCCCTTCGTGACGCCTTCGAGCGCCAGCGTCGCGCCCTGCGGCAGCTTCGCCACGGCCCGGGCGTCGGAGGTGGGCGCGCCGAACAGCTCCGCCTTGTCGTTGAGCTTCACCAGGCCCTTCTTGGCCTCCAGCGTCGCGACGGGGCCGTCCTTCACGGGCAACTGGAGCTTCTCCAGCACGAACTCCTCCAGGGGCTCGTCCAGGATGGCCAGCTTCAGCGGGAAGGTGTCGCCCTTGAAGCCCTTCTTCAGCGACACCTGGAAGCGCGCCGTCTTCGTCTCGCCGGGCTTGATCTCCCCCAGCTTGAAGCGGCCCTTCTCGATGAAGACGTTCGCGTCGCCGCCGTTCTTGATCTGCGCGAACGAATCCAGCGCCGCGCCCGCGCCCGTGTTGGTGACGTCCATCACCACCGTGACGTCCTCGCCACGCTGCACGACGCCGTCGCCGTTGCACTCGGCGCAGTCATCCTGCACCTGCCAGTTGAAGGCGAACGTGGGGCGGGGCAGCTCCACGAACGACAGCTCCGACACCAGCGTGTCGCGCAGCGAGCCGTTGTCGTCGAACAGCTTCACCTTCACGTCGTCGCGGCGGCTGGTGAGGTCCTTGGGCAGGCGCACCTGCACCTTCCAGGACTTCTTCTCCCCCGGCGCGATGGCGCCGAAGAGGAACTCGCGGCGGTCGAGGAACGCGTTGTCGCTCTCCGTCCAGCCACGCACGCGCTTGAGCGGCTCCGTGCCCTTGTTCTCCACCTGGATGACCATGTCGAGCGCCTCACCGGCGGCGATCTTCGCGTCGTTGCCCGGCGAGAAGCTGGCGTCCACCAGCACGTTCTTCGGCGTCGGACCCGGGCTCCAGTCCACACCCAGCGCCGCGATGGCGTTGTTGATGCGCTGCTCCTCTTCGTTGCGCTTCTGCTCCACGAACGTCTTGCCCTGCTTGAGCTGCTCGGTGCGCTTCACCGCCGGCACGCGCAGGACGAAGTCGCGGGCGAACTGCACCTCGAAGTCCTCCTTGATCTCCTCCTGGGACTCCGCGTCCAACTGGTCGTCCAGGTCCTCGCCCTGGCCCGCGACATCCACGTCCAGCAGCGGATCATTCTCGCCGTGCGCCTTCTTGTCCTTCTCCTTGGCGCCGGGCTTGGCCGCGACCTTCTCCTTGGGCTCTTCCTTCTTCGCGGCGGCCTGGGCGGCCTTCTCGTCCACCTTCAGGTACTTCAGGCTGGTGCCCGGCTTCTCGCGGTCCAGCACCTCTTCGCGCTTCTTCGCGACGGTGGTGGAGTCCGGGTTGCCGAAGTGCTGATCCAGGTCCGCCTCGCCCATGGACTTCCTGGGCGCGAACACGTCCACCCGGTCCGCGGTGACGCGCGTGGGGATGAGCTGGATGTCCGGGACGATGCCGACCTCCTGGATGGAGAGGTCGCCGGGCGTCAGGTACTTGGCGATGGTCAGCTTGAGGGCGCTGTCGTCCGGGAAGTCATAGAGCACCTGCACGCTGCCCTTGCCGAAGGTCTGCCGCCCGATGATGACCGCGCGGTCCAGGTTCTTGAGCGCGCCCGCGACGATTTCAGAAGCGGAAGCGCTGCCGGCGTTCACCAGCACCGCGATGGGGTAGGACTCCTCGCCCTCCGTCATGCGCGCGCGCTTCTCCTCGCGCAGCTTGTCGGAGAGGCCCACGGTCGCGACGATGGTGCCCTTGGACAGGAACGTGTCCGACACCTGGATGGCCTGCTCCAGCAGGCCGCCCGGGTTGCCGCGCATGTCCAGCACCAGGCCCTTGAAGCCGCCCTTGGCGTCCGCCTGCTTGCGCATCTCCGTCAGCGCGGACTCCAGGTCGCGCGTGGTGTTGCCCTGGAAGTTCTTGAGGCGCACGTAGCCCACGCCGCCCGCGAGCAGCTTGTGCTGCACGCTTTCGATGGAGATCATGGCGCGCGCCACCGTCATGGGGCGGGGCTTGTCCCAGCCGTCGCGCTCCACGGTGATGGTGATGCGGCTGTCCACCGGACCGCGCAGCTTGGACACGGCCTCGTTGAGGTCCATGTTGACGGTGGACTCCTCCGCGATCTTCTTGATGCGGTCGTCCTTCTGGATGCCGGCCCTGGCCGCGGGCGTCTTGGGCAGCACCTTCACCACGGTGAGGTTGCCCTCCTTCATCTGGATGACGAAGCCCAGGCCGCCGAACTCACCCTTGGTGGACAGCTTCATCTCCCGGTACAGCTCCGGGCGCAGCAGCACCGAGTGCGGATCCAACGTGGACAGCATGCCGTTGACGGCCGCGTATTCGATGTCGCGCGTCTCCTCGATGGGACGCATGTTCTTCGACAGGAAGTCGAAGACGTCCTTGAGCGCGAAGGACATCTTCCACAGGGAGTCGACGTGGGAGATGTCGAACTCCTTCTGCTTGCCGTTCACGTTGACGTTGAGCTTGCCCGTCTCCGGGTTGCCGTCGACGAGCACGTCCGGGACGCTCTTCTCCACGTACTCCAGGGAGGCGATCATCATCTCCTTGGGCTTCACCCGCTTGGGGTCGACGTAGTTCTCCTTCACGTAGAGGATGACCTTCGTCAGCACGCGCAGGCTGTTGAGGTCGTGCGGAGCCTTCTCGCTCTTGGCGTTGGACGGCAGGGCGCCATCCCAGGAGTCTTGCCCCGCCTGTGCCGCTCCCAGGGTGAGCGGGAGGGGCGCGCGGTCACTGCCCGCGAATGCCCAGGCCCCCAACAGAACGGCGACGGCGGTGATGCGGCGGAAGATACGCGGCATGCGGTTCATCCAAGCTGGGGCACTCTGGGCACCCCGGGGTGATGCGTGAAAAGCCCTGTGAATCCGAACAGTTCGGCGTTGGCCAGGGTCCTGGTAGCGGCCGGGCAAGCCTAATCACGGCTTCCAGGTGCTTCAAGGCATGGCCATGTCACTAGCGTCCGAGAACGTCTGCCGCAGGCAATGCGTTCCCGGATCGCCTCACGGGTACGGACAGCCGGCCGCCCCCTTTATTTCGCCCCGTCCGGGCCTCGCGAGAGCTTCCCGGGCGTGGGAAGCGCGTCCGGAGGCGCGGACAGGTCGCCCGTGGCCCTCAGGCCCCGGTACAGCAGGGTGCCCCCGATGATGGCCACCGGGAGGAAGAAGGTGTTGAGGATCGGCACCCAGAGCAGCAGGTAGACCCCCGCCCCGAAGCCCATGCACAGGGCCCGTCGCTCGCGAAGCATGCGGCGGACCTGGGAGAACGGGTAGAGGTGCCGCGTCATTGGGGCGGCCAGGTGTTCACCGGCCATCCAGAGCATCGTCCACAGGCTGGCCAGGACGGTGAACGCGATGCTGCCCAGGCCCGGCACCAGGTTGAGCGGCAGGAGGAGCAGGAGCCCCAAGAACAGCAGGGCCATGCGCGCGAGCGTGTGCAACAGCCCTGTCGTCATCCCGCGCAGGAACGAAGCAGGCGACATGGAGGCGTCCGCTTCCCCACATTCGGCTTCGGTGGCCTCCGACAGCGGGTCCTGGAGCGGGGTGAGCAGGAGGGGGGGCACCACGTTGGCGCCCACCACCCAGGCGACCAGGGAGGACAGGATGAGGACGGTGTACCAGCCGGCGCGGCCATACCAGGATTCGGGCTGCGTCCAGACCGAGCCCAGGACGCCGGGGGCGTAGCGGTAGAGCAGGACGCCCAGGGCCACCAGGGCGATGGCGGTGATGGCCGCGCAGACGGTGGACAGCAGCAGCAGCCGGCGCGAGCGGAACACCAGCCCGAAGGCGCGACCGAGCAGCCCCACCCCCTGGAAGAAATCCGACAGACGGGGCCGGGGCGACAGGACGGGGACGGGGGACACAGGACGCATGGGGTCGGGTCGTTCAAATGAGGGCAAGGGAAACGAGCCCCGTTATATAGGGCGCCCTCATGTCCCTCGACCTCAAGCGCGTGGCCTCCGAGCCCCTCACTTCCTCCGCCCCCCTGGTGGAAGAGCTCCGCAAGGCGCAGAAGCCCCGGGCCGAGCACCGGCTCGGGCTGGAGCACGAGAAGTTCATCTACCCGGTGGGGTCGGCCCAACCCGTGCCCTATGAGGGGCCGAACGGGGTGGGGGCCCTGCTGGAGAAGCTGGCGCCGGGGGGCTACGAGCCCTTTCGCGAAACGCCCCAGTCGCCGGTCATCGCGCTGCAGAAGGGCATCGCGGCCATCTCGCTGGAGCCGGGCGGCCAGTTCGAATTGTCCGGCAGCCCCTTCTTCACGGCGCGCGAGGCGCACGAGGAGAACCTGGCGCACCTGAGGGAGACGAAGGCGGCGGCGAAGGAGCTGGGCCTGCGGCTGGTGGGGCTGGGCTACCGGCCGGTGGGCACGACGGGCGACATGCCGTGGATGCCCAAGACGCGCTACCAGGTGATGCGCCGCACGCTGCCGAAGCGCGGCCGGCTGGCGCTGAACATGATGTTGATGACGTCCACCGGGCAGGTGTCGCTGGACTGGTCCGACGAAGCGGACTGCGTGAAGAAGACGGTGACGGTGGCGCGCCTGTCGCCGCTCCTGGTGGCGCTGTACGCCAACAGCCCGCTCGTGGAAGGCAAGCCGTCCGGCTACATGACCTTCCGCAGCCGCGTCTGGGAAGAGGTGGACCCCACGCGGTGCGGCTACCTGCCGTCCTGGTTCGACGGCTCCTTCTCCTATCAGGCGTACGTGGACTGGGCGCTGGACGCGCCGCTTCTGTTCCTGCGGCGCAACGGCGAGTACCGCCACCCGGAGCTCACCTTCCGCCAGTTGCTGAAGGAGGGGTACGAGGGCAGGCCGCCGGACATGGGGGACTGGACGGACCACCTGTCCACGCTCTTCCCCGAGGTGCGGCTGAAGAAGGTGCTGGAGGTGCGCGGCGCGGACTGTGGCAGCGCGGCGATGACGGGGGCGCTGGGAGCCCTCTGGCGCGGCATCCTCTATGACCCCCAGGCGCTGGACGAGGCGCAACTGCTGCTGCCCCGGCTGAACTTCACCGAACACCTGTCCTTCCACGACACCGCGCGCCGCGAGGGACTGGCCGGGAAGCTGGGTGCGCACGAGCTGCACCGGCTGGCCGGGGAGATGGTGGCCATCGCGAAGCGGGGGCTCCTGCGGTTGGATCCGCTGGACGCGCCGCTGCTGGCGCCGCTGGAGGCCGTGGCCGCTTCGGGCAGGTCGCCCGCGCAAGCGGTGCTGGATGCGTGGGCGGAGGACCCGCGTCCGGAGGTGTTGATGACGCGCTTCGAGCTGTGAGGCCGTGAAGCGCGTCCCTTCGCGGACGCGGGGCCCTTGGGGGGCGGCGGGCTAGAAGCGGCCGCCCAGGGTGATGTTGCCGTTGAAGAGGCTGCCCTTCGCGTCGTCGTCGGTGCCGGGGACGGTGACCAGCTCTTCGCCGCCGACGAGGCGGTAGGTGCCACGCACGCCGGCGAAGAAGTTGCCCAGGCGGTAGTCGATGCCCGCGGCCATGGGCAACTCCGTCTGCCAGTCGTTGCTGAAGACGGGCTCCGAGCCGCTGGAGGCGTCCAGGTAGCTCAGGCCCAGGCCCAGGCCGACGAACGGGTGCCACTTCTCGTCGACGATGGGGCCCAGCTTGGCCAGGATGGTCCCGTTGTTGCGCCAGATATGGTTGCCGCCGCTCACGCGGGCATCATCGATGGGGACGCTCTGGCCTTCGTAGCCGACCTCCACGCCGACGAGGTCCGAGGGCTGGGCGACGGCGGTGATGCCGAACAGCGCGCCTATCCCCGTTTCGTCACCCAGGTCGCCGGTGAAGCCGCCCAGGCCGACGCGCACGTCCAGGCCGGCTTCGACCTCCTGTTCGTTGAGGCCCACCCTGCGCCCCACCTGGGTCGCGTCCACCGCGAAGGCCGGGGCCGCGATGCCCACGCCCGCCGCCACCACTCCCGCCATCATCGAAAGCTTTCTCATGTCCAGGCTCCTCCCGGTCTGTGAACTGTGAAACCTGGAATGGAAGCTGGGTCCTCCGGGACAGACACAGCACCTGCCCTGGAGGAGGAGTCGGGGGGCCGAGGGCCCTATCGGCGGCCGAAGAGCTTCTTCAGACCGGAGAGCAGGCCGCTGGGGCGGGCTTCGGGCTCGGTGAGGAAGGGCGAGCGGGCGACGAGGGCCTCGCGGGTGGCGTCGTCCAGGTCCTCGGTCGCGAGCGTCACGGGTTGACGCTTGCCGCCGGGCAGGGTGGCGCTGAAGGCCAGGGTGCCGTCGGTGGACAGCTCCAGGTGCACCTCCACCTCGCCGGGGCGCTCCACGGTGAGGGTGAGGGCGCCGAGCCACTCGTTCTCCGCGGAGGCCTGCGCGGTGCCCTGGAAGAAGGCGAGCACCAGCGGACCGGGCGCGGCCACGGGCAGCACCAGCGTCTTGGAGGTGGGCAGCGGGGTGTTGCGCTCCAGCACGCGGCGGAAGGTGCCGGAGTGTTCGGCGATGCCGATGGGGGAGGTGAGGACCTCGGAGACGCTGGCGGCGGGCTTGCCGACCTCCGCGAGCAGCAGCGCGTGGCCGAGCATCGCGGCGCCGCGCACCCCGGCGCTGCGCGCGTCCACGTCCTCGCGCACGGGCACGCCCAGGCTCTCTTCCAGGCGGCGGCGCACGAGGGGCGAGCGGCCCTGTCCGCCCACGAGCACCACGGCGTCCAGGCCCTGCGGGGACAGGGCGTTGGATTCGAGCACGTCGCGGGTGACGGCGACGACGCGCTGGGCGAGGTCGGCGGTGAGGGCTTCCATGCGCTCGCGGTCGAGGGTGGGTCCGCGGCCGGAGGGCAGCACGACGTTCACGGAGTCCTGGGTGGAGAGGGTCTCCTTGGTGGCTTCGGCGATGGCGCGCAGGGGGAGCCAGTCGAGCGGGTGTTCAGGGCGGGGATGGCCCTGTTCGGAGAGGTCGCTGACGAGCGCTTCGGCGATGCGGGCATCGAAGTCCATGCCGCCCAGGGTGGGGTCGCCGCCGGTGGTGATGACCTCCAGGTCGTCGCCCGTCACCTGCACCACGCAGACCTCCAGCCCGCCGCCGCCCAGGTCCACGACGAGGACGCGCTTTCGGGCCATGCCCCGGCCGTGCGCGTACGCGAGCGCGGCGGCGGCGCTGTTGGTGAGCACGCGGCGCACGTCGAGGCCGGCATCGAGGGCGGCGTCGCGAAGGGCGGCGCGCTGGCGTTCGGTGAAGTGCGAGGGCGCGCAGAGGACGGCGCGCGTCACCTTGCGGCCGAGGAACGCGGTGGCGGCCTGGTGCAGTTCGCGCAGGAGCAGCGTGGTGAAGAGGGCGGGGCTCACGACGCGGCCCCCGAGCTCCACGCCCGCGTCGCCGCGAAGGTCGGTGGCGATGGGGAAGGGGAGCTGTGGCCCGAGCCAGCGCAGGTGCGGGGAGCGGGCGCGCAGGCCGAGCAGGCGCTTGAGGCCGAGCGTGGCGCGGCGGGGATCGCGGGCGGCTTCGATGAGGGCGGCGTGGCCGGTTCGCAGCTCACCGTCGCTGTCCATCGCGATGACGGAGGGAAGGCCCGCGCCGTCGGTGCCGGGGATGGGGATGAGGGTGGCGACGCCGTCGATGAAGACCGCGACGCGAGCGTGGGAGGTGCCCACGTCGATGCCGAGCACGACC
>NZ_RAVZ01000172.1 GCF_003611635.1 Corallococcus terminator | reverse complement strand
CCATCCCCTCCACCATCGACTCCAGGTACTCGCGCAGCTCTCTGTCCAGCTTGCGCATCTGTGCAGGGGTCATGACCTCGACGTAGATCATGCCCCTCGACTCGACGCAACTGACTGAGTAGTACTAACCCCCTTCAGGGAAGTCGGGTAAGGGGCTACCGGTTACGTCATGGAGAGGTGGCGTCCATGGCGTGGCAGCCAAAGCACTGGACGGCGCAGCAGCTTGAGGAGCGGCGGCTTGCAGCCGGACAACTCCTGCGACGGGGGCACCTGTCGCAGGTGGAGGTGGCGCGCCGAGTGGGTGTCAGCGAGGCCTCCGTCAGTCGTTGGGTGCGGCGACTGCACGAGGCAGGCGGCAGTCCACGCGGGTTGAAGGCGAGGCCGCGCACGGGCCGGCCGTCGAAGTTGAGTTCGGGTGAATGGCGGCAGGTGGCGGAGCTGGTAGGGGCAGGGGCGCGCACCTGCGGTTTCCCTACCGAGCGCTGGACGCTGACGCGAGTGGCGCACCTCATCCACCGCACGTTCGCAGTGCGCTACCACCCCAATTACCTGGCCGAGTGCCTTCACCGGCTGGGTTTGAGTCCGCAGCAGCCCCGCACGCGAGCCAAGGAGCGTGACGATGCGTTGGTGGAGGCATGGCTGAAGCGCGACTGGCCCCGCATCAAAAGGGGGCTCGAAGAAGCGGGCGGGCCATTGCCTTCGTGGACGAGACAGGTAGTTCGTTTCGGGCCCGCGTAGCGTCTACCTGGGCGCCCGTCGGGCATCCGCCCACCTTGCGCCGTCGTGACAAGCGGCGCGAAGTCTCCAGCATCGTCGCCCTCGTCGCCCTCGTTGCCCCGTACGGCCGCAGGCCGGCGCGCCTGTATTCGCGCCACCGAGAGGGAAGCTTCACCAGCCAGGACATCATCGCGGCCCTGCGCTACTTCCGCGGGAAGGTGGGCCGTCCTCTCACCATCGTGTGGGACGGCCTCAACCAGCACCACAGTGCCGAGACGCTCGACTTCGTCGCCCGCAACCCCGAGGACTTCCGCCTTGAGCGGCTGCCAGGCTACGCGCCAGACCTCAATCCCGAGGAGGGCTGCAACGGCGTGGTGAAGGCCGAGCTGCGCAATGCCACGCCCGACTCTGTCGTCGAGCTGCGCGCCCAGGCACGCGCTTCATTCGTGCGCCTGGGCCACCGCCACGACGTTCTCGCCGCCTTCTTCCTTCACGCTGGCTTGCGCCTTACCGGACTTCCCTGAAGAGGGTTAGGGCTCACGAGAACCCCGTGGGAGGCGGACAGTAGCGTGTGCCCTGGCAAGGTGTGGCAGGGGAGGAGCGCGGGTGGGCGTACCGGCGGAGGCGGCCGGAGAGGACGGTGCTGTACGAGGCGGTGAAGGACTGGAGTTGCCCCAGTCAAATCGGACAGCTCAAGCTTCTCAAGCGTCAGATGTATGGCCGCGCCAACTTCGACCTACTGCGTCGTCGAGTGCTGCTCACCGTCTGAACCTACGGTCCACACGAAGTGCGGGAGAGCCACGGAACCGGGCTACTCCCAGCCCCGCCCAATCGAGCCTCCGTGGGCGCGGGCGCTGTCCGTCCCTGTCCACCGCTGCTGTCTCCGCCGACTCTCGGCGCTCCTCCTCCTTGGGCCCCGCCGCTGTGGGAAGAGCCGGCTTCTGAGGCGCTTGAACCACTTACCCGCATCCGCTATCCGCGCGGCACTCGTTGACACAGCCAGGCTATTTCGTGCACAACATGCGATGACTACGCAACATGGCCAGGGGGTTACACCAAATCTTAGGCAGTAGCAGCGAATTCGTTTCGGGAAATCCATGCGGTCCGATCTCCAGCGTTTAGCAGACTAGAGCGGCCCAGGTGTCAACGAGCACACCGCCGAGGATGTCATGACGTCGTTGAATATCACTGGCACGTTCTATCCAAAATACCGCGCGATAAACCCCAGCTTCGAACCAGAGACTTTTTCGTGTGCCGAGCGGACCGTCTCTAGGCTTCTGACGACTGGTACCTCATCCGCCCATCCTGGAATTCTGCTTGGAAAAGTGCAGAGCGGAAAGACAAGAACATTCATAAGCGTGATCGCTCTCGCTTTCGACAATGGCTACGACATCGCAATCGTATTGAGCAAGAACTCCACGGCACTAATAGATCAGACCATAAAACGACTGCGGAATGAGTTCCGCCCATTTCTAGAGAACGAGGACGTTGCGATTTACGACATCATGAAATCGCCGGACTCGTTCACCACATGGGAACTCAATTCCAAACTCATCTTTGTCGCCAAAAAGCAATCTGACAATCTCAGGCGCCTTTCTACGCTTGTTAGCGAGAAGTGTCCCGCGATGTCATCGCGCAGAGTCCTCATCGTTGATGATGAAGCTGACAACGCTTCTGTTGGTTACACAAAACGGGACGGTGTCGTTGATGCAAATAAAATTGCGGCCCAAGTCAGTGCCCTTCGTTCGCATTTTGAGAAGACTTCCTTTCTCCAAGTTACAGCAACCCCATACGCCCTCTATCTGCAGCCCGACGACATCGAAGTTGCAAATGTCGCGGAATTTAGACCGACACGGCCCGCTTTCACCGAGCTTGTTCACGTCCCAAAAACCTATGTCGGCGGTGAGACATACTTTGGGATGGACGCGCAAGACGACGCAACCCTAGAGGGAATGGTGCATCGCACCGTTTCGGCCGCCGAGCTAGAGCGCCTTAAGAAGCATGATGGGCGCGCAGTCAAGCTCACGGACGTACTTACTTCGTCAGCCGTTGAGGGTTATCGCGGCGCACTGGTCACCTTCATTGTCGGGGGGTGCATCCAGCGCATCAATGGCGCGGCGGCCGGTGTCAGCCCTAAAAAGCTCCGTTATTCATTCTTGCTCCACTCCGAGGCAGGCAAACCCTCGCACGATTGGCAGAGCATTCTAACGCACTCGATTGTCGATGCGTTCCGCGCTGTGGCAGAGCAGAACAACGGCGTCTTCTCATTACTCACACAGACGGCGTACGAAGATCTCGCGCGCTCGTTGAATCTCGATGGGAAACCCATTCCCGCCCTGGACGCCACCCAGCGTGCCGTAAAACAAGCCCTCACAGGCGACGAGATTACGATCGCAACAGTGAACTCTGATGAGGATGTGGCGTCCCTGCTTGATGACTCAGGACAGCTCAAGCTTCGAAGCCCGTTGAATATTTTTGTCGGAGGCCAGGTACTCGACCGGGGCGTCACACTTTCTAATCTTATCGGTTTTTTCTACGGACGCCGCCCAAACAAGTTTCAACAGGACACGGTTCTCCAGCACTCACGAATGTACGGATACCGGCGGCCCGACCTTGCGGTAACGAGATTCTACACGTCGTCTGGAATACGACGCGCAATGTTTCAGATGGAAGAGTTCGACCAAATCCTGCGAGACGCCATTTTAAGTGGTGCGACGGATGGGGGGTCGAACGTGGTGCAATTCATTCGACAGGCCGGAGATGGCTCGATTGTTCCGTGCAGTCCCTCCAAAATTCTTCTTTCCTCCACGCAAACACTGCGCCCCTTTAAGCGGCTCCTTCCGATCGGGTTTCAGTCAGGGTATCGCACTGGTGCAAATGCCATTGCCCCTGTAGTATCTGCCCTCGACGCTGAGATTGAACAACTGTGCGGATTCGACCGCAATGAACCTTCGCTCGTGGCGCTGGACGACGCGCTGCGTCTGCTAAGCGCCATCGAGCCGACCCTGTCGTTCGGCGACGACGATGATGCACCGAGCTTTGACTGGACAGCCGCCAAGCTCGCCTTGCGCTACTTGAGCGGACTCCACCCCGACGACAAGAAAAAGGGGAAAGTACTTCTGTGGGCGTCGCACGGACGAGAATCCATGCGCATGGCAGGCACCAGCTCCCACGCAACCTACATTGAGACGCCTGATTCTGAAAAGACAGAGGGACGTCTCGCCAAAGAATATGCGATCAACCACCCCATTCTCTTCCTGCTTCGGCAGGAAGGCCTTAAAAAACTGGGTTGGAACGGCACCGCGTTCTATTGGCCTATAATCCGCGCGCAAAAGAACACGCCCTCCGCGATCTTCTCATCGCAAACCGTTGCGGACTAATGCTTGAGAACGACCGACTTCACTCAGACGAATCGTACTGTCCTGGTCGGCTTCTTCGAAGCCGTGCGTAGTCACGGAGCGTGACGTGCGACTTACTCGAGCAATTGATGACCTACGTGCATCGCTGGAGGAGGTCCGCCTAGCTGCACTAATGGACGACAAGACGATCTTGCGAAACGGCGCAGCGCTTGCTCAGCGCCTCGATGGTCTTGGGGACGGCGAAGATGAATACGTCGTGGTCTTCGGCGACCTCAACGGATTCAAGCTCGTGAATGACCGCCACGGGCATGCGGCAGGTGATGCCACTATTGAACGTGCGGGAAAACTGCTCTCAGTGACACTTGAGTCTTTCAAGGCCGAGGCCTTTCGTCAAAGCGGAGACGAGTTCGTCATTGTTTGCCAGAAAGAGCATGTTATTGAAGTGGGAGAAGCGCTTTCCGGGACATTTCGGTCGAACGTCTTTTTTCACAAAGACATCAAGATTGACATCAAGATGAGCTTCGGGTGGACAACGATAGGGATAGACGGCCCTAAGCTGTGCCTTGCACGTGCCGAAGAAGCATGTCGAGTCGCAAAGCAACGCGGGTCTGGGACTATGCTCGAGTGGGACAACAGTCACTCTCTGACGACCGAGGAACTACGCTGCAGGTGCACCAAGTGCGGTGCCGCCTTTCGGCTCACGCCCTCGAGCGCGCACCCTTTCAATCCCAACCATCTTTGGTGTCCGCAGTGCGGGCATCAAGCTTAGAGGGTGTTGTCGAACCCCGGGGCGGTGAGCAGCGTAGGTACATGGGGAAGAGCTACCCGTCGGACCTCACGGATCTGCAGTGGGCGCTGGTGGAACCATTACTGGAGGAGTTCTACCGACGGGGCGGCCGCCCGCCCCTTCACCCGCGTCGGCGCATTCTCGATGCCCTGCTGTACGTCACGCGAGGAGCAATCTCCTGGCGAATGCTGCCTCATGACTTCCCCTCGTGGGACACGGTGTACAGCTGCTTCCGGCGGTGGCGTGACGCAGGCTTGCTGGAGCACATCCACGCGGTGCTCCGCACGGAAACACGTCACCGCTTGGGGCGCGACGCGCACCCCAGCGCAGGCGCGCTGGACAGCCAGACGGTGAAGACGACGGAAAAAGGGGGCCCAGGGGGTACGACGGCGGCAAGAAGGTGAAAGGCAGGAAGCGACACCTGCTGGTAGACACCGAAGGTCTTGTCCACGCGCTGCGTGTCCACCCAGCCAGCGTTCAAGACCGAGACGGCGCGCAGCTTCTTCTTGGCGGCAAGTCCAGAGAGGGCTTCCCTCGCCTGCGCAAGCTCTGGGTGGATTCGGGCTATACGGGCCGGTGCAAGTGCTGGCTGGAGGAGAAGTTCGGCTGGGACGTGGAAGTCGTTCGCCGGCCCAATGAGGTGCGGCAACGCTGGTATGGTTTGCCTCCCGAGATCGAGCGCCCACCGTTTCCTCGCGGTTTCATGCTGGTCGCGCGCCGCTGGGTGGTGGAGCGCACCTTTGGCTGGCTCAATCTCTTTCGCCGCCTCAGCAAGGATTATGAGCAGAAGCCCGCATCCAGTGAGGCCTTCATCTGGTTAGCGATGACGGCCCTCCTGCTGCGTCGGCTCGCTCCTGCATGAGGGTTCGACAACACCCTCTAAGCCGTCATCCGCCGCAGGCTATGCGAGCGGCGCATCAAACCGCGCATCGCGCGCAAAGGAGTCGAGTCGAGCCAGAAGTTGGGACGCCACCGCTGGGTGGTGGAGAGCAGCCCGCCCTGGTTGCACCACCTCAAGCGCCTGCGCATCCTAGAGGAGCGCCGAGCCGACCTGCACCTGGCGCTCCTGCAGCTCGGTTGCTGCGTCGTACTTCAGCGCAGACTCCCTCGCTGGTTATGAAAGGAAGTCTTATTCGCCTCCCGCAACCACTGCGACAACGTCGGCTGCGACACACCCACCTAGCGGGCCAACGCTGCGGCACTCACCGCGCCCGGGCCCACCATCCGCTTCACCAACTGCGCCTTGAATCCATCCGTGTACGGCACTGCATCCTGCCTGCTCTCGCCCCCAAGGCGTGGTCATCCCGGCCGCTCAGCCGAGGCGACAACTTCCCTGACACAGGGGGCCCCTTTCCGGCCCGTGCTGAAAAGGGGCTTCTTGATTCATCCGAAGCGGGGCGCCGTCGGATTACTCGATGGTGGGGGCCTGGCTCATGCCGGCCGTCGGATCCGAGTGGGCCTGCCCGAGCGCGCCACCGAGCAGCGAGCTGCCCGCGGTGCCAACGGCGCCGACGACGCCCGTCACGCCCTGGGCCACGCCCTGCACGCCCTGGGAGACCGCCTGCACGCCCTGGGTGGCGGCCTGCACCAGCTCCGTGATGCTGCTGATCACGGAGGTGATGCCCTCCAGCAGCTTGCCGATGCTCTCGGTCTTGCTGGAGCCGCTGGCGGAGAAACCGTCCGTCTGGAGCGACTGCATCATGGGCGAGGAGAGCTTGGCGTCAGACTGCTGGGCGCCGCCAGGCAGCGAGGGCGCGGAGAGCATGGCGCCAGGCGACTGGACGCCGTTGATCAGCGAGGACGCGGAGAGCATGGCGTCAGGCAACTGGGTGGCGGTGTCGAGCAGCGAGGACTTGGAGAACCTGGAGTCCGGCTTCTGGGGGCCGTTCGGAGCGTTGGGAGAAGAGAGCTTGGAGTCCGGCTTCTGGGGGGCGTTGGGCGAGTTGGGAGAAGAGAGCTTGGAGTCCGGCTTCTGGGGGGCGTTGGGCGAGTTGGGAGAGGAGAGCTTGGAGTCCGGCTTCTGGGGGGCGTTGGGCGAGTTCGGCTTGGAAGACGGGAGGTCCTGCGCGGGGGGACGGCGGATGGCGTTGGTGGAGGAGCCGCGAGCGGAGGAGATCTTCATGGGGGAACTCGTTTCGGAAGAAGAGGGTGGTTACCGCGTTCAGCGTTGAGTCCACCCATAGCAGCGGGCGTGCCAGGGCCCTGGAGGCCTGGGGGAACGCGCAATCCATTGATCTTCCTCGGCTTGGATGCGCGCCAACGCGGCTCCCCGCGGCGCGGCCTGATGACCGCCGTCATTCCCTGATGTCTCCAGTCACCAGGCGCGGTCTGTGGCGTGGGGGGATTCGAACCCGTGTCGCACGGCGCCTCAGGTCGCGTCGTGGAAGATGATGCCCGCGGTATGTCTTTGCCCCGAACGCACCCGGCTGACGCCGTGCCGGAGGTTGACGCGGTAGGTGCCCCGCGTGCCCTGCACCGGGCGGTGATGCACCGCGAAGACGACCGCGTCTCCCTGCCGCAGCGGAACCACCTCCGGCCGTGACTGCATCCGGGGCCGCTGCTCCGACAGCACGAACTCCCCGCCCGCGAAGTCCCGTCCCGGCTCCGACAGCAGGAAGGCCACCTGGAGCGGGAAGACATGCTCCCCGTACAGGTCCTGGTGCAGGCAGTTGTAGTCCTCCGGGCCGTAGCGCAACAGCAATGGCGTGGGCCGCACCTGTCCCGCCGCGTGACAGCGCGCGAGGAACTCCGCGTGTGCTTCCGGATACCGCACGTCGATGCCCATCGCTGTGTTCCAGCGGTTCGCGATGGGCGCGAGCCGTGGGTACAGCGCCGTCCGCAGCTCCGACACCACCTCTGGTAGCGGGTAGTCGAAGTATTGGTATTCCCCCCGCCCGAATCCGTGACGCGCCATCACCACCCGGCTTCGGAACGCATCCTCCACGTCGTACAGCAGCGCCAGTGCCTCGCATTCCTCGGGGGCGAGCAGCCGCTCCACGGTCGCGCAGCCCCGTGCATCCAGCTCCTTCTCCACCGCGCCCCAATCCACCGCGCCCACCCGGGCCGCAATCCCATCCACCGGGGGAGCCATGAGTGCCCGGGCCCTCATCGGCTCGCCTCGCGGTCCAGCAGTGCGCGCTTGCGCTCCACTCCCCAGCGGTACCCGGACAGGGCTCCGTCGTTGCGCACCACCCGGTGGCAGGGAATCGCCACGGCAATCGCATTCGCGCCGCACGCCTGCGCCACCGCGCGGACCGACTTCGGTGAGCCGATGCGCTCCGCGATGTCCGTGTAGCTGGCCGTCGTGCCCGCCGGAATCTCCCGCAGCGCTTGCCACACGCGTTGCTGGAACGCCGTGCCGCGCACATCCAGGGGCAGGTCCAATCCCACGCGGGGGGCCTCCACGAAGCCCACCACCTTCGCCACCAGTTGTTCGAACTCTGTATCGCCTCCCACCAGCGTCGCCTGGGGGAAGCGGTCCTGGAGGTCCTTCGCCAGCGCGTCGGGGTCCTCTCCCATCAGGATGGCGCACACGCCCCGGTCGCTCGCGGCCACGAGGATGGGGCCCAGGGTGCATTCAGCGACAGCGAAACGGATTTCAGTGTTCGCGCCACCGGCGCGGAAGTTCGTCGGAGTCATGCCCAGGACCTGGCTGGAGGTTTCGTAGAAGCGACCGCTGGAATTGAAGCCGGCGTCGTAGATGGCTTCGGTGACGGAGCCGCGCCGCGTGAGGCCGGTGCGGATCCGTTCAGCCCGGTGCGCCGCAGCGTAGGCCTTGGGCGTCAGCCCGGTGACGGCCTTGAAGACGCGGTGGAGGTGATGGGGGCTCAGGCCCGCGCGCTCCGACAGCTCCTCCAGGCTCGGGGGTTGCTCCGCTCCCTGGATGAAGCGGCACAGCTCGGCCACCTGATCCGCGTGCCGTGAAGCGAGCGACGGCTGGCCCGGCTTGCAGCGCTTGCACGCCCGGAACCCCGCCTGTTCCGCCTCGGCGGTCGTCGCGTGGAAGCCGACATTCTCCGGCCGGGGCGTCCGGGCCCCGCAGGACGGACGGCAGTACACGCCCGTCGTCTTCACGGAATAGAAGAAGCGTCCATCCGCGCCCGCATCCCGTGCCACGACCGAGGGCCAGCGCGGGTCGCCCTGTGTCACCGCCGCGAGGGCTTCCACCTTCGTCTTCACGTGCGTTGCCTCCCAGCGGTCCTCATGACCACGCCAGGAAACTAACCCCGGCGCTCCAGGCCAGCACTCCGCGTCTTGCTCTTGAATTCGGAAGGGCTCCCGCGCCCCGGCCACCCGGAGCGCGGGACCCCGCGAAACCGCTACCGGCAGGCGTCCACGAGCCGGCGCTCCGGCCGGTGCGTCCAGCCGCGCTCATGGAAGGCGGCGCCCACCACCAGCGGCATCGTCACCGTGGCCTCGCCGTACACCATCTGTTCGTGCACGGTGGACACCTTGCCCCAGCTACTGGCCTCGCGCAGCGTGGACCCCGACAGCGCGCCGTCGCGCTCGTCCGCCACGGTGAGCTGCACCGCGTACTTGTGCATGGACACCGGCCGGTCCACGAAGTCCGCGGCCACCACGATGTCCTGGGCGAAGTTCTTCGGCACGCCGCCGCCCACCATGAAGAGGCCGGAGTCCTCCATCGCCAGCCGGCACTTCGTCAGCTCCAGGAAGTCCCTCGCGCTGTCGATGGACACCTGAGGCTTCCCCGTCCGGTGCCACTGGTGGTGCACCAGCCCGAAGCCCGCGGAGCAGTCGCTGAACGCCGGGCAGAAGATGGGCACGCCCGCTCGGTGTGCCGCCAGCACCACGCTGTCCTGCGTCTTCGCGTGCGTCTCCAGGTAGCGGCCCATCTCGGTGATGAACTCGCGCGAGGAGTACGGCCGGGGCTCCAGCTCCGCGGCGATGGCCGCGATGGTCGCGTCGCACACGCGAAGCTGGTCCTCGTCGATGTACGTGTCGTAGATGCGGTCGATGCTCAGCTCGCGCAGCGCGTTGTCGTCCGCGTCCGCCCGGCCCTTGTAGTGGTGGAAGCCCAGGGCCTCGAAGAAGTCCTGGTCCACGATGAGCGCTCCGGTGGAGACGATGGCGTCCACCATCCGGTGACGCACCATGTCCACCACCACCTGCTTCAGCCCAGCGGAGAACAGGCTGCCGGCGAGGCAGAGGATGACCCCGCACTTCTCGTCACGGAGCATGGCGTCATAGAGCGTGGCGGCGCGGCTCAGGTTGCGCGCCTGGAAGGCCATGTGGCCCATGGCCTGGACCACCGGGCGCACGTCGAACGCCTTGATGTCGATGTGCTGGATGGTGTCGTGAAGCAGCGCGGACTTACTGGGAGTCGTTGTCACGGCGGGTGTACCCCGACGGCCATGGATGGAGGTCGGGAGGCCCTGGGCCGACAACAAGCGCCACCCGAGACGTCCTACGGTCCGGCCCGCGAACGGGGGAGACCGCCATCGGAGACGTCAGGTGGCGTGCGACATGCGCCCTCTACCACGCCAGCCAGGCAGGTGCGAGTCATTCACCGCCTGCACGCTCGCGGTCGGCATGACAGGATGCCGCGCCCCACTTCCCCATTCCCAGTGCGAGATGAGCAAGCCATGCCCCACCTCCGACTGATGTGGAAACGCTCCCATCTGCTTGGCGCCACGTTGCTGGCCTGCGCCGCGGCCCCCGCGTGGGCGGCCCCCGCGCCCATCTCCGTCCCCAACGCCGGCTTCGAAGCCACCGCGAGCGCGGGCCTCCCGAAGGGCTGGTCCTCATCCGGCCAGGGCAAGGTGTCCACCAGCACCGACGCGAAGGCGGAAGGCAGCCGCGGGCTCGTCATCGAAAGTCCCCAGGGCGGCGCGGAGACCACCGTGCAGTCGGAGCCAGTGAAGCTCCAGGTGGGCCGGCTCTACCGGCTGAGCGCGTGGGTGCGCACGAAGGGCGTGCAGGCGGATGCGCAGGCGCGCTACCCCACGGCGCTGGGCGCGTGTCTGTCCATGCAGAGCTTCCCCTTCACCAACTGCTCGCCACCCCAGGGCGCGGATGCCAGCGGCCGGGTGCAGGTGATGTTCTTCGCCACCCAGTCCACCGACCGCGTACAGGCGCACCTGGGCCACAACGGCAAGGCCACCGGCACCGCGTGGTTCGACGACGTGAAGCTGGAGGAGGTGGATGACATCACCGCGTACGTCCCCATGGAGAGCGTGCGCTGGGCTGGCAAGGGCTTCCGGTATGACGACGGCGGCTGGGTGTACGTGCACATCGAGGGCGAGCCCTACGAGCGCGGCCGGCAGTTCGGCGAGCTCGTGTCGCAGGAGATCGTCCGCTACATCGAGAAGCTGGGCATCCAGAAGGACAAGGCGGACGCCGCGAAGGGCTGGGCGCAGGTGCGCCTGCTGGCGGACTCGCTCTTCCTGCGCCGCTTCGACCCGGAGTTCCTGGAGGAGATGAAGGGCATCGCGGACGGCGCGAACGTGGCCGGCGCGAAGTTCAAGGGCCCGGATGCGAAGGAGCGCGACCTGGATGTGCTGGACATCGTCGCGCTCAACTCGGCGGTGGACCTGGGCCAGTTGGAGGACGCCAACCGGGTGACGGCGTCCCCGCTGTCCGGGCGCACCTTCCTCAAGGGCGAGGACGAGAACGGCCGGGCGGGGGAGGGTGACCACTGCTCGTCGTTCGTCGCCACGAAGTCCGCGACGAAGGACGGCCGCGTCGTCATGGGGCAGATCTTCATGTGGAACGGCTACACCGGCGTCCACTGGGACGTGGTGCTGGACGTGCAGCCGACGAAGGGCCACCGCTTCGTGATGCAGACCTTCCCGGGCGGCATCCACAGCGGCGCGGACTGGTTCCTCAACGACGCGGGCATCGTCATTGGTGAGACGACCGTGGGCCAGACGCCCTTCAACATCGACGGCACCCCGCAGAGCAACCGCATCCGCCGGGCCGCGCAGTACGCGTCGTCCATCGACGACGTGGAGCGCATCCTCAAGGACCGCAACAACGGCCTCTACACCAACGACTGGACGCTGGCGGACACCAAGACGGATGAGGGCGCGTGCCTGCTGCTCGGCACGAACAAGACGCGCCTGTGGCGCACCGGGAGCAAGGGCAAGCAGGCCGACACGCCCGGAAACCTCAAGGACTTCATCTGGGCCAACAACAACAACCGCGACCCGGAGGTGCGCAAGGAGTCCGTGCCCAACGCGAGCAACGCCCCGGTGGACCTGGCCTTCAACACCTGGAACCGCGACATCGCCTTCCAGGAGGCCTATGCCCGGTACGGCAAGGCCGGCTTCGACGTGGAGAGCGCCACGCGGATGCTCGCCACGAGCCCCATCAACCGTCCCCATGCGTGTGACGGCAAGGTCACCACGTCGGAGATGACGGAGAAGCTGATGTTCCTGGCGCACTTCGGCAAGACGACGCTGCGCGAGAAGATGGTGGGCAGCCGCTGGATACCGGACCTGCCGGGCGCCACGCCGCACCTGTCGCTGGGCTACACCGCCTTCAGCCCCATCTACGTGGCGGACAAGCTCAAGGCCGCGAAGGCGAAGCAGAAGCCCGAGCCCAAGGTGGAGAAGCCCAAGAAGGACTTCGCCCGCGTGAAGGACGCGCTCTCCTTCGACGAGAAGAAGCTGTGGGCCAACACCGTGTTCCCCGCCACGGATGGGGACAACTGGTTCGTCAGTGGTTCGGCCGCGTACTGGACCCAGCTCAAGGAACTGCCGGAAGGGGACGACGCGCTGGGCAAGGCCTTCGAGCAGCAGCGCGACGCGCTCGCGGAGCTCAATGCCCGCTACCTCTATGTGTCCTCGCGCGAAGGGGACGTGGTGCCCACGGCCGCGCGCACCGACTACGGGCGTTACGGCCAGTACGCGGTGCCTCGCATCAAGGGCACGTACCTCCTGCACCAGCTTCGGCTGACGCTGGGCAACGCGAAGTTCGCGCAGGTGATGGCGGCGGTGCACGGGAGATTCGCGAACAAGAAGCTGTCCACCCAGGACTTCATCAAGACGGCGTCGGAGGCGGCGGGCCGGGACGTGGCACCGCTGGTGAACCAGTGGGTGGCCCGGGAGGGCCTGCCCGCGCCGCGCCTCACCTCTCGCGCCCAGAAGGCGAAGGAGGGCTACGAGGTGACGCTGAAGGTGGAGCAGTCCGGCAAGCCCTGGCAGTTCGTCACGCTGGTGGAGGTGCAGACGGAGAAGGGCTCCACGTTGGAGCGCGTGGAGGTGAAGGGCGGCAGTGACACCTTCACCGTGAAGGTCGCGGACAAGCCGGTGCGCGTGGTGTTCAACGTGGGCAGTGACATCCCCGTGGCCCGCGAGCGCTACCAGACCCTGGCCAACACGCTGGACGACTGGGAGAAGCTGCTCTTCGTGTACGGCTCCGCGCGCCAGGTGGAGTCCATGCGCACGCTGGCGCTGAACTACCGCGAGCAGTTGGCGGACGCGTCGCCGGAGAAGCTGGCCCCGCTCAAGCCAGACGCGGAGGTGACGGACGCGGAGCTCGCGGATCGCGACCTCGTGGTGTTCGGTGGCGCGGAGGACAACGGGCTGCTCGCGCGGCTCCAGGCGGAGAAGAAGCTGCCGGTGGAGCTGGGCCGGCGCTACTTCCGCTGGCAGGGCAAGACGTACGGCCGCGCGGATGATGGCCTCGCGGTGGCGCTGCCCAACCCCTGGAACCCCAAGCGCACGCTGTACCTCTTCGTCGCCAACAGCGGCCTGGAGCTGTGGCACATGACGCGCACGTTCCAGCGTGGCCTCCAGAGCTGGGCCCTGTTCCGTGCCGGAGAGGTGAGCGGCAAGGGCTTCCACGCCACGGAGAGCCTCACACAGGAGCTGTCCGTGGAGCTGCCCGCACCCAAGCTGGGCATGCTCACGCCCTGAGTCGAAGGGCCGCCTCTTCCCGGTTGGAAGCCCTGCGCTTCCACCCGGGCCTGACTCACTGACGGTCAGCAGGTGGTCCGCCCCTCGGCGGGCCGCCTCCCGTCCAGCGTCCAGCCAGGCCCCGGTCAGGCGGCCTCCCCCCTCACAGCCCACCCTGATTTGACTCCGGGACGGAGAGGGTTAAATCTCTCTTCAAGAAATGAATCGAGATTCAAAATCTGAGGCGCCCGTCAAAAAGCTGCGCTCTCGCCTGAAAGAGGCCACCGCCGATGCCATCCTGGCGGCGGCCGCGACGGTGTTCGCGCGGGAGGGCCTGCACGCGGCGAAGATGGAGTCCATCGCCGAGCAGGCAGGCGTGTCGGTGGGGACGCTCTACAACCACTTCACGGACCGCGCGGCGCTGCTGGAGGCGCTGCGGGCGAAGCGCCGGGAGGCGTTGCTGGAGCGGCTGGATGCCTCGCTGGCCCAGGTGGAGGGGCAGCCCGCCCGCGTGCAGCTTCGCGCCTTCGTAGTGGCCGTGTTCGCCCACGTGTCGGAGCACGACGTCTTCGTGCGCTTGCTGATGCAGCTTCCCGAGGATGCGGCCCGCACCCAGAACAAGAGCCGCGTCCTCGCGGAGCTGAACCGGCGCCTGGAGCCCATCCTCGACCGGGGCATCAAGGCCGGGGAGCTGCGCGCGGAAGGCCGGGCGTTCTACCCGGCCCTCCTGGTGGGCATGGTGCGCGGTGCGTTGGACCGCCTGCGCGAGGGCGACCGCGCGAGTCCTGCCGCCGCGGCCTGGGCGGAGGAAGTCCTCCGCGTCTTCCTGAAGGGAATCGAGGTCTAGCGCCATGGCGACCCCACCCAAGGCCTTGCCGAACAAGTGGCTCGTCACGTTGTCGGTGACGTTCGGCACGCTGATGGGCGCCATCGACTCGTCCATCGTCAACGTGGCGCTTCCCCAGATTCGCGGCGCCGTGGGCGCCACCGTGCAGGAGATCACCTGGGCCACCACTGGCTTCGTCATCGCCACGGTGATGGTGATGCCGCTCACGGGCTTCCTGGGCCGCCTGTTCGGCCAGAAGCGCGTGTACCTGGCGTGTCTGGTGCTCTTCGTCGCGGGCTCGTTCCTCTGCGGCTTCGCGTGGAACCTGCCGACATTGGTGCTCTTCCGCTTCCTCCAGGGCCTGGGCGCGGGCGCGCTCCAACCCACCGAACAGGCCATCCTGCGCCAGACGTTCCCGCCCAAGGAGCAGGGCACGGCGATGGCCATCTTCGCCATGGCCGTCATGGTGGGCCCGGCCATCGGACCGACGCTGGGCGGCTACATCGTCGACAACTTCCACTGGTCGTGGATCTTCTTCATCAACGTGCCGGTGGGCATCCTGGGCTTCTTCATGGTGGCCCGCTTCGTCCAGGAGGACGAACAGCTTCGCGCCACCGCGCGCGTGGAGGCCGAACGCCAGCGCAAGCACATGGACTGGTCCGGCATCACGCTGCTGTGCATGGGGCTCGCATCGCTCCAGTACTTCCTGGAGGAGGGGCAGGCGGATGACTGGTTCGAGTCCCCCGTCATCGTCATCTGCGCGCTGTTCGCGGCGACGTGCCTCATCGCGTTCGTCATCCGCGAGCTGACGGCGGTGGCGCCCGCGGTGAACCTGCGCCTCTTCAAGGATCCGGTGTTCGCGTCCGGCACGCTGCTCAGCGCGCTGGTGTTCGCGGTGCTCATGGCCAGCATGTTCCTCCTGCCGGTGTTCATGCAGGAACTGCTGGGCTTCACCGCCACGCAGTCCGGGTTCGCGCTGATGCCCCGCACGCTGGTGATGCTGGTGATGATGCCCTTCGTCGGGCGGCTGTACGGCAAGGTGCCGGCGCGGGTGCTGGTGGCCGCGGGCATCGTGTTCGCGGGCCTGGGCGCCTTCGAGATGAGCCACTTCTCGCTCGCCACGGGCTCCGGGAACATCATCAGCGCCATCGCGCTGCAGGGCGTGGGCTTCAGCCTGATGTTCGTGCCGCTCAGCGCCACGGCGCTCGCCAACATCCCGCGCGAGCGCATGGCGGACGCCACCGGCCTCAATTCGCTGCTGCGTCAGATTGGCGGCTCCATGGGCCTGGCCATCTTCACCACGCTGCTGTCGCGCTACACGGTGACAGCCAAGGCCTCCATCGCGGCGCACCTGAACCCGGAGCGGTGGGAGGTCGCGGGCCGCATGGCGGCGACCCAGCAGGGGCTCATGCAGCACGGCCTGGATGCCGCCGGCGCGAAGGTGGCGAGCCTCCAGATGATGGCGGGTTCGGTGTACCGGCAAGCCATGGTGCTCGCCTTCGACAAGCTGTTCGTCCTCGCGGCGCTGATGTTCGTGGTGGTGCTGCCGCTCATCTACTTCCTCAAGGCCGCTCCCAGCGGCGGGGGCTCTCACGAGAAGCCCCACATCGACGTGGAGATCTAAGCCATGGCAACGACAACGACCGCGCCCCAGCTCGTCCCCGAAGCGGCGCCCGCGCCCTCCGCCGAGGCGCAGGCGAAGCGGGGCAAGCGGGGCTTCTTCATCCTGGGCGCCGTGGTGGCCGTCATCCTGGTGTCCCTGGGCGGCTACAAGCTGCTCACCGCGGGGCAGGAGACCACCGACGACGCGCAGGTGGAGGCGGACGTGGTGCCCCTGTCCGCGCGCGTATCCGGCCCGGTGGTGAAGGTGACCGTGGCGGACAACGCCACCGTGCACCAGGGCGACGTCATCCTGCAGATCGACGCGCGTCCCTACGAGGCCCGGGTGAAGCAGGCGGAGGCGGAGCTGGAGTCCGCGCGCGCCCAGGCCGTGGCGGCGGACGCGCAGGCCACCGTGGCGGCGGCCGGAGCGAAGGGTGGCCTGTCCAGCGCGAAGGCGCTCGTCATCACCAGCAACTCCGCGGTGGGCAGTGCCCAGGCGCAGGTGGCCTCTGCTCGCGCGGCGGTCACCCGGGCCGAAGCGCAGGCCCGCAAGGCGGCGCTGGACCTGGAGCGGGCGAAGAACCTGCGCGAGCAGAACGTCGTGGCGCAGAGCGCGCTCGATGATGCGCAGACAGGCAACGAGACCGCGCAGGCCGCGCTGGAAGGGGCCCGCGCGCAGCTCACCCTGGCGGAGGAAGGCCGGCGCACCGCGGAGAGCAAGGTCGCGGAGGCTCGGGGCCAGTTGGACGTGAGCGCTCCCATCGACGAGAAGATCGCCGCCGCCCAGGCCAATGCGTCGCTGGCGCACGCGCGGGTAAAGGGCGCGGAGGCGGCGCTCGACCAGGCGAAGCTCCAGTTGGAGGACACGCGCATCGTCGCCCCAGCGGACGGTCAGGTGTCCAAGCTGTCCGTGCACGCGGGACAATTGCTCACCCCCGGGCAGGCGGTGGCGGAGCTGGTGCCGCTCACCACCTACGTGGTGGCCAACTTCAAGGAGACGCAGGTAGGCCACATGCACGCGGGCCAGCGCGTGGAGGTGGAGCTGGATGCCTTCTCCGGCGAGAAGCTGGAGGGCCGGGTGGAGAGCCTGTCCGGCGGCACCGGTTCGCGCTTCTCGCTACTGCCTCCGGACAACGCGTCCGGCAACTTCGTGAAGGTGGTGCAGCGCGTGCCCGTGCGCATCACCTGGGTGCACCCGCCTGAAGGACTGACCCTGCGCGCCGGCCTGTCCGCTGGCGTCACGGTGCACACGAAGTAGTCGAAGCCTCACGAGAAGGGCGCCGCGCTCCGTCCAGGGGTGCGGCGCTTTTTCATGACCTCACAGGTCGACGAACATCTCCACGTCCGCGCGCGAATAGCCCGTCGCGGCCGCCAGCTCCGGGCCGCTGCGCGTGGTGACGAAGCCGTGCTTGCGGCCACGAAGGCGAACCGCAGCGACATCACCGCCCCGTTCCAGGCAACGGTCTGACTCTCCGGCGAGGGCGTCAGCAGCGTATGGCCCTCCGGGATGAGGGGCGGCGGCTCGGTCGAACCGGCGCCCAAGCCCGCATCCGGGCTGGAACCGGCATCGCTCCCGGCGTCCAGGCCCGGCTCGCATCAGGCGTGGAGCTGACTCACAAGCGCCCAGCGTGAACAGACAGGCACCGAGCATGAGGGCAGACAGTGATTGTTTCAGCGTGGAGATGGACGGACTTTCAGGGGGCCAGCGCTTCGAACTGGAAGGTATAGTCTCCCAGGTTCGCTTCGACGTCCGCGAGGAGTTCGATGAAGTAGGTCCCCGTCTTCGGGGCCGTGAAGTCCTGGACCCAGCGCGAGCCGACATGCGTGCGGGGCGCCGTCACGGAGCTGCCCATTTCATCGCGGATGCTGGAGGAGATCTGGCCCTGCTCCTCTCGCCACTCTGAACTGACCTGGTAGCGCTGTCCCTCGACGGCCTGGAAGGAGAAGACGTCGGGGTCGATGAGGTCGGTGACGTGGCCCTGGACGGTCTGTGCCGGTCCCGTGAGCGGCGTCGCCGTGGCCCGTGTGTCGCCATGGTCGTCCGCGCCCAGGTCTTCGAACTGGAGGGTGTAGGGCAGATCCACCCACTGTGCCGGGACAACGCGATCACCCTGCACCCGCAAGCCGTAGAAATAGGGCGTCAACGCCTTGAAGATCATCTTCGACTGAATCGGGTCGAGTTCACGTCCCGCATCAACGTTGCAGGGCGCCGGGCCTTCCGGGATGCACGACGCCCGGTAGAAGTGTCCGGGCAGGACGCCAAGGTTGAAGCCGTCAATGTCGCCGACGAAGTCAATTTTCCCCTGCACGGACGACGTTCCCTGGAGCAGCGTGGTCGCCGATGCCGCTGTGTCTCCATGCTCCTCCCGGCCCTTGTCCTTCAATACGCAGCTGTACATCGCGGAGGACGGAGCCGGGTTCAAGTCCTGGATGGAAACGTACTGCACCCAGGGATCGGTGAACTTGTAGGCCGTGGAGACCTGTGTCTGCGCGAATGAGGCACTGTCCACGAGGCTGTGAATCCCCCCCTTGAAGTCGAGGAAGTACAGCCGCCAGTCGTAGGTCGGGAAGGTGCAGTCGATGACGTAGACATGGTTGTAGATGGCATTGAAGGCAAACACATCCCGCGCACCGGGATGCCCACCCCGCCCCGTCAGGATCTTCTCCGAGGGATGCCATAAGGTCGCCATGCTAGGCAGATCCCCGTGGTCATCCATCCCCTGGTCCACGAAGCGGAAGACCAGCGGTTCCTTTCCCTGGAGCGGGGACAGCGAGACATCCACGGTATAGACCTCCCCTTCCTTGAGCCCTGACCAGTGCCAGGTGAAGGGGGTGTTCGTCGTGGGCTCGCCCTGGTCGACCACGTATCCCGCGGCGGCATGCAGGGTCAGGCTGTAGGAACTCCGCCGGCCTTCCGCGATGAAGTCGTAGTGGCGCCCGGCCCGGGCGATGAACGCGAACCGGCCCGACACTGGCTGGCCACTCCACGCAAGGGTATGGCTCTCCTCCGAAGGCGTCAGCGCTGTGTACTCCGGGAGGCCCGCATCCGGGTCAGACCTGATCCCGGCGTCGGTGCCCGCGTCAGGGGCGGGGTCGTCCTTGGAATCACAGGCGCCCAGCGCGAACAGGCAGGCACCGAGCATGAAGGCAGACAGCGGGCGTTTCAACGTCGGCATTGAATGGGCTCCCCCTCAGGAGGGCGCTCACTCTATGCGACGTCTGATACCCCGCCAATCCCCGCTCAGTACGGACTCGACGTGGGGCGGATGATGATCTCACTCACTTCCACGTCTGCGGGCTGGCTGATGGCATACGCGATGGACCGGGCAACGGCCTCCGCCGGAATCGCGTCCCTGCGGGACTCGCGCATGTAGGCCCGCGCGTTCGGGTCGCTGATGCTCTCCGCCAGCTCCGACGTGGTGACCCCTGGCGAAATCACCGTCACGCGGATGTCCGCGCCCACTTCCCTGGCGCAGCCCTTCGGAGATGGCCATCACCGCGTACTTCGTGGCGCGGTACACCGCCGCCGTCGGGCTCACCGCGTGCCCGCCAAAAGTGGTGCAGCGCGTGCCCGTACGCATCACCTGGGTGCACCCGCCCGAAGGACTGACCCTGCGCGCCGGCCTGTCCGCTGGCGTCACGGTGCACACGAAGTAGTCAGGGCAGAATCCGCACGAAAGGCGCCACGCTCCCATCAAGGAACGCGGCGCTTCTTCATGGCTTCACAGGTTGACGAACATCTCCACGTCCGCGCGCGAATAGCCTGTCGCGGCCGCCAGCTCCGGGCCGCTGCGCGTGGTGACGAAGCCGTGCTTGCGGTACAGGCCCAGCGCGGGTGCCAGCGCGCTGTTCGTCACCAGGTACATCCGCCGGGCACCGCGCTCCCGGGCCGTGGTCAGCGCGGCGCGCATCAACGCGTCGCCCAGGTCCCGGCCCCTCGCCTCCGGGGACACCGCCATCTTGCACAGCTCATACGTGTCGCCGTCCGCCTTGCGCAGCGCGCACGTGCCCAGCACCCGTCCGTCCACGAGGGCGAAGAGCACCTCACCGCCCGGGGCCACGAAGGTCCCGTGCGGATTCGTGAGCGAGGCCAGGTCCGAGCCCTCGATGCGGAAGTCCTTTTCAATCCACTGCCGGTTGAGCCGCTCGAAGTCCGCGCGGAAGGCTTCCCGCCAGGTGACGATCTCGACGGTGGAGGGGGGAGGGGCCATGGGCTG